>NZ_JBHXRK010000005.1:0-305058 GCF_042716875.1 Streptomyces sp. NPDC058646 | reverse complement strand
GGCCGGACGCCGGGGGGCGGGCGGCCCTCGTGCGCGGCCCCCCCGGGGGGGGGGCGCCCCGGGGGGGGGGGGGGGGGGGCCCCCGCCCGGCCCCCCCGCTTCGACGTCGGGCGTGAGGCGCAGCACCCCCGCTGCGCCGCTGATCTCCAGCAGCCGGCGCAGCTGAGGGGGGAGGGGGCCCGCCACCGTGAACCGGGGGATCCGGTGATGGGCCTGGACGAGGAGCCGGAGCAGACCGGAGTCGGCATAACTGACTCCGGAGACGTCGATGATGGTCCGTGCGGCCCGGGAGGCCCGGGCCTCGTCCAGGGCCCGGCGGAACGGTGCCACGGTCCCGCCGTCGAACTCCCCGGCGAGGACGAGGACGAGGGCGCCGTCCCCACGGTCGGGCAGCCGGGTCACGCCGGCCCCGCTGAGCGAACCCGCCAGCCAGGAGGCATAGCTCGGCCGGCGTCCCCGCCGGGGACGCCCGGGCCGGGCGGAGCGGAAGGGGAACGGGAAGCGCATGGTGGACCGCCTGTCGTCGGCACTGCGCGGACCGGCCGGGAGGCCCGCGGGAGAACGACCGCGTCAGCGGTGAGCGGCCCGGTGGCCGAACCAGTGACCCCGGCGGCGCGGGGCTCCGGACACCGGAGCGGCCGTGTCGGCGCCGGCGCGGGTGTCGTCGCGGGCGTCGCGGGTGTCGTCGCGTTGTGCGACCGGCTCGTCCCGCTCACGGTCGACAACGGCGGCCTGGCGGCGTGAGGTGCCGAGTTCCCGGCGGGCCCGGGCGGAACGACGAGCAGAACGGCGGGCGCCGGCCATGACCAGGGCCAGGCCGAGCAGAGCGCCGCCGCCCACCACGATCCCGGCCAGGAAGAGATCTCCGGTCGAGCCGGTGACGTCGTAGCCGAAAACAGAGAAATCGCCGCGGGTGCCGAGAGCGTGACCGGCTCCCATGTTGCCGAATATTCCGGCCACGCCCACGACGACAGCGGCTATCAGGATGATGAGCCCGAGGATGAGAATCATGGGATCGCTCCTTGGATCCGCGCCCGGGCAATCCGCCGGACACGGCTGGCGCCTACCCGGGCGGTGGGACGCCAAGCGAAATCGCGGGACGTCATCTCCGGCGTTCCCGGCCGGCCGCCTGCAGGGGGACGGGGACGGGACCTTCGCCGTCCGCTCAGCGCCCCCAGCGCAGCGCGGCCGTCTGCACCGGCGCGTCCCACAGCCGCAGCAGTTCCTCGTCGGCACGGCACAGCGTCACCGAGCAGCCCGCCATGTCCAGCGAGGTGACGTAGTTCCCGACGAGGGCCCGCGCCACGGGCACGCCCCGCTCCGCCAGCACCCGGGCGACCTCCGCGTGGAAGCCGTACAGCTCCAGCAGCGGGGTCGCGCCCATCCCGTTGACCAGGGCCAGCACCGGCCCGTCGGCCGGAGCCACCTGCGCGAGGTCCTCCAGGACGGCGCCCACCGCCATGTCCGCGATCTCCGCGGCCGGCATCATGGCGCGACGCTCCCGCCCGGGCTCGCCGTGGATCCCGATCCCCAGCTCCAGCTCCCCGTCGGGCAGGTCGAAGGTGGGGCTGCCCTTGGCCGGTGTGGTGCAGGCGCTCAGCGCCACGCCGAAGCTGCGCGAGGCCTCGTTGACCCGCCGCGCGACCGCGGCGACCTGCTCCAGCGGGGCACCCTCCTCGGCCAGGGCCCCGGCGATCTTCTCGACGAAGAGCGTGGCCCCCGTGCCGCGGCGACCGGCGGTGTAGAGGCTGTCGGTCACGGCGACGTCGTCGTTCACCAGGACGCGCTCGACCCGGACGCCGTCCTCCTCGGCGAGTTCGGCGGCCATGTCGAAGTTCAGCACGTCCCCCGTGTAGTTCTTGACGACGAACAACACCCCCTGCCCGCCGTCCACGGCCTTGGCGGCCCGCACCATCTGATCGGGCACGGGCGAGGTGAACACCTCGCCCGGACAGGCGGCCGACAGCATTCCGGGGCCGACGAAGCCGGCGTGCAGGGGCTCGTGACCGGAGCCGCCGCCCGACACCAGACCGACCCGTCCGCCCTCCCGGGCGTCCCGCCGGACGACGACCCGGGCCTCGGCGTCCACGTCCAGTTCCGGGTGGGCCGCGGCCAGCCCCCGCAGGGCGTCGGCGACCACGGTCTGCGGACTGTTGATCAGCATCTTCATCGTGTGCCTCCCGGTCGGACCCGGCGGGCGGGCGGTCCGCGGCCGTCACGGAGCGCCGCCCGCAGGCGTGCGCACCCGCGATGCACGCCGCAGCGCGATGCACGCCCTACGGACAGTGTGCCGTCACGCCCCGGCCGCCCGCGAGGACGGGCGCGCCCGGGGGAGACGAGAGGGCGGAAAGCCCGGAGACCTCAGAGCCCGGAGCGGCAGGCCCGGAGACCGGCCGGAGCACTGCGCGGGATCGTCCCCGCTTTCGCTTCAGGGCGACCCGTCCTACCGTCGAACAGGGGACTCGGGGCTGTCGAAGCCGGTCTTCGGGCCGGCGGGAAGCGGGAACCCATGACTGAGCGGCTCAAGCGATCGGGGCTGGTCGGCGAGCTCTCCGCCGAATTCGCCGGCACCATGATCCTCATCCTCTTCGGTTGCGGTGTCGTGGCCCAGGTGGTCGCCGGCGGAGCCCTGACGGACCCGGCGGGCGGCCTCGGCAACCACGACAGCATCGCCTGGGCCTGGGGTCTCGGCGTGACCCTGGGCGTCTACGTCGCGGCGCGGCTGAGCGGTGCGCACCTCAATCCCGCGGTGACCCTCGCCCTGGCGGCGTTCAAGGGGTTCCCGTGGAGCAAGGTGGCCCCCTACGCGCTGGCCCAGACGGCGGGAGCGTTCGTGGCGGCCCTCATCGTCCGCTGGAACTACACCGAGGCACTGGCCAAGGCCGACCCCGGCCACACCATCAAGACGCAAGGCGTCTTCTCCACCCTCCCGTCCAACGGGAACACGAACCTGCCGGTCACCGAGTGGGGCGCGCTGCGCGACCAGATCATCGGCACCGCGCTCCTGCTCCTGCTGATCCTCGCGGTCACGGACCTGCTCAACACGCCGCCCGGCGCCAACCTGGCCCCCTTCATCGTCGGCCTGATCGTCGTGGCCATCGGCATGGCCTGGGGCACCAACGCCGGGTACGCCATCAACCCCGCCCGTGACTTCGGGCCCCGACTGGCCAGCTTCTTCACCGGATACGGCGGGGCGTGGCGGGACCAGTACGGGCACTTCTACTTCTGGGTGCCGATCGTCGGCCCGCTGATCGGCGGTCTGCTGGGAGCGGGACTCTACAAGTTCTTCATCGGCAGGTTCCTGCCGACCGCCGAACCGGAGCCCCCCGGACGGGTACCGGCACCGGACGAGAGCTGACCGGATCCGGGACGGGTGCGGTACGGCCCGTCCCGCACGGCACTCCCCACAGGCGGGCATTCCCAAGAGGAGGCGGCACCCATGCCTGACTTCGTCGGCGCAGTGGACCAGGGGACCACGAGCACCCGTTTCATGATCTTCGACCATGCCGGCAACGAGGTGGCGAGGCACCAGCTGGAGCACTCCCAGATCCTCCCGCGCTCGGGGTGGGTCGAACACGACCCGGTGGAGATCTGGGAACGCACCAACTCCGTGATCCAGAACGCCCTCCGGCACGGCAACCTCGCCGCCACCGACCTGGCGGCCGTCGGCATCACCAACCAGCGCGAGACGACCGTCGTCTGGGACCCCCGCACCGGTCGCCCGTACTACAACGCCATCGTCTGGCAGGACACCCGGACCGACTCCATCGCCGCGGCCCTCGAACGGGGCGGCCAGGGCGACGTCATCCGCCGCAAGGCGGGGCTGCCGCCGGCCACCTACTTCTCCGGCGGCAAGATCCAGTGGATCCTGGACAACGTCGACGGGGTCCGGGAGGCCGCCGAGCAGGGCCACGCCTACTTCGGGAACACCGACTGCTGGGTGCTGTGGAACCTCACCGGCGGCCCCGACGGCGGCATCCACGCCACCGACGTGACCAACGCCAGCCGCACCATGCTCATGGACCTGGAGACCCTCGACTGGGACGACGAACTGCTCGGCTTCTTCGGCATCCCCCGTTCGATGCTGCCCACCATCAACCCGTCCTCCCACCCGGAGGCCTTCGGACAGACCCGCACCTCCCGGCCGCTGCGGGAGGCCGTCCCCATCACCGGAGTCCTCGGCGACCAGCAGGCGGCCACCGTCGGCCAGGTCTGCTACGCCCCCGGCGAGGCCAAGAACACGTACGGGACCGGCAACTTCCTGGTCCTCAACACCGGCACCGAACTCGTCCGCTCCCAGCACGGCCTGCTCACCACCGTGGCCTACCAGTTCGGCGACAGCCCGGTGGTGTACGCGCTGGAGGGCTCCATCGCCGTCACCGGCTCCGCCGTGCAATGGCTCCGCGACCAGCTGAAGATCATCAGTGACGCCGCCGAGAGCGAGCGGCTGGCCCGTACCGTCGAGGACAGCGGCGGCATCTACTTCGTGCCCGCCTTCTCCGGCCTGTTCGCCCCGTACTGGCGCTCCGACGCCCGCGGCGCGATCGTCGGCCTCGCCCGGTACCACGACGGCGGCCACCTGGCGCGGGCCACCCTGGAGGCCATCTGCTACCAGACCCGGGACGTGGTCGAAGCCATGGAACAGGACTCCGGCGTCCACCTCGACGTGCTGAAGGTCGACGGCGGCGTCACGGCCAACGACCTGTGCATGCAGATCCAGGCCGATGTCCTCGGCGTACCGGTCAGCCGTCCCGTCGTCGCCGAGACCACCGCTCTCGGCGCCGCCTACGCGGCCGGTCTCGCCACCGGATTCTGGCGGGACACGGACGAACTGCGCACCCATTGGCAGGAGTCCCGGCGCTGGGACCCCCAGTGGTCCGAGGACCGGCGCGCCGAAGGGTACGAGGGCTGGAAGCGGGCGGTGGAACGCACCCTCGACTGGACCAAGGTCGAATAGACGCGGCCGCGGGCGTCCGGACGGACCCCCAGGGGCAACCGTCCGCGCCCGCCCTACCAGGAGAAGACCATGGCCGATCCGGTTGCCCTCTCACCCCGGGCCCGCGCCCGGGCCCTCGCCCTCATGGGAGAGGGCGAACTCGACGTCCTCGTCGTCGGGGGCGGCGTCGTCGGCACCGGCGCGGCCCTGGACGCCGCCACCCGGGGCCTGAGCGTCGGACTCGTCGAAGCCCGCGACTGGGCCTCGGGCACCTCCAGCCGCTCCAGCAAACTCATCCACGGCGGCCTGCGCTACCTGGAGATGCTCGACTTCCGCCTCGTGGCCGAAGCCCTCAGGGAACGCGGCCTCCTCCTCCAGCTGCTCGCCCCGCACCTCGTCCGCCCGGTCCCGTTCCTCTACCCGCTGCAACACCGGGTCCGGGAGCGCCCGTACGTCGGCGCCGGCGTCCTGCTGTACGACGCGATGGCCACGGCCTCCGGCACCTCCCGGGGCCTGCCCCGCCACCGCCACCTGAGCAGGCGCAGGGCCCTGCGGGAGGCGCCCGCGCTGCGCTCCGACGCCCTCGTCGGCGCCGTCCAGTACTGGGACGCCCAGGTGGACGACGCCCGGCACACCCTGTTCCTCGCCCGTACCGCCGTCTCCTACGGAGCACTGGCGGCCAACCGCACCCGCGTCAGCCGCTTCCTGCGCCAGGGCGAACGGGTGGTCGGCGCCGTCGTCACGGACCTGGAGAGCGGCGACGAGACACACGTGCGGGCCAAGCAGGTCATCAACGCGACCGGTGTGTGGACGGACGACACCCAGGCGATGGCAGGGACCCGCGGCCAGTTCCACGTCCGCGCCTCCAAGGGCGTCCACCTGCTCGTCCCGCGCGACCGGATCAACTCCCGCACCGGGCTCATCCTGCGCACCGAGAAGAGCGTGCTGTTCGTCATCCCCTGGGGACGGCACTGGATCATCGGCACCACCGACACCGACTGGACGCTCGACAAGGCCCACCCCGCCCTCAGCTCCAAGGACGTCACCTACCTGCTGGACCACGTCAACAGCGTCCTGACCACCCCGCTGGTCCCCGAGGACGTCGAGGGCGTCTACGCGGGCCTGCGGCCCCTCCTCTCGGGCGAAGCGGCGGAGACCAGCAAGCTGTCCCGGGAGCACCTCGTCGCGCACCCGGTGCCCGGCCTCGTCGTCGTGGCCGGCGGCAAGTACACCACCTACCGGGTGATGGCCCGCGACGCCGTCGACGAGGCGGCCCGCGGCCTGGACGAGAAGGTCCCCGACTGCATCACGCACCGCGTGCCGCTGCTCGGCGCCGACGGGTACCCGGCCCTGTGGAACTCCCGGCACCGACTCGCCGCGCAGTCGGGACTCCACGTCGCCCGCATCGAACACCTCCTGAACCGCTACGGCTCCCTGGTGCCCGAACTCCTCGCCCTGGTGGCGGCCGACCCCTCGCTCGGCGAGGCGCTGCCCAGCTCCGACGACTACCTGAGGGTCGAGGCCGTGTACGCGGTGACCCACGAGGGAGCCCGCCACGTGGAGGACGTCCTCGCCCGGCGTACCCGGATCTCCATCGAGTCCTGGGACCGCGGGGTGGACGCGGCGCCCACCGTGGCCGCACTGATGGCCCCCCACCTGGGGTGGGACCGCGCGCACCAGGAGCGCGAGATCGACTACTACCTCAAGCGCGTGGCCGCCGAACGCGAAGCGCAGCAGCAGCCGGACGACCGGACCGCCGACGCGGTGCGGCTCGGCGCCCCCGACATCATCCCGGTGAACTGAACGGCCGCACTCCGGCGGCCGTCCGGTCCACGGGCACCGGCGCGGGCGCGCTCAGTCGGACTGCTCCGCCAGTTCCAGGGCGATGTGCTGGAGGATCTCCTGCGCGGCGCCCTCCCGGCCGGATTCCTCGTCGTAGGCGTCGGCGACGGCCTCGAAGGCCAGCACGAAGCCGTTGACCAGTTCGCTCCACGGTCCGGACAGCTGGTCCAGCATGGCGCGGGCGACCTCCGTCGGGTCCGCTCCGGCCGGGACGAGGAACGTGGAGGGCGTCACCTCGCCGCACAGGCCGGACACGTAGTCCGAGCCGACACCGCTGCGCAGGCCGGTCAGGACCGCGATGGCCTTCAGTTTGATCTCGTTGTCGCCGGAGATCACGGTGCCTCCTCCGAAAGGTCCTGCCGCTCAGTGTGAGCGCCTGCCCCCGCCCCGCCCTGCCAAACCGCGACCGGACGCGACCCGGTGCCGCCCCGTGCCGGGTCCGGCACGCCGGCCCCGCCTATCGGCCGCGGCCCGTGACGAGCTCCCGGGCCCGTTCCACCAGGCCCGGGCCCGGGGTGGGGCGGCGGCCGGAAGGCGGGGAGCCGGGGCGGGGCGGGCTGGGGGCGCGGCGCTTCACCCGCCGGACGTCGTCGCCCAGTGCGTCCAGGGTCTCCTGCGGACAGGCCTGCCGCAGCCGCGGGAAGAGGTTCTCCTCCGCGTCCCAGACGTGTGCGGTGATCTCGGCCTTCAGTCCCGCGACGAGCCGGTCGCGGTCGGGCCCGGCGGCGTCGATCCCTTCGAGGTCCTTGAGGATCCTCTCGACCCGGCCGTGGTCGGCGAGCCCCTTGTCGGCGACGAGGTCGCCGTCCGGGAGATGCTCCCGGACCACCGGGTAGAGGTGCTCCTCCTCGGCGACCGCGTGCCGGACGAGCTCGATCGTCAGCTGCTCGGCCGCCGTCAGCCGTGCGGCTGCATACGGGGTGCGCTCGATGACGCCGAACAGGTCGTCCACTTCGCGGTGGTCCGCGGTCAGCTCGGCGATGAGGTCGCCTCCGTGTCCCATGGCGCAACTCCGTTCCGTCGTGGATCAGCGACCGGCGCGGATGCCGGCTCCTGCGCGCGTACCCGGTGTCATGCGGACGTAACGGTCCGTCCCGGGCCGCTCACCCGAACCCGGTCGAGCGTCCGTGTGAAGGCCAGGGGGAGGGGGACCGGAAAGGGCGGGGTGGGCATCGAGCTGCCAAGCTGTAGAACGAGGAGAAGCAGCGGAACATCGAGGACCGCTCGACGACCCGGCCGCTGAACCTCCGGTCGCATCGGAGTGGCCGGGGCCCCGCGCCCCGGTGAACAGTGCAGGAGGCTGCGCATGACCGAGGTCGCGAGTCCTCACATCTCCGCGGCGCGGGTCACCGTACTCGGCGTGAATCCCGGTGACCCGCCGTTCCGCATCGTGGAGATCGACGGCGAGTTCGTCAGCACCGCCAAATCCATGACGGACGTGCTCCTGACCGCCGCGTCCGCCGGCATCACGATCCACGACCTGGACGACCCGGGCGAGGTCCGCTGGGTCGGCGGCGGGAAGTTCCACTGGCACGCCCACTGACGCGACCGTCCCCCTCGCTCGTTGCCCCGGCCCGGCAGGCAGGAACGCCCGTGCACTGCCGGGAGCGGGCGGAAGGCCGACACGAACGGCGGCGAGCGCAACGCGTCGCCCCGGGCGGACCTCTCGACGCCGGCCGGTGAACCGTGGGAGGCGGACTTCCGGCGACCCGATCCGGTGCTGTCGGAGATGGAGCCGACGACAAGGTCGTCGGCGTGATCTGGCACGGGCGGGTCGTCGAGGTACGGGACTCCGGCGGACGGCGGCAGCAGACGTCCGGCGGCCCCGTGGGGTGGCCCGCGGACCGTCTCGGCGGCGCACTGGCCTGTACGTCGATCGGCCTGACCGCCCTCCTCGGAGGGGTCTGGCCCCTCCTCGCCGGGGGCGACCGGCGCCACGCGAGAGCGGCGGCCGTGGTGCGGTGGCACGGCGTCGGCATCGGCGCCGCGGCCCTGCTGACGCTCTGGTGGCAGGCGGGCGGGGACCGGCCGGTCTGGGTGATCCCGGCAGTGTGGGGGCCGATCGCGCTGGCCCTCCTGGCCTCCACGGCGGCCTTCACCACCGCCGCCCTCAGGGATCCCGGCGGTGTCCCGGCCCGCCGGTGAGGGGCCGGCCGGGACACCGGAGCGGTGGATCAGGCCAGGTCGAACCGGTCGAGGTTCATCACCTTGTCCCAGGCCGCCACGAAGTCGCGCACGAACTTCTCCGCCGCGTCCGCGGACGCGTAGACCTCGGAGATCGCCCGGAGCTGGGAGTGCGAACCGAAGACCAGGTCGACGGCGGTGGCCGTCCACTTCGGCTCGCCCGTGACCCGGTCCCGGCCCTCGAAGACGTTCTCGTCCGAGGCCGACACCTTCCACTCCGTACCCATGTCCAGCAGGTTGACGAAGAACTCGTTCGTCAGGGTCTCCTGCCGCTGGGTGAAGACGCCGTGCCGGGACCCCTCGAAGCCGGTGCCCAGGGCCCGCATGCCGCCGATGAGCACCGTCATCTCGGGTGCGGTCAGCGTCAACAGGTTGGCGCGGTCCAGCAGGAGGGTCTCCGCAGACAGCTTCTCCCCCGCCCGGAGGTAGTTGCGGAAGCCGTCCGCCTTGGGCTCGAGGACGGCGAACGACTGGGCGTCGGTCTGCTCCTGCGAGGCGTCCGTGCGCCCCGGAGCGAACGGGACCGTGATGTCGTGCCCGGCGTTCTTCGCCGCCTGCTCGACGGCCGCGCACCCGCCCAGGACGATCAGGTCGGCGAGCGAGACCTTCTTCCCGCCGGTCTGCGAGCCGTTGAAGTCCTGCTGGATCTGCTCGAGGGTCCGTACGGTCTCGGTCACCTCGGGCACGGCATTGGACTCCCAGTCCCGCTGCGGCGCGAGCCGGATCCGTGCGCCGTTGGCCCCGCCGCGCTTGTCGGTGCCGCGGAAGCTCGCCGCCGCCGCCCACGCGGTGGTGGCCAGCTGGGAGACGGACCGTCCCGAGGCGAGGATCCGGCCCTTGAGGGCGGCGATGTCCCCGCCCGAGACCAGCTCGTGGTCGACCGCGGGCACGGGGTCCTGCCACAGCTGCGGCTCGGGGACCCACGGGCCGAGGTAGCGCGAGACGGGGCCCATGTCGCGGTGCAGCAGCTTGTACCAGGCCTTGGCGAACGCCGCCGCGAGCTGGTCCGGGTTCTCGTGGAAGCGCTTGGCGATCGGCCCGTAGACCGGATCCAGCTTCAGCGACAGGTCCGTCGTCAGCATCATCGGGGCGTGCCTCTTCGACGCGTCGTGCGCATCGGGCACGGTGCCCTGGGCCGAGGGGTCCGTGGGGGTCCACTGCTTCGCCCCGGCCGGGCTGGTGGTCAGCTCCCAGTCGTACCGGAACAGGTTGTCCAGGTACCCGTTGTCCCACTTCGTCGGCTCGGAGGTCCACGCGCCCTCGAGGCCGCTGGTCAGCGTGTCGGCGCCCTTGCCGCTGCCGTACGTGTTCTTCCAGCCGAGGCCCTGCTGCTCGATGGGGCAGGCCTCGGGCTCCGGACCGATCGCCTCGGGATCGACCGCGCCGTGGCACTTGCCGAAGGTGTGGCCGCCGATGATGAGCGCGGCGGTCTCCTCGTCGTTCATCGCCATGCGCGCGAACGTCTCGCGGATGTCCCGGGCGGCGGCGATCGGATCCGGGTTGCCGTTGGGCCCCTCCGGATTGACGTAGATCAGCCCCATCTGCACGGCACCGAAAGGCCCGGTGAGTTCCCTGTCGCCGCTGTAGCGCGCGTCACCGAGCCAGGTGTCCTCCGGCCCCCAGAAGATCTCCTCCGGCTCCCAGATGTCCTCCCGCCCGAAGGCGAACCCGAACGTCTTGAACCCCATCGACTCCATCGCACAGTTGCCGGCGAAGACCAGGAGGTCGGCCCAGGAGATCTTCCGGCCGTACTTCTGCTTGACGGGCCACAGCAGGCGGCGCGCCTTGTCGAGGCTCGCGTTGTCCGGCCAGCTGTTGAGGGGGGCGAAGCGCTGGGAGCCGGCGCCGCCGCCGCCCCGGCCGTCCTCGATGCGGTACGTCCCCGCGGAATGCCAGCTCATCCGGATGAACAGGGGACCGTAGTGGCCGTAGTCGGCGGGCCACCAGTCCTGCGAGGCCGTCATCACCTCGAAGACGTCCTGCTTCAGCGCCTCGAGGTCCAGGGCCGCGAACTCTTCCGCGTAGTCGAAGTCGGCACCCATCGGATGGGAGAGGGGCGAGTGCTGATGGAGAACCTGGAGGTCCAGCTGGTCCGGCCACCAGTCCCGGTTCGTTCTGGGGCGGGTCGGCTTGGGGGTGGGGGCGGGGATTGCTGGGTTCTCGCTTTCGCTGCCGGACACGTCCGTCCTTCTTCCTGTCTCGGTGTTTCCCTCTGCTGGCCGATTGCTGTCGACGCCGTCTGCTTTTCCGATTCGAGCACTGCGATCCGCGTCAACAGCGCGCCACGGCGCCCGTCGGCCGAATTCACCCGATCGGACCCGCGGCAGTCGACACGGGACCAGCGGCCGGCGAGAACCTTGCCTCACCATATGTGGACAATTAAGCGCATATCGGCGTCCGTATGGTCGCGCACCGGGGACCGGACCGCGACGAGAACACGCAGGGCCCTTGGCACAACAAGCCGCCGAAGTCAAAAATCCCGGCTCGACCGGCCGTGGCCGGGTGCGTCGTCCACGCCGTCGCCGGGCTGCCCTGCCCCCCGTCAGGCGTGGACCGGCGGCGGGAAGCGGCCGCCCCGCCGCCTGGGGGAACCGGGCCCGCGGCGCGGAGCCGCCCTTCCCGGGCGCGGGCGGGCGGGCCGGACTGAGGGGTCCTGCTCCCGGCCGGCCGGGAGCAGGTGCGCGACGGTGGCCGCGCTCAGAGACCGGCGACCTTGGCGCTCGCCGACAGCTCGTAGACCAGGGTGACCGTCCGGCGGCCACCGGGCGGGAGGGCGACGTCCCAGCGGGCGATGCCTTCGGCGTCGACCACCTCGGGCGGCGGGGAGCAGGCCTCCTTGCGCAGACGCACCTCCACCGCGGACACCTCGGACACCGGGATCCGCTCCCGCAGGACGACCACCCGGTCGCCTTGCTCCCCGGGTGCGGAGAACCGCGACAGGTGCAGCCGGACCGTCCGGGTCACCACGGTCCGCTGCCCGAACCCGGCGGCATCGCGGGACTCCTGGGCCTGCCGGACCACCCCGTGGTCGTCGCAGCTGCCGAAGGCCAGCTCGACGGGGGCCCCGGGGGCGGTGAACTCCAGCGTGCCGCGCCCGCTGAATCCGCTGCCGCGGACCAGGTCGACGGGCCCGGCGAGCAGCGCGTGGCCGGACAGGTTGTCGAACCGCACCACCTGGGTGACCAGCGGCGACACCTCGGGCGAGCAGGCGTACTCGCTGCCCGCGGCCGTGGTGAACACCGACAGCGGCACGCGGTGGGCACGGCCGTCCCCGGGCACGGAGACCGGTGCGGGGGAGACCAGCACGCGCGCTTCGCCACCGTCGTCCACCCCCGGCAGGCCGAGCACCGGGGCCGGGCCGAGGACTGCGAT
The DNA here is from genome assembly GCF_042716875.1 of Streptomyces sp. NPDC058646. Classification (NCBI taxonomy): domain Bacteria; kingdom Bacillati; phylum Actinomycetota; class Actinomycetes; order Kitasatosporales; family Streptomycetaceae; genus Streptomyces; species Streptomyces sp. NPDC058646. The sequence goes on along the minus strand of NZ_JBHXRK010000005.1, from coordinate 292,724 downwards.
CTCCTCCTCGCGCAGTTCGACCTCCACCGTGCGGCGCTCGGCCGCGGAGCGGTCCTTGAGCGTCAGCCGGTCCTCGCCCAGCCGGGGCGGATCGGAGGCCAGCGCCGACCGCGCGGTCGACAAGGTCAGCCGTACGTCCGACCAGTCCTCCCCGGTGCGCTGCCAGACCATCGCGTCGGTCTCCAGGGTCAGGGCGTCCCCGTCGAGCACGGCCCGGTACGCGGGCCGCCACAGCGCGCACGGCGTGAGGTGGCTCAGCCGCAGCTCCACCGGCCCGGCGGCCGCGGCCTCCACGGTCAGCTCGACGTGGCCGACCAGCTCGGCGGGCGCCTCCTCGGAGAGGTCCAGGGCCTGCTGGGTCTGCCCGAGTTCGGTGGCGAGGGCGGCCAGCCGGGCCTCGACGGCGCGCAGTTGCTCGCCGTACGTGTCGCGCTCCCCGTCCACCCGGTCCAGTTCGCGGGCCCAGCGGGGCCCGTCGGTCTCCCCGGAGCCGGCTCCTTCGCCGATCTCCCGCAGCAGGTCCGCGGCGAGGCGGCCGAGCACGTCGAGCCGGGCGTGCAGCCGGTCGCGCCGCCGCCCGAGGTCCAGCCGTTCCTCTTCGAGGGCGTGCACGCGCAGGCGCAGGGCGGAGTCGTCGTCGGCGGACGGCAGCGGATTGCGCGGCGTCCAGCTGCGGACGATCCGCACGTCGAGCACGGTCGCGGGCGAACCGGCGGCCAGTTCGGCGTGCAGCGTCCGGTCGACGGCCAGCGCGCTGACCGGCCCGAGACGCAGCCGCTGGACCCCGGCCCGCAGGTCGAGTACGGCGGTGCGCTCGACGTGGGCGCGGTCCTCGAGGCACGTGACGGCGGTGACGGGGAGGGCGATCGCCCCCGGGTCCGTGGACATGGCGTGTGTCAGCTCCTGCGGTTGCCGCCGACCAGGGCCTTGCCGGTCGGGATGCGGATCTCGTAGCCGCCGTCGAGGGCGGCGGTGGCGCCTGCGGGCAGGTCCAGCCGCCAGACGCGGGTGCCCGGGGCATGGTGCTCGGGCCCGGTGCCGTCCTCGGGCGCCGTCCAATCGGCCCGCTCCTCGATCCGGACGTCCGGTTCGGAGGAGACCGGCACCCGCTCGCGGACCTCGACGGTGACGGGCCGGGCGAGCCGGTTGGCCAGTTCCACGCGGACGCGGTGGTCGAGCACGGTGATGTTGTTGCGCAGGCCCGCCGTCGACTCGTTCAGGTGCGTGCGGCGGGTGACCCGGATGCCCTCGGCCGGCCCGAGCCCCACCCTGCGGACAGCACCGGGGGCGAGCGTGGGCAGCGCGGCGGTCAGCAGGAACTCGCCGTCGACGGTGACCTCCACCGGTCCCGCCAGCAGCGCCTGGTCGGTGGCGTTGGAGAGCACCAGCGTCGCGTACACGGTCTGCTCCACCGACGGCACGCACAGGTACTCGGTGCTCAGCCCGACCGGGATCTCGGTGACGGTGACGGTGTGCCAGGTGCCGTCCGACGGGATGTCGGCGCGGGCGGCCGCATCGAAGCGGTGGTCGAAGGAGCCCGCCGACTCGCGGGGCCGCACGGCCTGTCCGGGCAGCGGCAGCGAAGCCACCGTCTCGGCGCGTCGGCGGTGTTGGGCCGCCACCGGGTCGACGGGGGCGCCGGGGAACAGCCGGCCCCTGCGCCCACCCGGCTCGTCGGGGCCGCACAGGACGAGGGCGGCGTAGTCGAGTTCGGCGCCGCTCGGCTGCGGCGGCCCGGCTTCCTGCGCCGGAGGGGGCGGCGGCGCGGCCCGGCCGGGAGCACCCGGCGCCATGCCCGCGGGTGCCATGGGGGCGGGAGGCGCGGCTGCCGGAGCCCCGGTGAAGGACCGCGGGCGGGCCAGCGGGGGCACGGCTCCGCCGGCGGGCATCGGGAACGAGGCCTGCGGAGCGCCGTAGCCCTGCATCGGCGCCGGGGGAGGCGGCGGTGGCGGAACGGGGCCGGAGGCGGCGGCGGGAGCGGGGCGGGCCGAGACGGCCACAGGTACGGAGGGGGAGGCGGGGCCGGGGCCGGCCGCCTCGTACCCGGCGAACAGCCCGGCGAGCCCCGCGGGAGGCTCGCGCCAGCCGGAGGCCGCGGGGGCGGGCTGACGGCGTCCGATCCGGACCGAGCGGAGCTTCGGCAGGTCGGTGCGGCGCTGCAGGTCGGCGGTGGCCAGGGCGATGCGCACGCCGGTCCAGTCCTCGCCGGTCCGCTGGGCCACCGAGGCACGGAGCACCAGACGGCCGGTGCCGTCGCCCTGGCGGTGGGTGAGCCGGTAGGCCGGAACCCACACGGCTCCCGGCACCCCGTACTCCAGCTCGACCTCCACCTCCGCGTCCGCGGCGCCGTCCAGCGTCAGGACCGCGCAGACGGTGGTGTCCACGTGCGCCGGGGGCGCGTCGGTGGAGGCGCGGGCCAGCCGGTCGGCGGCGACGGCGAGTCGGTGCCCGGCCTCGCGCAGCGCCTCCTCCAGCTCGGCGAGGCGGGCGTGCAGTCCCGCCAGCCGCTCGTCGACGAAGCCGGCGAGCTCCAGCCAGGCGTCGACGGGGGTGCGGCGGTGCGGGGCGTCGCGCCTGCGGGCGGGCGGGACCGGGTGGAGGGCCCTGACCTCCTCGATCAGACGCAGCTGCCGGTCCCGGCGGCCCTGCGCGGCGGCGTGCTCGTCGGTCAGCTGTTCGACCTCGCGCCGCAGGCCGTCGGGCGTGGCCGTGCCGAGCGGTCCGGCCTCGACTTCCACCCGGGCCTCGGTGACGCGTACCGCGGGGGCGCCCAGGACTCGGGCGCGCAGCGAGCCCGGGTCCAGCGAACGGGGCAGTCCCGTCACGCGCACCCGGCCGTCAGGGGGCACGCTGCCCCGGGCCAGGCGGCGGCAGACCGCGCCCTTCGCGTACACGACGACCGAGTCGAGGCCCGACGTCCACCGTGGTGCTGTTCCTGCCGTCATGCGTTCCGCCCCCTGCCGCGTCCCTGCTGAGCGCAGCCTACGCCCGGGCCGGCCGGTGCGGGGCACCGAGCCCCGCCGTCCCGCGCTGCCGGTTCGGGGCGCTCGGCCGCCGGCCCGCGGAACCGTTGCCGTCGACGAAGGGGGCCTGGGTGTGGTCATGGCCGTCACGTGCACGCGAGTTGAGGTCCCCGCGCCGGCCGGGTGCCCGTTTTATCCATCGACAGTTCGGTTGAAGTCAGCTTAGCCTTGCCTAAGTTCGGGTCGCCGCGGTTCCGTCGGCGTGCCCGACTCCCGTACTTCCCGCTGCTCGACCGCCGGCCGCCGGCCCGCTCGGCACGGCGGCTGCCCTTGCACGATGGGAGTGACATGGCACAGGCTCGCCCTGACGACGTCCCGTTGATCCACGACCTCATAGGCATCGGCTTCGGACCGTCCAACGTGGCCATGGCGATAGCGGTCAGCGAGCACGACGCACGCATCGGCGGGCAGGACGTGACCACCGCTCACTTCTTCGAACAGCAGCCGTCCTTCGGCTGGCACCGCGGCATGCTCATCGACGACGCGACCATGCAGGTGAGCTTCCTCAAGGACCTGGTGACCCTCCGGAACCCGGCCAGCGAGTTCAGCTTCCTGTGCTATCTGAAGAGCAACGGGCGGCTGGTCGACTTCATCAACCACAAGAACCTCTTCCCCCTGCGGGTGGAGTTCCATGACTACTTCGAGTGGGCCGCGGCCCAGGTCGACGACATGGTCTCCTACGGCCATGAGGTCGTGGGCGTCACGCCCGTCGTCCGCGACGGAGTCGTGGAGCACCTGGACGTGACCGTGCGCTCCCCCGAGGGCCTCGCGCGGCACCGGGCCCGCAACCTCGTCATCGGAACCGGCCTGCGCCCCCTCATGCCGGACGGCGTGGAGCGCACCGACCGCGTCTGGCACAACTCCGACCTGCTGAGCAAGGTGGACGGCCTGGAAGGCTGCGACCCCTCCCGCTTCGTCGTCGTGGGCGCCGGGCAGAGTGCCGCCGAGAACGTCGCCTACCTGCACCGGCGCTTCCCCCGGGCCGAGGTCTGCGCCGTCTTCGCCCGGTACGGGTACAGCCCCGCCGACGACAGCGGCTTCGCCAACCGGATCTTCGACCCCGCGGCGGTGGACGAGTTCTTCACCGCCCCCGAGGACGTCAAGCGCAGGCTGATGGACTACCACGGCAACACCCATCACTCCGTGGTGGACACCGAGCTCATCGACACGCTGTACCGGCAGATGTACCAGGAGAAGGTCCTCGGCACCGAGCGCCTGCGCTTCCTCAACGTATCGCGGCTGACCGCCGTCAAGGAGACCCCGGCCACCGTCAACGCCACCGTGCGGTCGCTCGTCACCGGGGAGGAGACCTCCCTGGACGCGGACGTCGTGGTCTTCGCCACGGGCTACCGCCCCGCCGACCCGCTCGGCCTCCTCGGCGAGGTCGCCGACCGGTGCCTGCGCGACGAGCGGGGCCGCGTCCGCATCGAGCGCGACTACCGCATCGTGACCGATCCCGGCCTGCGCTGCGGCATCTACGTGCAGGGCGGCACCGAGCACACGCACGGCATCACCTCGTCCCTGCTCTCCAACACGGCCGTCAGGGTCGGCGAGATCCTGGATTCGCTCCTCGGCCGGAGCCCGGTGTCCGTTCCCGACGAGGTCCGGACGGTCATCGAGGGAACCGGCAGACCGGCCCGCTGACCGGACCGCCGCCGGTCCGGACCTCCGTACCGGCGCGGTACGGATCGTGCAGGGCCGGGCGGCGGGCGGGCACCGTGATCCGGATCGCACGGGACGCCTGACGGTCCCCGGTCACCGCGAAAACAGGTTTGCGGGCCACGCCTCGGGCGTCCTACGGTGCGGATCATGCTGCCCAGGGTCGAAACGGACGAAGAGTGGGACACCGTGGTCCCCGACGAGACGCTCATGCGGCCGGGGGTCGAGGACCTCTGTGCCCGGCTCGGCCTCGGCGCCGCCCCGATCAGCCGGTTCCCCGAAGGATCGCAGCCGGTCTACGCGATCGGCGAGGAACACGTCCTCAAGCTCTTCCCGGCGGCCGCCGCCGAGGACGGGATCGCCGAAGGCCGCGTCCTGTCCTTCCTGCACGGGCGGCTGCCCGTACCGACGCCGGAGGTACGCGACTTCGGCCCCTACGTGAACGGCTGGCAGTACGTGCTGATGTCCCGCCTCACCGGAGCCCACCTGGCCCCCGCCTGGGCGGACATCCCGCAGGACGGCCGGGAACGCCTGGTGACCGAGACGGGCGAGACCCTCGCCGTCCTGCACTCCCTGGACCCCGCACCGCTGGCGGACGTCCTCGGCCCGGCGCAGTGGGACGAGTTCGTCGAGCGACGGCGCCGGAGCACGGTCGAGCAGCAGCGCCGGCACGGACTCGCCGACGCATGGCTGGACCGGATCCCCGAGTTCCTCGCCTCGGTCCCCCTGCCCTGCGCGCCGCCCCGTTCCCTGTTGCACACCGAGGTCATGCAGCAGCACCTGCTCCACGACGCCGAAGGGCCCCGCCTGACCGGGCTCTTCGACTTCGAGCCGGCGATGATCGGCGACCCCGCGTACGACTTCGTCGGCGTCGGCCTGTTCGTCACGCGCGGCGACCCGAGGCTGCTGCGCCGCCTCTGCACGGCGTACGGCAGGACCTTCGACCCCGCCCAGCTGCTCGCGTACACCCTGCTGCACGTCTACAGCAACCTGCCCTGGTACATGAAAGAACTGCCGGTGCCGCCGGACGCGCCTCTGGCAGAGGTGGCGGAGGCCTGGTTCGGCACGGCCTGAACCCCTCGGCCGGGCGGGGGCCGACTGCGCCGTGTACCGCAAGTGGATCTCGTCAGCTGCTTCAGCGCCTCGAGGAGCGCGGAGCCAGCACCTTCGTTCCGTTGTGACGGCAGGACGAAGTAACCCGCATCGGCGGGTCGGGCGGGGCGCACGGTGAAGTCTGTAGTCCCTCCTAGCCGACGAGCCGTCTGCGCCAGTCCAGCGGGGTGACCGTGACGGCCTGGCCCGGATCCCCGTCCCACACCGTGGGCAGTCCCGCACGGGAAAGGGCGGCGACGACCTCCCGGCCGACCGCGGCCGTGGTGGCGGCGGAGCCGTCGAAGCCTCCGTACAGCAGGGTCAGGCCGTGCCCGGCCGCCGCGGAGTCCGTGCACTGCTGGTGGAAGTAGACGAAGCCGCGGGCGTCCGCCCGGCCCTCCGCACCGATCTCGCTGTTCCCGCAGCTGCGGCAGCAGGTGAAGTCCTCCCGGGCCGTGATGCCCGCGGCGTCCAGCTCGGCGAAGGCCCGGGCCAGCCGCTCGGGGTCGGTCTCGCCCTCCCAGACGGCCTGCTCCCCGACCCTTTCGAGCCACAGCCGGTCCGCCAGCGCCGCGGCCTGAGCAGGCGAGACGGGCCGGCGGTCCCCGGACACCAGGTGGTCCTCCGCCAGTTCGGCGAGCCGGGCGCGCGTCGTGTAGCCGCCGGCCAGCACCTCCCGGATCCGGCCCTCCAGCAGCCGCAGCTCCTCCTCGCACAGGTCGAGCGGCGGCGCCGGTTCCACGGGCGGGAACGCGACGGGCGTCCAGACCGGCCCGGCGTCCCAGCCGTCCGGGCGGCCGCCCGCCCATGCGGTCATCGCGGCGACGACCGTCCCGGGGTCGTCGACCGACGTGCCGAAGTGCCGGTCGGGGCCGCCCGCCCGGTGCTCCAGCGTGTAGTCGCCACCGGTACGGTGCCACACCTGGACGAAGACGTCGGGCAGGTCGGGGACGGCCTGGACGACGAGGAACCGGTCCCCGTCGGCGCCGATCCCGTGGACCAGCGCGGCGAGTTCCCCCTCGTCGGGCCGTACGTGGCGGCGGCCGGATTCGGTCAGGACGGTGATCGCGAGCATGGTGACCACTGTGCCAGGGGCCACTGACAGCCCCTCACCCGTCCGTCGCGCCGGCCCTCAGACCAGCGCGTCCGCCAGCAGCTCCGCGGTCCTGGCGATCAGCGTGTCGTCGCGTACTGCGGCCGCCTCCGGCATGGTGGTGAGGACGGCGAGCACCAGCGGTGCCCGCCCCGGAGGCCAGGCGATGCCCACGTTGTTGTTGGTCCCGTACGCACCGGCACCGGTCTTGTCCGCCACGGCCCAGTCGCCGGACAGGCCGGCCCGGAGCCGGGTCGCGCTGGTGGTGTTGGCCAGCAGCCACCCGTTCAACAGCTCCCGGTGGCGCGGGGCCAGCGCGTCGCCGAGGGACAGCCGGGCGTAGGTCAGCGCGATCGCGCGGGGCTCGGTGGTGTCGGCCACCCGCCACGGCTCGGCCGAGTTCAGTGCGGGCTCCCACCGGTCGAGCCGTGTCGTACGGTCCCCCAGCGAACGGCAGAACCGGGTCACCGCGGCCGGGCCGCCGAGCCTGCGGAGCAGGAGGTTGGCGGCGGCGTTGTCGCTCCGGGCGATCGCGGCCGAGCACAGTTCCGCCACGGTCAGACCGCCGGCGATGTTCTCGTCCCGTCCCGTGACGTCCCCGCCGCCCGCGTCGGTGACGTCCTGCCGCGTCCAGAAGACGCGCCGGGCGAGCTCGGTGCCGTCGTGGTCGAGGTCCCGCAGCACCGCGGCCGCGGCGAGCGTCTTGAACACCGAGCACATGGGGAACCGTTCACCGGCACGGTGGAGCACGGTCCGGCCGGTGGCGGTGTCCCGTTCGTACACCCCCACCCGCGCCCCGTACTCGTCCTCCAGGGCCCGCAGCCGCGCCACGACACCCCCCTCGCCGCGCGGCGACGCGGCACGGGCCGCGCCCGCCGGCAAGGCCGCGGCCAGGGCTGCGCCCGCGCCCGCGGTCAGCAGGGCACGACGGGACGGTACTGCCCCCGGGGTCTTCACGTCAGCTCTCCTCTTTCCGTCCGACCTGCCTGGCGGTGTGGTGCCGAAGACACCGAACCTGACCGATTCGGTTCCCGGGACTCCCGCCACGGTGGGCGGGCGACCGGCATCCGGGTGGTGTGCGCGGCGGCCCGCAGCCGGCCCCCGGCAGGGCGAACAGCGGGCAGCGCAGAGCAGAAACGATGCTTTCCGGCCGGGGTTCCGCCACCCCGGCCGGACTTCACCCGTTCGCGCCGTCGAGGCCCAGGGGCACCCGGGTGCACGGCGCCGCGAACGTCCGGGTGGCGGACGCCTCCGCCTTCCCGCGCCTCCCCGGCCAGGACCTCCCGCGCGACGCGGGCCGAGACCCGCGGCGGGTCCCGATCCAGCGCCCCGGGCCCCGCCCGTCCGTCGGCCCCGGTCGTCCCACCGGGGCCGGCGGACACCCGGCGCCACCGGCAGAGCACGCCGGGGCCGTTCGGACTAGCGGCGTGCGTCCACCACGGCGAGGAGCTTGCCGCTGGTCGGGCTGCGGTCCAGCGACGCGCCGTCGACCGCCTCGACCACCAGGTCCAGCAGCCGCTCCGCGACCGCCGAGCGCAGCTCCGGATATCCCGCCAGGAAAACCTCCCGCAGCCGCTCCGGGTCGGTCGTCCCGCCCCGCTCCACCCGTACGGTCAGCCGTTCGCGCGCCTCCGCCGCGTCGAGCCGGATCTGCAACTCGCCGCGATGGCCGCCGCGTCCGCCGGCCAGGTCCAGGAAGCGGCGGTGGTTCAGGAAGTACGTCGCCACCCGCACCACGTCGCCGGTGCGCCCCCTCAGCTCGAAGCGCGGGGCGTGCCGGCCGCAGGGACAACGGCCCGGGACCTCCCGGCCGAGGTCGCCGATCACGTACCGGCCCAGCTGCTGTCCGCGCCGGGCGTGCGTGGTGAAGACCAGCCGGCCCGTGCCGCCCGGGGCCACCGGCCGGTCCTCGTCCGGCTCCAATATCTCCATCGTGTGGAGGTCGGCGTGCAGGTGGTGGACCCCGCCGGAGCTTTCGGTGCACTGGTAGCCCAGCGGGCCGAGGTCCGTGCTTCCGTACGTGATCGAGCGGACCAGCTCGATGCCGAAGGTGTCCCGCAGGGTGCCCTGCTGCTCCTCGGTGAAGTGCTCGCCGCCGTAGAAGACCTTCCGCAGGCCCCCGTACGCGCGCAGGGCGTCGGCCTCGGCGTGCAGCAGCTGCCACAGGTAGGAGGGCATGCCGAACAGGGTGTCGGCGCCGTGCTCGATGACGGCCCGGGCCGTCGCGCGGTGGTCCGGCCCGGCGGCCAGCGGCAGCTGCACCCCGCCGAGCCGCTCCAGCACGGAGAAGAAGCTGATGAAGCTGCCGTACATGCCGCCGCAGTAGAACAGGTTCGCGGTCCGGTCCCCGACCGGGTCGTAGCCGGCGGCGAGCAGGCCGCGGGCGGCGGCGTGCATCTGGGTGTCGTAGTCGTCGTAGCTGAAGACCGACAGCTCGGGCGCGCCGGTGCTGCCGCCGCTGTGGAAGTACAGCTCGGCATCGGCCCGCGCCAGCTGCCGTCCCGGTTCCCGCACGTCCTCCTTGCCCAGCAGCGGGCCCGCGGGTGGCGGCAGGACGACGGGCCGGGCCAGGTCGTCCAGACAGGCGGTGGTGGCGAAGCGGGCGGGGTCGGCCCGGACCGCGACGCGGCGGCTGTAGCGCTGCAGGGCGTAGACGCCGTCGTGCGGCTCGCCGGCGTAGCTGTCCAGCATGGACCCGACCGGCGTGACCCGGGTGACGCCCGCGGCCAGGGCCGTACGGGACAGCTCGGCGATGTCCGCAGGGCTGCCGGCGAGGCCCGCCGTCTGGAGGTAGCGGCGCATCGGGCGCAGGGTGGCGATCATCAGCTTGCGGGGCAGCGGCTTGACCCACACGCTGCGGTGCAGCGGCGAGGCGGTGAGCGGCGACCGGGTGTCGGCCATGACCCGCCACGAACCGTCGGGCGCGGCGAACACCCGGGTCAGCCCCAGGTGTTCCTCCAGCCGGGCCACCAGCTCGGTGGTCGTCAGCTCCGCCTCCTCGGCAGGATCCCGCTCGCCCCCGGGAGCGCCGGTCACGGCGGGGGGCCGGGCCGCGAGGACCGCGGCGAGACGCTCGGCGAAGGCGAAGACCTCCTCCTCGTCCTCGGTGTCGAGGTAGACCACCTGGGGGCTGGAACACGCCTGCTGCTCGTGCAGGCACACGTCGTCCGCGAGCGCGTCGAGCGTGCCCGCGTCCGACCAGGCGTCACCCGTCAGGTACGCGAAGGAGATCCGGTGCCCCCACTCCACCAGCCGGCAGCCGGCCGGCACATGGGCGGCCACCCCGGCGACGGCACCCTCCCCGCCCCATACGGCGACGGCGTCCGCGGGCGCGCACATCAGGCGCAGCCACTCCTGCCGGGAGGACGGGAAGCGCAGTACGACGACCCGCGCGGCCAGCGCACCGCTGGGGTCCAGGGCCGCGAGCTCGGCCATCAGGTGCTGGGTCAGCAGGGTGTCACCGCTGCTGACCTTGAGGACGTTGACGTTTCCCGCGAGCAGGCCCTCGACGATGCTCAGCGGCGCCACCGTCGAGGCGTTGCCAGGGGCGATGTGGGCGACCAGGCCGACGGGCGCCCACGCCTCGTAGACCGTCTCGCGCGGATCGGCCCGGTTCAGCCGGCCGGGGGCCGCGCTGCCGAGTTCCCTGCGCAGTTTGCGGGTCAGTTCCCTGCGCCCGAGGAGGCCGCCGAGTTCGGCCAGGACCGCCGGGTCCTCTCCTGCGGGCAGGTGCGCGGCCAGCCGTGCGCGCACCGGGTGCGCCGGGTCGCGCAGGGCGGTGGCGAGTGCGTCGCAGGCGGCCAGGACGGTCTCGGTCTCCAGCACCGTGGCCAGGGCGTCCTCGACGGCGGCGGGCAGGGCCGCGAGGCGGCGCCCGGCCTCGTCGTCGTCGATGAAGGTGCCCTGCCAGTAGTGGGGGACGGCGCCCGCGGCGGCGCCGTGGTGCTCGTACGCGGCTTCGTTCTCCGTCACGGTCACGCCATGCCCTTCATCAGTTCCGCTGCGGCCACCGCGCAGCTGCGGTTGCGGCTCACCCCGGCACGGCCGTGGACGGTGAACCAGGGGGTCTCCAGTGCGCACCCGCAGGCGTCGCCCGGCTGGAGGGAGGCGAGGTCGCCCATGACCACGCTCTGCGCCGGTACCGAGGTGATGTACGGCGACACGAGGTGCAGGTAGCCCCGCTCCCCGTAGGGCAGGGGTTCGAGCGTGCGGGTCGATCGGATCGTGACCCGGGACCAGACGGGGGCGTGGAGCCGGTGGTGGTCGCACTCGATGTACGGGATGCAGTGCTCCACCGACCCGAAGGTGTCCCGGATCCGCTCGCCCGGGACGCCCAGTTGCTCGGTGACGCGGGCGTACAGCTCCTCCTTGCCGATGCGCCGGTCGGCGTGACCCTTCCAGCCGCCGCCGAGGACGACGAGGGAGCCTTCGGGCAGGCGCAGCGGAGGCAGTCCCATCGCCCGCATCCGCTCCAGGGTGAAGAAGAGGAAGGCCGGGAAGCCGAGGATGCGGACCGGGGCGTCCTCCCGCTCGAAGCGGCGCAGCGCGGCGATGCAGCCGAAGGGGTCGAACTCGTGGTCGCCGCCGGTGTTGCGCAGGGCGTACGCGACGCTGCGCGCCGGGGCGAAGTCGCACAGGTAGTTGTCGGTGAAGGCGGTTCCGAGGTTCAGCGAGGGGGACGGTTCGTAGCTGTACAGGAGGTAGTTGACCTCCTGGTCGGGGGTGATCCAGCCGTTGCGTTCGAAGATCCGGGCGACCATGCGCTGGGCCGAGCGGATGGTCCAGTGGTCGAAGAACATCTGTGACTTCTGGCCGGTGGTGCCGGAGGAGGTCAGGTGCAGCTCGACGTCCTCGCGCGGGACGGAGAGCACCTCGTGCCGCTTGAAGAAGTTCGCGTGGACGAGCGGCGCGCGGTACGGCTCCGCCGGGGGAGTGGCCTCGTACAGGGAGCGGAAGAACGGCGAGCGCTCCACGTGCCAGGCGTGGCTCTCCGCCATGGCCGCGGCGAACAGTTCGTCCTCCGCGGGCCCGTAGGCGTAGGGGTCGGTCAGATCGCACAGCTGTTGTACGTGGGGCAGGAGGGCCGGGTCGGGTACGGCGACCGGCGCGAGATGGGGGTTCATGGGGCAACCTCGGATGGTGTGGGCAGGTGTGTCGACGCCCAGGCCGACACGTAGCAGTCCAGGTAGGGCTGGAGGGACGGTTCGACGGCGACGCCGCGGAAGTCGATGCGCTCGCTGGAACGGGACAGGACCGCGTAGTCGTGGAAGCCGTTGCCGTCGCCGTCGGCGCGCATGGCCGGGTACACGGCTCCGGCGACGAACCCCTGGGCCAGGAAGGCCGAGAGGGCCTCCTGGTGCGCCAGTGGCACCAGGGCCTCGACGTAGCCCGCCCCCGCGCGGGCCAGGGCCCGGGTGACGGGTTCCAGGTACGCGGCCGCGGCGGCCGGGTCGGGGTGGGCCGTCAGCAGGGCGGCGTACCCGCCGGCGCGGTTGAGGTAGGCGTAGACCTCGAACCGGCCGTCCTCGGGGGTGAGCAGCACGTTCGGGGTGTGCAGCGGATAGAACCAGCCCTCGGTGCAGGGGAACCGCTCGCGGAAGCGGCGGCGTACGAAGGCCGGCGCCTCGATCATCTCCAGCCGTTCGACGGCCCCGTGCGGCGCGGGGACGGGGAGCGGGCCGTCGGCGGCCCGGACCCCGGGGTAGCCGATGCCGAGCGCGGCCTCGGCGGTGCGCAGCAACGGCAGCAGCGGGGCCGGCACTTCGGTGACCGGCCTGCGGCGGTCCAGGACCCCCGCGGAGTGACGCGCGTAGAGCGCGAGGCTCTCGCGGCTGCGGAGATCCACGGCGTTGGGCAGGATGCCCAGCGGGCGGAAGCCGTTGCGTGCGACGACGCGCTGCGGACCGGCGCTGACGGTGCGTACGGTCGCGTACACCGAGTCCAGCCGCCCCGTGTCCAGCATCCCGGCGCACAGCGCCCCGGTCAGCGCGGCGGCCAGTCCCCCCGAGCGGTGCCCCGGGTGCACGGCGATCCCCTCCAGGCGGCCGATGCGGCTGCCCGCCTCCCCGTGGATGGCGGCGGACGAGGTGAGGGCGCCTGTGTCGGCGCAGCGGCCGACGAGCCAGAGGGAGTGCGGGTCCGCGATGAGCCGGGCCATCTCGGCCGGGTCGGTGCCGAGGGCCACGGGGTAGTGCGGCCCGTACACGGCGTAGTAGAGCTGGCGCAGTTCGGCGATGTCCGCGCAGGCGGCCGGCGTGATGACGGGGTTCACCGGCTGCCTCCGACGGGTCCGGCCGCCCGGCCGGCACCCGTAGCCGTATCGGTGGTCGCATCCGTGGCCGCGTCCTCGTCCGTGCCGGCCTCCGGGGCCGCGTCCGGGTCGGCTGCGGGCGGCGCGGGGGTACGGGCCCCGAGCAGGGCCAGCGCGCAGGCGGCGGGGGCCAGGCCGATGCCCTGCACCAGGCACAGCGTCTGCGGCGGGAGGAAGTCGCCGGCGACGCCGAACACCAGGGACGCCACCGGCAGGGAGGCCCCCAGCACAGCCTGCATCACGGCGAAGAACCCGGGCTTGTCCGCCGTCGGCACCAGCCGCTGGAACAGGGCCACGAAGCGGACGCTGACGGCCCCGGCGCACCAGCCGGCCACCGCCAGGCATCCCGCGACGGCCAGGCGGTGCGTGACCAGCCCCGGCAGCGCCAGGGCGAGGGCCATCAGGCCCAGGCAGTAGGCTCCGGCGACCGTGGGACGTCCCGGCACGCGTGTACCGGTGAAGGCGCCGATGAGCGCCCCCGCGCCCAGGGAGGCCTCCAGCAGGGCCACGGTCGCGCCACCGCCCCCCAGGACCGAGCGGGTGTAGAGGGGGATGACGACGAACACGGCGGTGGTGAACAGGTTCGCCGCGGTGAAGCAGATCAGGATCCGCCGCACGTAGGGCAGTTCGCCGAGGATGCGGCGCAGCGGGCGCGGCCGGGGCACGGACGGGGCAGGGCCGCCCGCGGCGGCCGGGTCGGGCGCTCCGGTCCGGAAACGGGCGCTCGCGACGAGGACCGCGGCGCCGAGGTAGGCGGCCGCGCAGCCCGCGGCCAGCCCGGCCACACCGGCCCGGTCGACGGTCAGGGCGCCGAGCAGCGCCCCGCCGAGACCGGCCAGGGACTGGGTGGACAGTTCGAAGCCGGTGGCCGTCTCGATGTCGGCGTCGTCGACGAGTTCGGGCACCGAGGTGGTCAGGCAGGGGTCGAAGAACGCCTGGCAGGTGGCCAGGGCGAGGGCTGCGGCGTACACGGAGGCGAGCGGCAGGCCGCCGCCGTGCGCCCACAGCGCGAGCGCGCACGAGGCGGCCCCGGCCAGCAGTGCGGCGGTCCGCAGGATCGAACGGTGGGCGAACCGGGCGACGGCACCGGCCACGACGGGTGCCAGCGCCACGGCGGGCAGCGTGCAGGCCGCCATGAACAACCCGGACGCCAGACCGCGGGAGTCGTCCACCGCGTAGGCGACGATCCACCAGGACACCCCGACCTGGAACATGCGCACGGCGGCCTGGGTGAGGACCTGCCCGAGCCACACGGCCGCGAAGGCGCGGTTGCGCAGGATCAGCGGAGGGCGCCTGCCGCCGGTCCGGGCGCCGTCCCCGGCCGCACCCTCCACCGCGGTGCCCGTGCCCGTGTCCGTGCCGGTGGCGGCTCCGGCGTGTGTCGCGGTCCCGGTCCCGGTCCCGCTTGCGGTATCCGACGAGGCGCTCATGCGGTCGGCCTCTCGTCCAGGACCCGGACGAGCTTGCCCGAGCGGGGGTTGACGGCGAGGTCGCGGTGGCGCGCCCACTCCACCGCCAGCGGGTGCACGAACCCGGCGCGCACACTGTCCGGGTACAGGGGCCGTACGTTCTCCAGCTCCGTGACCACGGCCTCGGCCAGTGCGGCGCGGCCACCCGAGACCTCCCCGGAGGCCTCGCCTGCGGGGGCCGTCGCCAGCCGCAGGACGAGCCCGTCGCGGCCGTCCCACCGCCGGACGACGAGCTGCATGCCGACCACCTGCCCCGCGGTGTCCGCAGCGGCCACCGCGTCCTGGGCGTCCTGCGTGTACAGGGAGACGGGTCCCACCCGTACGCCCTCCTCGGCGCGGCCGAGGATCCGGAAGTGGCCGGGTCCGTCGCCGGTCCACTCGGCGCGGTCGCCGGCGGGGTAGCGGATGATCGGCATGAGCCGGCGGAAGAGGCTGGTGACGACCACCCGGCCGGGCCGGCCCGGCGCGGTGACCGGCTCGTCGGTGGAGTCGTCGAGGATCTCCACGACCGCATGCGGGGTGAAGGCCCGGTGCACCCGGGCGTCGGGGCCGGGGACGGGCCGGCCGAGCAGGCCGGCGTCGACGCTGGCGTACCCGACGGAACGGGCTTCGGCGCGGGGGAACGCGGCGGCCAGCAGCCGGCGCTGGTCGTCGAAGAGGGCCTCGCCGCCGAAGAGGAGCAACTCCACCGAGTCGAGGCGGACACCGCAGGAGACGACCTGTTCGGCGAGCCGGCACAAGGTGGTGGGCGTGCCGGCCACCACCTGGGCGGCGAGATCGCGCAGCGTGGGGATCGTCGACTCCAGCGGTGCGCCGCCGCCGATGGGCAGGCGGACGTTGTCCACGGGCGCGTGGGCGAGCGAGTCGAGGACGAAGAGGAAGCTGGCGTACAGCTCCCCGGCGTAGAAGAGGTCGGCGACGCGGTGTCCCGGTCGCAGACCCGCGTCCACGAGCCCCGCGCCGAAGGAGGTGACGAACGTGCGCCACTCGTCCCGGGTGTAGACGGAGAACTTGGGGGATCCGGTGGTGCCGCCGGTCTTGTAGACCGTGGCCTCGCTGAGCGGGCCGGTCAGGACGCGGCTGTCGTGCAGGGTGTTGGCCGCCCAGAACTCCTGCTGGTCGACCACCGGCAGGTCGGTGAGGCGGTCGACGTGCGGCGGCAGGGATGCGTAGAGGTCGCGGTAGAAAGGCGAGTTGTGACGGGCGAAACGTATGAGGTCCGAGAGCTGCTGGGCGGACATGGGCCTTTGCCTAGGTGACGGAATCGGGACGGGAGTCACGGCGGGCGCGGCGAGAACGAGCTCGCCCACGGGATCGGCCGGTGTGAACGGGGGACCCCCCCCGGCGCCCCCGCCTCCTCGACGCACGCCAGAAGCTGACGCGCAGTCACGATGATGAAACATCAGTGCGCTTGTCACCAAATTGACGTGGTATTTCCGGCCAGCTCAGCCGCGTCCGCCCCTATCTTCCGCCCGCTGCCGGCTCACCGGGACGCGGTGACCAGGCCCGCCTCGTAGGCCAGGATCACCAGCTGCACCCGGTCGCGGGCGCCGAGCTTGGCGAGCAGCCGGGTCAGGTAGGTCTTCGCGGTGGCGATGCTGATGCAGAGTGCGTCGGCGATCTCCGCATTCGACAGGCCCCTGCCGACCAGGGTCAGGACCTCGCGTTCCCGCTCGGTGATCCCGCCGAGCTCCGCACGCGACGGCGGCGTCGCCGCGGGACGGGCGGTGAACTCCTTGATGAGCCGGCGGGTGACACTCGGCGCGATCAGGGCGTCCCCGGCGGCGACGGTCCGGACCGCCCCGAGGATGTCGTCGAGGGCCATGTCCTTGACGAGGAACCCGGACGCGCCGGCGTGCAGGGCCCCGTACACGCAGTCGTCGTCGTCGAAGGTGGTCAGGACGACCACGCGGGCTGAACCCGCGGCCGCGGTGATCAGGCGAGTGGCCTCGATGCCGTCCATGCCGGGCATCCGCAGGTCCATCACCACCACGTCCGGGGCGAGTTCCGCCGCCAGCCGGACCGCTTCCGCGCCGTTGTCCGCCTCGCCCACCACCTCGATGTCCGCGGTATCGGTGATCACCATCTGCAAGGCGGCGCGGACCAGGGGCTGGTCGTCGGTGAGTACGACTCGGATCGTCATGCGGTTCCCGTCTTCGCTCCCGTGCCGGTGCCGGCCGGCACCGGAATCCTCGCCGCGACCCGGAAGCCGCCTCCCGGGCGCGGCCCGGCGGTGAAGTCCCCGTGCAGCAGGGCGACCCGCTCCCGCATGCCGGCCAGACCGTATCCGCTGTCCGTGCCGGTGCCGCCACCGGCTCCACGGTCGGAGACCTCGACGGTCAGCTCCTCCTCGCCGTAGTCGACATCCACCCGGCAGGAATCGGAACCCGAGTGCCGGACGGCGTTGGTCACCGACTCCTGGACGATGCGGAACGCCGCGAGGTCGACTTCGGCCGGCAACGGACGCCGCCTGCCCCGCCACCGCACCTCGACGCGGACCCCGGCGGCGGTGGTCCTCGCGGCGAGCTGCTCCACGTCCGCCAGACCGGCGGCCGGCTGCAGGGGCGCCGGTCCGTGCGCAGGGCCGGTCCGCCCTCCCGCGCGGTCGTGCTGGTCTGCCTGGCGCAGCGCACCGAGCATCCTGCGCAGCCCGGCCAGCGTCTCGCGGCCCGCCTGCTCCACGGTGAGCATCGCCTCGCGCGCCCGCTCCGGCTGGGTCCCGACGACCCTGGCCGCGGCGCCGGCCTGCAGGGCGATGATGCCGATGCTGTGGGCGACGGTGTCGTGCATCTCGCGGGCGATGCGCAGCCGTTCGGCGGTGACGGCCTGGACGGCGGCCCGCGCGTGCAGGTCTTCGGTGTGGGCGCGGGCCTGGTGCACGGAGTTGCCGATGAGCCAGGCGGTGACGGCCGTCAGGGCCACGAACGGCTCCTGGGCGATGCCCGAGCCGACCCCCGCGAGCAGCCGCACGAGGGCGTAGCCGCCGAGCAGCCCGAGCAGCGCGAAGCCCGCGGTGAACGACTCCCGGCGCGGCCGGGTGGCCGCGAGGTAGCAGAGGGCGACGTCCAGGGCCAGGAACTGGGTGGGCGGGATCTCGTCCTGGCGCCAGGCCAGGGTCGATACGGCCGTGCCGGCCATCAGCAGGCCGAACGCCGTGCCGGACCTGCGGCGCAACAGCACGCTGCCGACCAGGACCAGCGCGAAGGCGAGGCCGAGCAGGAGCCTGGCCCCCGGCGGATCCAGCCCGTCCCGTGGGTAGTTGAGCGAGTACGCCTGCTGCGGCGGCATCAGGACGTACTCGACGATCGGTGCCACCGCGGCCGCGTACCACGCCAGGGCCGGCCACAGGCCCGGCGGTATGCGTGTGAGCAGCGGCAACGGCGGGGGCGACGGGGCGGACATGGTGTGATCGTAAGCGCCGTCGCGTGACGGGGCATCGGACCCGGGGCGTACAACCGGGGTCGACACCCGCGCCCGCCGGATGTCACCGCCGGTCCGACGACAGGCGGGGCCTCCCACCGGCACCGTTGTCCACATGATCGAAGTCAATGAGCTGACGAAGCGCTACGGCGGTACCACCGCCGTCCACGGCCTCACCTTCACCGTGCGGCCCGGCCGGGTGACCGGGTTCCTCGGACCGAACGGCGCCGGCAAGAGCACCACCCTCAGGATGCTCCTCGGCCTGCACGAGCCGACCAGCGGCACCGTCACCATCGACGGCCGTGCCTTCCGGGACCGCCCCCGCGGCCTGCGCCACGCGGGCGCCCTCCTCGACGCGCACGACGTGCACGGCGGACGCACCGCCTACGCCCAGCTGTCCGCGCTGGCCCGCAGCAACCGCATCCCGGGCCGCCGGGTGGAGGAGGTGCTGCAGGAGGTCGGCCTCGCCGGCGCCGCCCGCC
Organism: Streptomyces sp. NPDC058646; assembly: GCF_042716875.1. Lineage (NCBI taxonomy): Bacteria > Bacillati > Actinomycetota > Actinomycetes > Kitasatosporales > Streptomycetaceae > Streptomyces > Streptomyces sp. NPDC058646. The sequence continues at coordinate 274,176 of NZ_JBHXRK010000005.1, read as the reverse complement.
GCCGCATCGGAGGGTTCTCCCTCGGCATGAAGCAGCGCCTCGGCATCGCGTCCGCCCTGCTGGGCGACCCGCCGGTGCTGCTCTTCGACGAGCCGCTCAACGGCCTCGACCCGGAAGGCGTCAGGTGGGTGCGCGACCTGTTCCGGCGGCTCGCCGCCGAGGGCCGCACCGTCTTCGTGTCGAGCCACCTGATGTCGGAGATGGAACACACCGCCGACGAGCTGATCGTCATCGGCCGCGGCGAGTTGATCGCGGCGGAGAGCCTCGCGGACTTCTCCGCCCGCGGCACCCGGCAGCACGTCACCGTCGGCACGCCCGCCCCAGCCCTCCTGCGGGACCTGCTGGCAGCCGAGTCCGCCGAGGTCCGGGTGGAGGGCGAGCTGCTCACCGTGACCGGTCCGACCGCGGTCCGGATCGGTGAAGTCGCCCTGGAGCACCGCATCCCGCTGCACCACCTCAGCACCGCGTCCCCCTCCCTGGAAGACGCCTTCATGGAACTCACCGCCGACAGCGTCCAGTACCTCGCAGGAGGCTCCCGATGACCCCGCCCACGACCCTGCCGGACACCCCCGCCCGGGACCTCGGCGCCGGCGAACCCGGCGCCCGGTTCCTCGACCTGGCCGCCGCCGAGTGGATCAAGCTCCGGTCGCTGCGCTCGACCTGGACCGCGTACGGGGCCACCGCCCTGGCCGTCATCGCGTTCAACGCGGGCACCGCCTACGACACGTACAGCTACTGGCCGGCCCGGAGTGCGGCGGAGCGGGACGAGTTCGTCCGGAACGGGATCCCGCTGCAGGAGGCGTTCACCGCGAACGCCGCCGTGGTCATGATGCTCGCCCTCGTCGCCGTCGGGGCCGTCACGATCCTCGGCGAGTACGGCACGGGCACCATCCGCACGACGTTCGCGGCCGTTCCGGCCCGCCGTTCGGTGATGGCCGCCAAGGCGGCGGTCCTCGCGGCGGTCACCACCGCCTTCGGCGCGGTCGTCGCGGGAGCCTCCTTCGCCCTGACACAGGCGATCCTCGGTGCCCGGGACGCGGGCGTCCCGATCAGCCACCCCGGCGCGCTGGCCCTCGTCCTGGCCTCCGCCCTCCTCGCCCCCGTCTGCGCGCTCACCGGCATGGCGATCGGCTCCGTCATCAGGCGGACCGCGGCCACGATGACGGTCTCGGTCGTGGTCGTCCTCGTGCTGCCCCTCGTCTTCTCGGACGACCGCCACTGGTCGGCCGTTGCCGGACACGCCACCCTCTACCAGGCGTGGCTCCGGCTCGCGGAGGCCGGACTCCCCCCGACCGCCTACCCGTGGACCGCCGCCGGAGCCTGGACCGTCTACGCCGTGTGGGCGGGCGCCGCGACCGCGCTCGCCGTCACCGGCGTGCACCGGCGCGACCAGTGAACCGCGGGGTGCCGGGGGCGGCCGGCACCCCCGCGGACACCTCCCCGGGGCCGCTCAGTCCTGCCAGTAGAACAGCAGCGTCTGCACATCGAGCGGTTGACGGCTCCCGAAGTGGTAGACACCGAGGTCCGTGACGCGGACCGAGCCGGTGGCCGCGTCGATCCAGCGGAAACCGGCCGCTTCGAGGGCGGCGCGCGCGGCGGGATCTTCGTCGTGGTCCCCCGCGAACCGCCCCAGCGTGCTGATCAACACCTCGCTCCCGTCCCCCCGGTACCCGATCACGTGGTACGTACCGCCACCCTGGCGGTTGGCCTCGCCGCAGGACAGCGGAGGGCGGGGAGCCAGCCCCGCCGCCGACAGCGCGGCCACGGCCAGGGCCAGTTGCTCCTCCTCGTCCGGCGCCGGTGGCGGCTCGGTGCACAGCGCCTCGACCCGCCACCGCGGGTCGCTCTGCTTCTCGCACGTGTGCCCGTACCGGTGCACGATCGCCCGGCGGAGCTCCTCGTCCAGGCCGTCGACCTCCACCCGGGGCCGCCCCAGCGCCTCGTACACGGCCCGGGTCCCGGCCACGTCACCGGTCAGCCGTTGCAGGGCGTACGCGGCCCACAGCCGCGCGTCGGCCGTCGGCGCCCCGGTCAGGTAGGCGCGGACCTGGTCCGGGCACGTCAGCAGGGACTGCGCGAGGTGCGCCACCTGCGGGTCGGGGTCCGCGAGGGCGCCGGTGACGTCCTCGCCGCCGCGGTGGCGCATCCGGACGGCGACGGCCCGGTCCTCCGGGCGGCCGCCGTCGAGCCGGCCGAGCACCGCCTCCGCCCCGTACCGGTCCGCGAGCGCGTCCAGCCCGGCCTCGCCGACCGCCCGATCGGTCTGCCAGGGGCTGAACGCCAGGGTCGCCAGTCCGGCCGCCGCCGTGCGGTCCCCGAGCGCCGCGCGCGCCCGGAGGACCGCCTGGGGCATGCCGTACGACGTCTCCCGGAGCCGGTCCTCGTGGCGCAGCCACGGCAGGAGTTCCGCCCGGTCCGACAGGAGGACCAGCAGGGCCCTGCGGACCGTCCCGGAGCCGGCGGTGTCGCGGACGCAGGCGAGCAGCTCACCGAGCCCGGCCCGCGGCACCCGGCCCGCCAGCGCCTCCACGCAGGCCGTCCGGCGCCACCAGGGCTGCGCGGGGTCGACGGCGCACCGTACGAGCAGGTCGGCGTCGTACGCCCGCAGCCCGGCCGCGTCGGCCCGGCCGGGCTGGGGAGTCAACGTCTCGATGGTCGGCATCCGGGGATGCTACTGCCCGCCCCCGTGACGCCCGAAGGGATTTACTCCCCGGGCAACTCAGGCGACCCGGGGGAGTCCGGGGACTCGGGAGGCACCTTCTCGCCGGTGAAGCCGCTGCACCGGGTGTGCTGGCCGCCCTGCGACACGGTGTACTGCGCGGGCTCGACGTCCGTCATCTGGAATCCGCCGTTCGCCGGGATCTCGAACGAGCCGCCCGCGGCGGTCGGTCAGGACAGGAAGGCGGCTCCCGGCGTGAATCCGCCGCCGGAGAGGTGCACCTTCCCGTCGTCGAGGACACCGGACACGGAACAGGTGGCGGCGGGGGCGGCGGTGGGGGCCGACCGGGCGGTGGCGAGGGAAGCCGGGGCGACGACGAACGCTCCGGCCAGGAGCGGGGCGAGCACGAGGACACGCGCGGGCGGGGGCGCCCGCCGCTCATCCCTTCACGCCCTCGCCCGGCCCTCGCTCAGAGCGGCCGCGGCGGCCGGGTCCGCCAGAAGGCGCACTGGTGGTCCGCCTCGAACGACGTGCTCGTCCGCGTCGCCGCCGGGTCGAGGGTCAGGAAGGTCGCGGCGCCCGGGCCCGCTCCGAAGCCTGCACCCGCCCCGGCCGGCGGCCACGCGGCCTGCCCCGCAACGGCCGGGGCGCCGAACCGGGCGAAGGAACCCCAGTAGCGCTTCATCGCCGTCGCCAGACCGAGCTGGACGGACGTCAGCGGGCGGTCGCCCATGGTGAAGTCGTGCAGATACGCCAGCTCCGCGCTGTGGGCGTTGGCCATGTCCAGCCCCGGGACCTGCGCTCCCGCGAGCGTCGGCGACCGAGGGTCGTCGAACTCGTAGGCGTACGTCGGCACCTGGGCGGCGAACATCCGTGCCGTCCACGCCGTGTGGCAGGCGAACGTGGAGTCGGTCATGACCGCCGAGAGCGCCAGGTAGGGCGAGCCGTGGTCCTTCACCGGATACCGCGCGAGGACCTCCGGACCCGAAGCCCCGTGCTCCGCGAGGACCTGCGCCGCGTACTGCTCCGCCGTCAGGTGGGGCTGCGTCAGCGCGACGAACAGGCGGGCCTCGGAACGGGTGCTCCCGATCATGACCGGCACCTTGTTCCAGGCTCCGCTCCCGATGGCCTGCGCCGGTGCGGCCGGCAGCAGCCCGTCGCCGGACGCCGGGCCCGCGGTCGGCACCGTACGGGCCGCCTCGACCAGCGCTGCCCCGGACACCGCCCGCAGGCACTCCGGCACCCCGGCCGGACCGGCACACCCCGCCCGCGCGGCGAAGGTGCGGGCCTGCGACTCCGCCCGCGCACCGTCCGGCGCACCCAGCAGCGTGCACGGACCGCTCTGCAGCACCGCCCGGTGGAACAGCCCCGCGGCCGACGGCGCGGCCAGCAGCGCACACACGGAACCGCTGCCCGCCGACTGCCCCGAGACCGTGACGCTGCCCGGGTCCCCGCCGAACGCGGCGATGTTCTGCCGTGTCCACCCCAGCGCCGCGATCTGGTCCATCAGCCCGAACGAACCGGAACGGCGCTCGTTCCCGGCGGCCAGCTCGGGCAGGCCCAGGTAACCCAGCTGTCCCAGCCGGTAGTTGATGCTGACGACCACGCTCTGCGTGAGGTCGGCCGTCGTCCGGCCGCCGAACTGGGTCCCCGTCCCCTGGCTGTACGCACCCCCGTGCACCCAGACGATCACCGGCAGCCGGGCTCCGGGGCGGGCCCCTCGGGGCCGGTACACGTCCAGGTACAGGCAGTCCTCGCTGACGGCCGCCGGATCGGCCAGCCCGAACGGGGAGAACTGCAGGCAGGCCGGAGCCTGCCGGACCGCCTCCCGCACCCCGCGCCACCGGGGCGGCGCCTGCGGCGGCCGCAGACGGGCCGCCCCCACCGGGGGAGCGGCGTAGGGGATCCCGAGGAACTCCTGCGCCCCGCCCCGGTCCTGCCCGCGGAGGCCGCCCTGTGCGACGGTCACCACCGGGCGGGGCGATCCGCCCGGCAGTGCGTTCGCCGGGACCGCCGAGGCGAGCAGGGCCGCCAGCGCGAGGGCCGTGCCGAGCAGGGGTCTTGCCGCAGCCGGCCGGATCAGCCGCTGCCAGGGCCTCTTCATGCGTCCGTCCTCCTGGAGGGTCGACGGCCGGGCCGCGGCGGCGAACCGCCGCGCCCCGGCCGTGCGGTGGATGAGGGCGACTCCTCCGGACCGTGCCGGCCCGGCCCGCGGTGCCGGGCAGCGCGGGCCCGGCCGGATCCGGAGGGCCGTCCTGGGCCCTGTCGTCCAAGTGGCGCCTGGCCCGCGACGCCGGCACCGCACCTCGCCGCGTGGTCGGGGCCCCCAGTACGTCCAGTACGCGGGCGCCCCTCCGCCTTGCGATGCACGGCGCCGGACGCCGCGGGCCTGACCGGCGTCGACGACAGGGCCTACGGGCGGAGCCCGGCGAGCAGGGCGGAGGCCGTGGCCCGGTCGGCCGGGCCCGGGTTCCAGTCGGCGTTCATCGGACTGACGGCGATCCTGCCGGCGGCCACGGCCTCGATGTCACCGCCCTTCGCGGCGGGCTTCAGAGCCACCTTCACGCTGACCTTCCAGGTCCCGTCGCCGGAGTCGGTGTAGTCCGGCTGCAGGAAGTTCTGCGGATCCTGGAAGGTCGTCGCGACACCGGCGGCCTTGCCCGTGCCGTCCGTACCGACGACCGGATGGTTGACGTTCAGGCCCACGCCCGTGGGCAGGAGCAGCCCGGACCGGGCCCGGCTGCGCAGCCGGTCGATCAGCTTCACGGTGAAGTCCATCGTGGGACCCATGGCGTTGACCGTCGTGACGGGGTCGGGCACGGTCAGCCCGCCGGTGCTCACCGCGATGGCCGGCACCCCGGACTCCAGTGCGGCGACGGCGCCGCCGACCGTCCCGGAGTGGTTGGCGAGCCCGGCGACGTTCGGACCGAAGTTCGTACCGGACACGACCAGGTCGGGCGCCCGGTCCGCGAAGACCTCGGCCAGTCCGAAGGCCACCGAGTCACCGGGAGTGCCGTCCACGGCCCACACCTTCGGCTCGGGGTGCTGCACTGCGACCGTGGGTGCGTTCGACACCTTCGTGCCCGTGCCGCTCTGGTTCGTGAGCGGGGCGACGATCGTGACGTCGTGCCCGGCCGCGGTCAGCCGCTCGTACGCCTTCCGGATGCCCGGAGCGTCGTAGCCGTCGTCGTTGGTGAGCAGGATCCGCAGCGGGCCGGGGGGCGCGGCCTGCGGTGAGGCGGAGGCGGGCGCCGTACCCGCCAGGGCCGGCGCGCACAGCACCAGGGCGGCCAGCGGCAGAACTCGCGTGCGTCTCACAGAGTGCTCCTTCGAAGAGGGAGGGAGAGGAGGGAGGGTGGGGTGAGGAGGTGGAGACCGGCGGGCGGCGACCCTCGGCGCGCGCCCGCCGGAGTACGGGCCGGCCCGATCCGGGAACGGGCGCGGGGGAGTCAGCGCACGCTGCGGATCGGGAGGATCGCGAGGGCGCCGACGAGGGACAGGGCCCCGCCGACGAGGAACAGCGGGGTGTAGCCGCCCAGGGAGGTGACCACGGCCGACGCGACGAACGGGGCGATGATCTGCGGCCCGGCGTTCGCGATGTTGAGCACCCCCATGTCGCGGGCGGCGTCCTCCGCGCGCGGGAGGACCAGCGTGACGAGGGCGGTGTCGACGGCCATGAAGCAGCCGAACGCGAGGCCGTTGAGCGCGCTGAAGACGAGCATGCCGGTCCAGGTCGGGCTCACGACGGGCACGACCATGACGAGGCCGGCCAGGGCGGCGGACACGCCGACGAACACCTTGCGGCGGTTCCAGCGGTCGGACAGCAGACCGCCGACCACGGTGGACACGGCCATCGCGACCATCGACACCGGGGTGAGGACGGCCATCGCGGCGGGCGGCGTCAGCCCGGAAGGCAGCGCGATGTGGTCGCCGAGGATGTACAGCTGGTATCCGACGACGGAGAAGTACCCGAGGACCATCAGGGCCCGGCCGATGAAGGCCCACCGGAAGTCGTGGCTGCCCAGGGCGGAGAGGAAGGCGGCCAGCTGGGCGCCCTTCGGGGCGGCGGGCGCGGCGGCCTTCGGCTCGGTGCGCGGCAGGTCCCGGCAGAAGGCCGTGAGCAGCACGGCTGCCACGGCGATGATCGCGCCGAAGACGAGGTAGCCGGTGCGCAGGTGCTCCGCGGTCCGGGAGGCGACGAGCACGCCGACCGTGCCGCCGATGGGCAGCCCCAGCCCCACCAGCGCGGAAGCGGTGCCGCGGCGCAGGGCGGGTACCCGGTCGGGCACGATGGCGGTGACGGCGGCCTGGTAGATGTTCATCGTCGCCTGGACCAGGCACCAGCCGATGCCCACGAGCAGGGCGGTGGTCACGTTCCCCAGGAAGGCGAGACCGGCGAGGGAGGCCAGGGCGCCGCCCAGGACCCACGGACCGCGACGCCCGCTGCGGTCGGAGAGCGCGCCGGCTATGGGGTTGAAGGCGGTCGCGAAGATGGCGCTGATCCCGCCGATCAGACCCAGGACGGCGACCTTGTCATCGGGGGCGATCGCGGCGATCTGGGTGGGCAGGAGGACCGAACCCACTCCCATGTAGACCGCCATCATCGCGGAGTTGGCGACCAGCAGGAGGGGCAGGAGCCCGCGCTGACGCGGCGGTTCCGCGGCGGAGGGAGTGAGCGGGTCGGCGATTTCGTTGGTGGCCAAGACGACTCCTCGGGGGACGGTGCGGGGAGGTGGCGAGCAGCGGTGGAGCGGGGGAAGGGCGCCGCGGGGGCGGCGGCTGTGCGGCGGTCAGCGGGGCAGAGGTGGTGCCGGGAGTGGTGCCGGGAGCCACGGGCCGATGAACGTACTCGCCTGGTGTTGTTACACGTGTCACCAGCGGCGCTGGAGACTGTGTAGCACTCATTTCGAGCCACCGCCAGGCCTCGTGGACCGGCGTTGTGCAGATCGTGACCGTCTGGAGATCCACCGTGCCATGACGTGTAACCGATGCGTCCCGGCCGCCGGGGCGGGCCGGTCGTGCCGAAAACCCTCTTGCTCTTGTGGCGGCGGTCACGCATCCGCCATACTCCGTGCCGCACCGCGACGAGCGGGCCGCCGTACGGGCCCCCCGGGGCCGCCTGCCGTACTCCGCCCCGCCCGCGCACACCCTTGCCGTCCCGCGGCGCCCTGCCCCGGCCATCCCGGAGGGCGGGCGCTACGGGGCTGTGGGGATGGCTCCGGGTGCCGGGGTCGACGTGGGCGGGGTGCCGGTGGGCCCGGGTGTCGGTGCTGCCGGTATTGGCGGCGCCGGTGGAGGCGCCGGTCGGTCGCCGCTGCCGGTCCTGCCTGGTGGTGGCGCCAGTCGGTCGTGCGGGTAGGTCGCCCCTGTCGGGGGCGCCTGTCGGTCGTGCCTGTCGATGGCCCTGTCGGTAGCGCCGGTGGTCATCCCGGTCGGCGGTACTGGCCGGGTCGCCCGTTGGTCGCAGCTGTTGGTGCGCCTGTCGGACGTGCCCGTGGCCGCAGTTTTCGGTGTGCCCGTCGGTGGCGTCTGGCGTCGTCCCCGTCGCCCGTCGTGCCTGCGCTCGGCGCGTCCCGGGGGTACTGCCGAGCCGGCCGGTTGGGTGCCGGGTGGCCGCCAGGGCGTGTCCCGTCCCTTCGCGCCGGCCCCCTCGCGGGGATCCGCTCCCTGCGGTCGGGGCCGCCGGAACGGCTCAGGGGCCCGGCCCCGGTCTCCGCAACCCGCCCCTGCTTCCCCCGTATCCGTACGCCTACCCGCGCACCCCTCCGTACCGGCGGGCTGCCCGCCCTGTCGCCCCCGCCCCAGATCCGCCCCCGCGCTTCGTCTCGCCCGGGCGGCTGACCGTGAAAGGCCCGCCATGCAGCATTCGCACTCCTTCGCGCCCCCGCCCCCACCGCTGCGGCCCCCCCTGCACCAGGTGCCTGCGCTCCCGCCCCGTCATGCGCTGGCCTGCGGGGTGGCGCTCCTGTCCGTCTCCCTGGCGACCGCCCTCGTGCTGCGGATCGGCGACCGCCCCTTCTTCCAGGGGCTCGACGACCGCTGGGCGGCCTCCGTGAACGGCTCGGCGGCGGACGGGGGCGGTGGCGGGTTCACCGAGGGGTTCGCCATCTTCCTCGACCGCCTCGGCGGCCCCTTCGGCCTGGTGCTGCCGCTGGCCCTGATCGGCTGCCTCTGCGTCTACGGGCGGTGGCGCTCGGGCCTGTTCGTCTTCAGCGCCTCGGTCCTTGCGAACGTCCTGGTGGTGCTGCCCCTCAAGCAGTTGGCCGACCGGCCCCGTCCGCCGTTCCCGTGGGTCCTGGTGAACGACGGCTCGTACCCCTCCGGCCAGGTGTTCAGCGCGGTGACCCTGGTGTTCACGGTCGCCGTGGTGGTGTTCCCGGACCGTGCGAGGCGCTGGTGGTGGCCGGTCGCGGGCGCGTACGTCCTGGCCATGATGGTGAGCCGTACCTGGCTGCACGCCCAGTGGCTCAGCGACACGTTCGCCGGAGTGGTCCTCGGAGTGGGGGCCTGTCTGGTGCTGTGGCGCGTCTTCGCGCCGATGCTGGAGAGGGAGGCCGAGCGGATGGCCTCGGGCAGGCTCTGGCTGTGACGGCACCTAGGAATATCGAGAATCGTTGACGGTCATAAAATTGACGACATAATCTCGGGGGTGTCGGCGTGCATCCCGTGCGCTCAGGAAGGATCGGCTCATGGCTCATTCCCCAGGCGGGGACCACGTGGTGGTGGACCTCCCCGCAGGACGCCTCCGCGGAGCGACCGAAGGCGAGGTCGCCGTCTTCCGGGCCGTGCCCTACGCCGCACCGCCCGTCGGCGACCTGCGGTGGAGGCCCGCGCAGCCGCACCCCGGCTGGACCGGGACGCGGGACGCCACCGCCGACGGCCCCAGCGCGCCGCAGCCGTACCGGGAGGGCGGCGATCCCGTGCTCGGCGGGCACGGTTCGCCCCCCTTCGACGAGGACTGCCTGACCCTCAACATCTGGACGCCCGCGGCCGACGGTGCCCGCCGGCCCGTCCTCGTCTGGATCCACGGCGGCGGCTTCGTCTCCGGCTCCGGGTCGCTGCCCGGCTACTCCGGGGCCACCTTCGCCCGGGACGGGGACCTCGTCTTCGTCGGCGTCAACTACCGCATCGGACCACTGGGTTACCTCTCCTTCGGAGCCGAGGCGGACGAGGCGGACGAGGCGGACGGAACCGGCGAGGGGCGCGAGGGATCCAATCCCTGGCTCACCGACCAGCTCCGCGCCCTGCACTGGGTGCGGGAGAACATCGCCTCCTTCGGCGGCGACCCCGACCTCGTGACCGTAGCGGGCCAGTCGGGCGGTGCGGTGTCCACCGCCGCCCTCGTCGGACACCCGGAGGCCCGGGGCCTGATCAAGCGGGTGATCCTGCAGAGTCCGCCGTTCGGGCTGGACTTCCCCACCCGGGAAGCCTACGCGGAGCGCGTGGACGCCTATCGGGAACTCGCCGGGACCAAGACCGTGACCGAACTCCAGTCGCTGGACTGGCCCGAGCTGATCGCAGCGGGTCTCGGGCTCTTTGCCCGGACCGTGCGCTGGGGATACTGGCCGACCCCGTTCCTGCCCGTGATCGACGGGACCACCCTGCCGCGTCACCCGGCGGGGAACCTGACGCACGGCGCGGCCGCGGACGTCGACGTGATGATCGGCTGGACGCGCGAGGAGGCCAACTTCGGCTTCGCCCTGGACGAGGGGTACGCCGTCGCGACCCGGGAGCGGGTGACCGATCGGATCGCGGACACGTTCGGAGCCGGCGAGGCGCCCGCGGTGTACGCGGCGTACGAGCGCGCCCGCCCGGGCGCCCGCCCGGCCGACGTCCTCATGGACCTCGTCACGGACGAACTCTTCCGCGTCCCCGCCCTGAAGCTGGCCGAAGCACGGGCGGAGACAGGCCGCCCGGTGTGGGCCTACCAGTTCGACCTGCCCACACCGGCGTACGGAGGCAGGCTCGGGGCCGCTCACTGCCTCGAACTCCCCTTCGTCTTCGCCAACTTCGACCAATGGGCCCACGCGCCCTTCCTCGCCGGGCTGACCCCGGCCGTTCGTGACGGGCTCGCCACCGTCATGCACGAGGCGTGGATCGCCTTCGTGCGCACGGGCGACCCGAACCACCCGGGCCTGCCGCGCTGGGACCCGTACGAGACGCGCACGCGCACCACGATGCGCTTCGACTCGGTCGTCACGGCCCTCGGGGACCTCGCCGGAGCCTCCAGGGTCCTGTTCGGGGACGGGCCCTCCGCCGGTGCGGCCGCCGGTGCCTCCGTCGAGGCAGCCGCCGGTGAGGTGGCCCGTGCCGCCTCCGAGGTGCCGGAACCCCGCCCCACCTCGTGATCTAACTCGTGTAACCTCGGAAGGGAAGGTGCGAACCGAGCAGAAGGAGCGTCGAGGGACGCCATGGCAGAAGAAACCCCCGTCCCCGCGACCACCACCAGCGCCGACGTGGCCCGCCTGGCGGGAGTCTCGCGCGCCACCGTCTCCTTCGTCCTCAACGACACCCAGGGCCACCGCGTCAGCGCCGGCACCCGCGCCCGGGTGCTCGACGCGGCCCGCCAGCTCGGTTACGTACCGCACGCCGCCGCCCGGTCCCTGCGGGCCGGGCGCAGCAATCTGGTCCTGATGCCCGCCTCCGTCTCCGCCATCGGCCGCCTCGTCAGCGACTGGGTCGACGACCTGCACGGCGAGCTCGACCGGCACGGGTACACGGCCGTGCTGCACGCCGGCCGCTTCGCCGACCCCCTCGACGCCGCCCGGGCCTGGGCCGAACTGCGCCCGGCGGCCGTCGTCGCCCTGGACGGCGACCGGTTCTCCGCCCAGGCCGCCGACCTGCTGCGCCGCGCCGGGGTGCGGGGGCTGCTGGCCTTCGCCGCCAGGCCCGTCGAGGGCGTGCACACGGTCGGCTTCGACCACGCCCGCATCGGAGCCACCGCGGCCGAGCACCTCATCGCGCGGGGCCGCACACGGATCGGCGTGGTCATGCCGCAGGAGCGCGGACTCGGCACGCTCGCGGAGCCCCGCCTCGCGGGCGCCCAATCGGTGGCGGCCCGGCACATGGCGACCGTCGCCCCGGTCGAGCTGGCCTACACGCGGGAATCCGCGACCGCCCTCGCCCGGCGCTGGCCGGACCTCGGCCTCGACGCCGTGTTCGCCTACAACGACGAGTACGCCGCCCTGCTGCTGCACGCCTTCCAGGCCGCGGGCATCGCCGTACCGGACGAAGTCGCCATCGTCGGTTCCGACGACCTGGTCCTCTCCGCGCTCCAGCAGCCCCCGCTCACGACGATCCGCCTCGAACTGCCGTCGCCGGCGCGGATCGCGGACGCCGTGCACGAGCTGATCGGCACCGGGACGGGACCGGCGCTGCCGCCCGTCGAAGCCCTCCTCGTCCCCCGCCGGACGTCCTGACCTGCTGACCTGCTGACCTGCTGACCTGCTGACGGGGCGGGCGGGACCTGGTCGGTCCGGCGCGCCCCGTCATCCGGGCCGTCCCGGGCCGGTACTACCGCCTCGCGTGCTGGGGCCGCTCGGCCGGCGGGACGGGGTCCGGGGTGTCCACGGCCGCCCCCCGGCGGTCGTGGACGCGTGCGCGTTCCCGGCCGAGCGCGGGTCCGCAGAGCCACCACGCCAGCAGCCCCGCGCCCGCGCCCGCGGAGGCACCGGCCACGGTGTCGCTCAGCCAGTGCGCGTGCAGCCAGGTCCGGCTCCACATCATGGCCAGCGTGAAGACGGCACCGCCCAACCACCACGCCCGCCGCCGGGCGGCCGGGACCAGCAGGGCTCCGACGAGGACCACGAGCAGGGCCGCCGAGGCCACGTGGCCGGACGGGAAGGAACCGTGGTCGACGCGCACCAGCGGGTCGGCCGGGCGCGGCCGGTCCACCAGGTGCTTGAGCCCCTGGACCACGACCGCGTTGGCGCCGAGGTAGACGCCGAGCAGGAAGGCGGCGGACACCCAGCGCCTGCGTACGAGCATCAGCAGGAGCAGGCCGAGCGGGACGACGGCGCCCAGTGGGCCGCCGAACCAGTTCAGGGCGGCGGCCACGGCCGCGTACAGCCCTTCGTGCGGGCCGCCCATCCAGCGGAGCCAGCGGTCGTCGAGGCCCTGGAAGGGCGGATGCACGACGTCCTGGCGGACGACGAGGCCCAGGAGGGCGGCGCCCCCGAGGAGCAGGAGGCCCAGCGCGAGTGCGCCGCTGCCGCGGGTCGGCCCGGCGGCGCCGGGTCTGTCGGAGGGGGTGGTCACGGGGTGCGTGGACATGAGTGCCTCTCGCGGCCGCGGGCGGGGCCCGCGGCCGTTGACGTGGGAGGGGTGTGGCGCGGGCCACGGGGTGCTGGGGAGGTGGTGGGCTGGGGAGGCGGGGCGCAACCGGGCCCGGCGAGGGCGCCGGCGGTCGGCGGAGGTGCCGGCCGGTGGTTCGTCCGGGCCCGGGGGCCGTGGCCTTGCGGCCCTGAAGGCCTGGACCTGGGCTGGTGGGGTGGTGGGAGCGTTGTGCCGTGCGGGCCCACAGGTCCGTGGCTCCGAGGCCCTGCGGCTGGGTGGCGGCGAGGTCATCGGTCCGTAGGGGGTCCGCGGGTCCGCCGGCGGACCTCAGGGTCGGCGGTTCGTGCGGGCCTGCGGCTGCGGGGTGGCGCGGCCGGTGCCCCGTGCGGGCCCGCCGTGGTGCGGCCGTGTGCGCCGCCCTCGGTGTGGCGGGCTGCCGTAGGGCTGCACGGGCATGCCACCCCGAGGGTGGTGCGGGCCGCTGCCGCACGGCCCGCCGCCCGGGGCGGTGCCGACCCCGCCGCTGTACGGGGCCGAGCCGTACGGACCCGCGGCCGCATCGCCCGCACAGCGAGTGGAGCGACGGGATCGAGGCCCGTAGCCCTGCGGGGCCGAGGCCCCGCAGCGGTACAGGCTCCGGCCCCGTAGCCCCGCGACCCAGGACCACGCAGCTGTACGGGCTCCCGGCCTTGCAGCAGTGCAACCCCCGTAGCCGGACGGGCCTTGGCCCCGCTGCGAAGCCCCGCAGCCGCATGGATGGCTCGGGCCCCCTACGGCCCCTGCCTCGCCGCCGGGCAGGCCGGACCCCGCAGCCGTGTGGCTCGGGCCTCGTGCACGTCCGGCCCCCCGGGTTCGTAGCCGTGCGGGCCGAGGGCTCGCGGCGGTACAGCCCGAGGCCCCGTAGCCGTATGGATGGCTCGGCCCCCTACGGCCCCGGCCCCGGAGCCGTACGGGCTACGAACCCGGGGCCCGCAGCCGTGTGGCCCGGCCCCTCGGGCGAGCGCGGCCCCCGTAGACGTACGGGTCCCGGTGGCGGGGTGGGTCAGGTGGACTTGCCGAGGTGGGTCGCCAGGAAGGTGACGCTTTCGGTGACGATCAGGTCGATGTCCGGGGAGCCGAGGAAGATGTGGTCGGCCCCGTCCACCGGCCGCAGGGTGACCTGGCCCCCGGCGCTGTCGAGGGCCCGCGCCAGCGCCTGGCTCTGGCTGTACGGGACCAGCCCGTCCCGCGTGCCGTGGACCAGGAGGAACGGCGGCGGGTTCGAGCCCTCGGCGTACGTGACCGGGCTCGCCGCGCGGGCGAGCGCCGGGCGCTCGGCCGCGGTGCCGCCGAGCAGGGCCTCGTAGGGGTCCGGGAACTCGGCCCCGCCCGGCATCGGCGGCATCGGGTGGTCGGCGAGGGCCGGCAGGTCCGAGACCCCGTACCAGTCGACGACGGCCAGCACCCCGGTGTCGCCGGAGCCGACTCCGTGCGTGCCTTCCAGGGCGGCGCCGTCCGGGCTGCCGGGACCGACGAGCCCGGCCAGGGCCGCCAGGTGCCCCCCGGCCGATTCGCCCCAGACGCCGATCCGGTCCGGGTCGATGCCCAGCTCGACCGCGAAGGCGCGGACGTAGCGGATGGCGGCCTTCACGTCGTGCAGCTGGGCCGGGAACGGGGCTTCGAGGCTGTGCCGGTAGTCGATGGAGACCAGCGCGAGCCCGGCGCCGAGGACCGCGCCGTGCAGGAGCGCGGCGGGCACGGTCGGCGGCGGGTAGCGGCGGTCGCCCTCCAGCCAGCCGCCGCCGTGGATCCAGACGACCGCGGGGAACGGCCCCTCGCCCGGCGGGAGCTGCACGTCGAGCAGCCGGGGGCGGTAGCCGGGCGTGGTCGCGTACGTGATCCCGTCGAAGTGCCGCACGCCGTCGGCGCCCGTCACGGGCGGTACGGGGGACTGGTACGGCGGGGGCGGCCAGGCCATGTCGGTGAGGTCGAACCCGGCCGGGGGAGATTGCGTCATGGAGACCCTTCCGATGCGGCGCGGCCCTGACGGCCGCCGGGGCCCCGGCGCGGACGCAGGCTTCGTGACGTTTGTCCGAAATGCTTGCGCGGATCGCCGGGGAGGCTTAACGTGTTACACGTGTAATCACAACTCTAGCGACGCATTTCTGCTGACCACAAGCCCACGGGCGAGGCGACTTCCTCACGAGTTACACGAGTTGCTCCAGCGGGTGCGCCGCCTTTCCCTCCGGGAGCACGCCATGCTGACCCCCGCCGGCAGATCCGCGTACCTCGTTCAGCCCCGGGACCCCGGGCCCGCCGTCCCGCCCGGGCCCTCCGTTCCGCACCGGAAGTCGCCGCCCCGGCCGGCCACCTCGGTCCGCGGTTTCGTCCACTGGGTCGCCGATCCGGTCGCGGCGAACGTCCCGCAGGTCAGGGCGCGGCTGCGGGTCGCCCTCGACGAGTGGCGGGTCTCCGGCGACCTGGCGGACGTGCTGCTGCTGGCCGTCGGCGAGCTGGTCGGCAACGTCGTGCGGCACGCGGCCAACGGGCGGATGCGGGTCGCTCTGACCTGGGGCGGCGGGTGGCTCCGCCTGGAGGTTGCCGACCAGGGGGCGTGCCTGCCACGACTGCCCTCTCCGCGGGCAGCGGCGGACCTGGACTCCGAAGGTGGTCGCGGCCTGCTGATCGTGCACCTGCTGGCGACCGAGCGCGGGGGCGAACTCTCCGTGGTGGCGGGCGAGTCGGGCAAGTCGGTCCGCATGCGCGTCCCGGCGGCCTGAGCCGGAGCCGGGAGCCGATCCGTGCATGCCACGGCCGGGCGTTCCGCCCGGCCGGGCGGCGCCTCGGCCGCGGGAACGACGGGGCTCAGCCGCCGTCGGGTCCAGCAGGAGAGCCATCACCCCACCGGGTACCCACTGCTGACGGTCTTTCGGCGGATGAACCTGCGCGCTACCCCGGCCAGCGGTATCCCTTCCAGCCGGTCCGGCTCGTTACGTCCGGTGGGTTCGCCGACGCGCTGTGCCTCGTCCGTGCGGAAGAGGTGACGGCGGGTCCCCGCGCCGGATGCTTCCTCCTCACCCTTGTCCAGGGAGCGGGCCGCCCCGGGGATCAGCCCAGTCGGCGCACCCGCTGGTCGGTCAGTTCGTACCGCGCGCCGACCGCGGTCAGGGTGCCCGCCGCGATCCTGGAGACGAGTTCGGGCTCCGCTGCCAGTCGCGACCGGACGAGGAGCGCGTTCGCCGAGATGGCGGCGTCCACCCGGGCCTCCCCGCTCAGTCCGTGGTCGATCGCGGGACGGATCTGATCGGCCAGGTACTGCATGTGGCCGGGCAGCTGTCCGCCGGTCGCGTCGGCCCGGACGGCGGCCGTCACCGCCCCGCACGACTGGTGCCCCAGCACCACCACGAGCGGGATGCCCAGCTCCAGGACCCCGTACGTGACGCTGGCCAGCACGGCCTCGTCCAGTACCGAACCCGCGGAGCGGACGGCCAGCAGGTCTCCCAGCCCCTGGTCGAAGACCAGCTCCGGCGGAACCCGGGAATCGACGCAGCCCAGGATCACCGCGAAGGGATGCTGTCCCGACACCACGGTCCGGCGCACCGCAGGGGTCTCGTCGGGATGCCGCTCGTGCAGCGTCCGCCAGCGCCGGTTCCCCTCACTCAGCTTGCGCCAGGCCGACTCCGGTGTGGCGGGGCGGGCGCTGTTGGGCCCTGAGGAGGTGGAGGCCGGGAAGGGCGGACGGCCGGAGACCGACCCGGCGCACGCGGCGACCACGCCCGTCAGTGCGGCACGGACGAGCTGCCGCCGCCCCGGGAGCCAGCGGCGTTCGGAATGTGCTGTCATAGGGGAGAAATTAGGTGCTGCGCGGCTCGGACGTGACGTCCGGCGCTCACCCTCGGCCCAGCCTCGGGTGCCTCGTGGGCCGGTCCTGGTCCTCGTCCGCCTGCGACAAGGGACGCGGTACCACCGGCGAACTCCGGGTGGCACGTCCTACCGAATCCACCCCCGCCACCCGCGCGCCTCCGGTCAGGCCGTGCGCATCGTCACCCTGCTGCTGCCCGCGACCACGGACAGCGGCGCCCGCCGCACTCGCCCCGGACGTGGTGCTCACCCAGGACCCGTGCGCCGTCTGCGCCGTCTCCTACGAGGGCGTGGCCCCCTGATCAGCCCCTGACCAGTGCGATCCGGCGCACCGTCAGAACGTCTTCCCGGCGGCGGCACGCTCACTCGAACGAGCCAAGGGCCGTTTCGCCGTCCACCTCCACAGGGAACCGGTGTCTGCGCGGAACGGGAGTCTCACGAAGGGTGTGGAGCATGGCGCAGGAGAACGCGGCACCGAGCGACGCCGGAACCCTGCAGGACATCGTGTCGGCCGTGTCCAGAGGCGCACCCGAGTTCAGGGCGTGCCCCCATCCCGCCTACGCGGCCCTGCGCGAGCAGGCCCCCGTATGCCCGCTGACGCCCCCGCACGGTGTCGAGACCTACCTCATCACCCGCTACGACGACGCCCGCGACGCCCTGTCGGATCCGCGGTTCAGCAAGAACATGCGCGGGGCCATCGACACCTACCACGCCGTGTACGGCAGCTTCTTCGACGCCCTCGACGACAACGTCCTCTTCTCGGACCCGCCCCGCCACACCCGGCTGCGCCGCTCCCTCCGGGGCGCCTTCACCCCGCGGCGCGTCGAGGAGATGAGACCCCGCATCACCGAGATCGCCGAGCACCTGCTCCGGCAGTGCGGGCAGGACAACGAGGTCGACCTGATGCCGTCCTTCGCGTTCCCGCTGCCGATCGCGGTCCTGTGCGAGCTGATGGGCATCCCGCCGGCCGACCGCCCGGAGATCCTGCGGCAGTTCGCCGTCGTGACGCGCTCCCGCTTCGACCCGTCCAAGAGCGCGGAGCTGCGCGTCGCCGAGGAGTGGCTGCAGAACCGGCTCGGGCAGCTCATCGCCGACACCCGCGCGCACCCGTGCGACAGCTTCCTCAGCGACCTGATCCGGGCGGAGGAAGCGCTCGACGACGCGGACCTGATCTCCTCCCTGTGGGTCATCTTCTTCGCCGGCCACAAGACCACGGCGTTCCAGATCGGGAACTCGGTCCTCCACCTGTTGCAGCGCCCCGAGCAGCTGGAGCGGCTGCGGAGCGATCCGGCACTGATCCCGGGCGCCGTCGAGGAGATCGTCCGCTTCGAGGGATCGGTCGAGACCTCGACCTTCCGGTACGCGACCGAGGACGTCGAACTCCGGGGCACGGTCATTCCCGAGGGCTCCCTGGTCCAGATCGCCATCGCCTCGGCCAACCGGGACCCCGGGAAGTTCGACTCCCCGGACGTCCTCGACGTGACGCGCGAGGGGATCCAGGGCACGCACCTGGGCTTCGGCCACGGCACGCACTACTGCCTGGGCGCGCCGCTGGCGCGGCTCGAACTGGAGGTCGCGCTCTCCTGCCTCCTGCGGGAGTTCCCGCAGATGCGGCTGGCGGACCCGCGGGCGGGCGAGGCCGCATGGCTCAGGGGGCCGGTGGCCGCCTTCCGCGGGCTGGAGCGGCTCCCGCTCGTCCTCGACCCGTCCCGGCCGGCCGGGAATCCCCCACCCGTCCCCGGCGCCCCGGCGCTGGCCTCCGTGACCCCGCGGACCTGACCCGCGCAGGCGACACCCCGTACGCGAGACCCGTACGCGAGGTCCGTACGCGTACGCGACCCCCTGTACGCAGACCCTCCGCACGCAACCGAACCCGACAGGTGGTGGCCGGGCCATGCCCGCATATTCGAGTACCTCCGGACTGGGGCTCCTCGGAACGGAAGAGGAAGGACCGCAGACCTCCGCCGCGGGCGCCGCGGTGGGCGCCTCCGCCGCCCGCGACACCGTCGCCGCGGGCCCGGTCGAGGCGCACGGGTACCAGACGAAGATCGACATGCATCACCACTACTGCGCCCCGCAGTGGCGGGAGTGGGCGGTGCACCACGGGCTGATCAAGCCGGAACAGCTGCCGCCGTGGGCGCAGCTCGACATCGAGGCGGCGATCGGCTTCATGGACCGGGCGGGTGTGGCCACCGCCGTCCTGAAGCCCATGCTGCCGGCCCGCTACCCCTCGTCGGCGCAGCTGCGCGAGGCCATCAACATCACCCTCCAGTCGATGATCGAGGTGGCGACCTCGCACCCGGGCAGGTTCGCCTTCTACGTCCCCCTCTTCCTGGACGACCTCGACGCCTCCTCGTGGGCGGTGCGCCGCGGACTCGGACAGCTCGGCGCGGTCGGCGTGAACGTGACGGCCAACTACGGCGGCGTCTACCTCGGGGACCCCGCCTACGACCGCGTGTTCCACGAGCTGAACGAGCACCACGCCGTCGTCGACACGCATCCGCACAACCTCCCGGGCTGCCCTCCGGGCGCGACCACGCTTCCGGGCATCCCGAACTTCATGTGCGACTTCCTCCTGGACACCACCCGGGCCGCGGTCAACATGATCAGCAAGCGCACCCTGGACCGGTTCCCGGACCTCTCGGTGATCCTGCCGCACGCCGGCGGCTTCCTCCCGTACATCGCGACCCGCATGCAGGCCCTCGGCCGGTTCTGCGATCCGCCCGTCGACCCGGCGGCCGTCCGGGACCACCTCCAGCGCTTCTACTACGACACGGCGGGCCCCATGGCTCCGGCGGCGACCCTGCTGACCCAGGTGCCGGCCGACCGCCTGCTCTTCGGCACGGACTGGCCCGCCGCTCCGGCGGACACGGTCACGGACATCGCACTCCCCGCCCTGGACGCGGACCCGTCCTTCACCCCGGAGCAGCTCCAGGGGATCTACCACGACAACGCGCTCCGCCTCATCCCCCAGTTGGCCACCGTCTGACCAGGAGTTCCCATGGCCCGAAGCCTCACCACGGCCGCCGCCGCCCTCGCCCTGGCGGCGGCGACGGCCGTCACCCACGCGCCCGCCGCGGCCGCAGGCCCCGACCGGCACCGCCCCGCCGCCGCCGACCGGGCCGTCACGTACCGGGCGACCGCCCCGTACCTGCTGCACGCCAACGCGGTGAAGGCCGGCTACGTGCCGGACAAGTACTGCGTCGTCGACCGGACGGGGGGTACGGGCGCGCTGGGGTACCCGCACTTCAACCACACCCACGACAACTCCGTCGACCCGGCGGTGCCCGCCGCGCTCTACTACGAGGACGACGGACGCGGCGGCAAGCGCCTCGCCGGTGTCCAGTGGCTGGTCTACGACCGTGACCAGGACACCAGGACGGACGACGACCGCCCCTCGCTGTTCGGCCGCCCGTTCAAGGGCCCCCAGCGCGGGAACTTCCCCGGCCAGCCGGTGCACTACGCACTCCACCTGTGGCTCTGGAAGGCGAACCCCCTGGGCGCGCACGCGACCTTCAACCCCGCGGTGAAGTGCCTGCCCGGGACGACGCGCCCCCAGCCGTGACGCCGCGGCCGGCCCGCCGCGCCGCCGGCGGGCCGGGCCTGCGGGGGCGGGCCGGGCCGGCGGGGGCATGACGGGGCGGCAGCGGGGTAGGCGCCCTGGGCCGGGGTGCGGCTCCGGCCATCAGGGCTGCGACGGGGGCCGCACCCCGGGCGGCAGCCCACCCCGCTCGCCGGCCTCCCCGGACTCCTCTCCGCCGGTCGTGTGCCCGTCGTCCCCCGTGCCCCGTCCGGCGGTCCCTGCCGCGGCCGTTCCCTGCCCGGCCGCCGCGGCTTCCCGCACCGTCCCGCCCCCGGCCTCCCCGGCTGCGCGGACCCGCTCCGAGTCGGCCGGGGGCTGGGCCCCCGTCCCGGTACGTGAGGGCACGCCCGGCGGCCGTCCGTGCTCGTCCACGACGCCGCCCTCGTGCTGGAGCGCGGGCCGGGTCACCGCCGGGCTCCCGCCCCCGGCCCGCGGGGCTCCCTCGCCGGCCTCGTCCGCCGTGTCCGCTCCGCCCGCCGCGGGCTCCCGGGGCATCCGCGCGAGCAGGGTGCGCCTGACCTCCTCTGCCTCCGCAACCGACACCGCGATGCGGCACAGGGCCGCGTCCGGGCCCAGTTCGAGGAGCAGCACCGGCCGGTCGGCCCCCACCGCGACGAAGTCCGCGCCGCCCTCCGGCAGCCGTCTGAAGCCCACGCAGCGCCCCGGGTGCCAGCTGCCCCTGCCGGGCGCCCCGCGCAGCACCCGCCACCAGCTGGACTCCACGGCGACCCGCCGCAGTGCCGACACGGGCACGCGGATCCCGCGGCGGCGCACGGCCGCCCCCTCCCGCAGGGAGAGGCGGACGACCACCTCGGAGCCCTCCACCGACACACGGGCCATGGCTCCTCCTCGGACGCGCCCGGCGTGGACCGTGGGCCGTCGCACACGGCACCCGACCGCTCGTACCGGGCGTCTTACCGGATTGCCCCGTGCCATGCCCTTCGCGGGTCACGGCCTGGGGAGGCGGTGCTGCACGGGGCCGCTTACGGTGATGCGGTGCGCCTTGCCTCACCTGCCGTCGCCGCGGTCGTCGTGCTGTGCACCGCGACGGTCGCCTGCACGAGCGCCTCAGCGCCCCCGCCGCCGGTCCCGTCCGCAGCCCTCGTACGGGCCCCGGGCGACCGGCTGGCCGCCGAGGTGGAGCGGGTGTCGGCCGCCGTTCTGGGGCCCACGTACCGGCCCGGCTGCCCGGTGGGACCCGAACGGCTGCGGCTGATCCGGATGAACCACTGGGGCTTCGACGGCACGGTCCACCGGGGTGAGCTCGTCGTCCACGAGCGGGCGGTCCGTCCCCTCCTCCAGGTTTTCGGGAAGATGTTCGAGGCGAAGTTCCCCCTGCGGCGCATGCGGCCGGTGGCGGCCTACGGCGGTGACGACGCGCGGTCGATGGCCGACGACAACACCTCCGCCTTCAACTGCCGGCAGGTCACCGGGGACGGCGCCCGCCGCTCCCGGCACGCGTACGGGGACGCCGTGGACATCGGCCCGCTGGAGAACCCGTACGTGGACCGCCGGGGCACCGTCCGGCCTCCTGCGGGACGGGCGCATCTGCGGCGCGACCGTCCGGTACCGGGCATGATCCGCCAGGGCGACGCCGTCACCCGGGCCTTCGAGGAAGTGGGCTGGCACTGGGGCGGCCGCTGGTCCAACCCCGATTACCAGCACTTCTCGGCGACCGGCGGCTGAACCGCCCGCCGGGCCGGCCCGTCAGGGCTTCCCCTGGTCCGGCCCGTCCGGCCCGTCCGGCCCGTCCGGCGCCGCGGAGTGCACGGCGTCCGGTCCGGCGCCCTCCGCGTGGTGGGCGGCACGCGGGCGCAGCCGGGCGGCCAGGACGGCCACGTCGTCCTCGGCGTGCTGGGCGTCGAGCCCGTCGCAGACCGCGTCCACGACCTCGGCGAGGCCGGCGCGGGCTCCCACCCGGAGGGCGGCGAGTCTGGCCAGCGAGGCGTCGATGTCCTCGCTGCGGCGCTCCACGAGCCCGTCGGTGTAGAGCAGCAGCGTCTGGTCGGGGGTGAACGGCCGGGCGAGGGCCTCGTACCCGCCCGTCCCGGTGCCCAGCGGCGGCCCCACGGGGACGTCCAGCAGGCTGCCCGAACCGTCAGGGGTGAAGACGGCCGGCGGCAGGTGCCCGGCGCTGGCGAAAACGGCCACGCCCCGGGCGGGGTCGACCCGTACGAGCAGGCAGGTCGCGGGCCTGCGCCCCTCGTCGGACGCGGACAGGGCGTCCAGTTGTCGCAGCACCCGGTGCGGGGCGAGATCGGTGGAGGCGACCTCGCGCAGCACGGAGCGGTACGCGTTCATGTCGACGGCGGCGTCCAGTCCGTGCCCCATGACGTCCCCGACCGCCAGGAGGGTGCGGCCGAAGTGCAGGCGGACCGTCTCGAACCAGTCGCCGCCGACGAGGGCGCGCGGTCCGACGGGCAGGTAACGGCTGGCGGTCTCCAGGTTCGGGTGCGGCCTGCCGGGTTCGGCCACCAGTGCGCGCTGCAGGTCGAGGGCGGTCCCCTCGGTGGCCGCGAGGCGCCGCGCGTGGCCGATGTGGATGCCGGCCAGCCGCGCCGCGAAGTGCAGCGAGGCCATCTCGTGGTCGCCGAACCCGCCGCGCGTGCGGACCGCGACCAGCTCGCCGTAGACCTCACCCGGCCCGGCCAGGGGGACGGAGACGAGGTGCGCCTGCCTGCCCCCCACCCGTCCGGTCCACGTCTCCAGGGGGCGGCCCTGGTCCCGGGCCCTGACCACGGGCGCGATCCCGGTCTCCGGCCCGGCAAGGAGTTCCGCGGAGCCGCTCACCGCGACGCGTTCGGTACGGGCTCCCGGTCCGGTCAGGTGGACCGCCGCGGCGTCGCAGAGCGTACGGGAGAGGAACCCGGCCAACTCCCGGCAGGTCTCGCGTTCGTCCGAGGACGTCCCGATCCGGTCGAGCGCCTCCTCCATGGAGCGCAGCCGCGCCTCCAGCCTGTCCCGTTCCGACACGTGCCTCCCTCGCCCGGCCTGAGGGCATTCCACCAGCCGGCGAGGGTCGCGCGCGTCAAGACGCGGGGTGTTGCGGGCGGGTACGCCATCCGCCCGGGGGTCCGGGCCGGCCGGGGCGGGCCGGCCCGGACACCGTGATCAGACGAGGTCGAACCGGTCCAGGTTCATGACCTTGTCCCACGCCGCGACGAAGTCCGTCACGAACTTCTCCTTCGCGTCGTCACCCGCGTAGACCTCCGCGAGCGCGCGCAGCTCGGAGTTGGAACCGAAGACCAGGTCGGCCCGGGTGCCGGTCCACTTGACCGCGCCGGTGGCGGCGTCGCGACCCTCGAAGTGGTTCTGGTCCTCGGACGTCGCCTTCCACGTCGTGCCCAGGTCGAGCAGGTTGACGAAGAAGTCGTTGGTCAGCGTCCCCGGGGTCGTGGTGAGGACGCCGAGCGCCGAACCCTGGTGGTTGGCGCCCAGGACGCGGAGTCCGCCCACGAGGACCGTCAGCTCCGGGGCGCTCAGGTTCAGCAGGTTCGCCCGGTCGATCAGCAGGTACTCCGCCGGCAGCCGGCTGCCCTTCCCGAGGTAGTTGCGGAACCCGTCGGCGGCCGGCTCCAGCGCGGCGAACGACTCCACGTCGGTCTGCTCCTGCGAGGCGTCCGCCCGGCCCGGCGCGAAGGGGACCTCGACGTCGAAACCGCCGTCCTTGGCGGCCTGCTCGACGGCGGCTGCACCGGCCAGCACGATCAGGTCGGCGAGCGAGATCCGCTTGCCGCCGCTCTGCGCCGAGTTGAAGGACTCCTGGATCCCCGTCAGGGTGCGCAGCACCGTCGCCAGCTGGTCGGGGTCGTTGACCTCCCAGCCGCTCTGCGGTTCAAGACGGATGCGGGCGCCGTTGGCCCCGCCGCGCTTGTCGCTGCCGCGGAAGGACGAGGCCGAGGCCCATGCCGCGGACACCAGCTGGGACACCGTCAGGTCCGAGGCGAGAACCTGACGCTTGAGGGCGGCGATGTCCTCCGCGCCGACGAGCTCGTGCGTCACCGGGGGGAGCGGGTCCTGCCACAGCAGGGTCTCGGAGGGGACCTCCGGGCCGAGGTAGCGCGCCACCGGGCCCATGTCACGGTGGGTCAGCTTGAACCAGGCGCGGGCGAAGGCGTCCGCGAACGCGGCGGGGTCGGCGAGGAAGCGCCGGGAGATCTGCTCGTAGGCCGGGTCGAAGCGCAGCGAGAGGTCGGTCGTCAGCATCGTCGGCGCGTGGGTCTTCGACGGGTCGTGGGCGTCGGGCACGGTGCCCGCACCGGCGCCCTCCTTCGGACGCCACTGGTGGGCGCCGGCGGGGCTCTTGAACAGCTCCCACTCGTAGCCGAAGAGGATCTCGAAGAAGCTGTTGTCCCAGGTGATCGGCGTGTTCGTCCAGATGCCCTCCAGGCCGCTGGTGATCGCGTCGGCGCCCTTGCCGGTGCCGAAGGAGTTGCTCCAGCCGAAGCCCTGGGCCTCCATCGGGGCGGCCTCGGGGTCGGCGCCGACGCTGTCGGCGGGGCCGGCTCCGTGGGTCTTGCCGAAGGTGTGGCCGCCGGCTATCAGGGCGACCGTCTCCTCGTCGTTCATCGCCATCCGGCGGAACGTCTCCCGGATGTCGCGGGCGGCGGAGATCGGGTCCGGATTGCCGTTCGGGCCCTCCGGGTTGACGTAGATGAGGCCCATCTGGACCGCGCCGAGGGGGCTCTCCAGCTCCCGGTCGCCGGTGTAGCGCTCGTCGTCGAGCCAGGTGGTCTCCGGGCCCCAGTACACGTCCTCGTCGGGCTCCCAGACGTCCGCGCGGCCGCCGGCGAATCCGAAGGTCTCGAAGCCCATCGATTCCAGGGCGACGTTGCCGGCGAGGATCATGAGGTCCGCCCACGAGAGGCTCTGGCCGTACTTCTTCTTCACCGGCCACAGCAGGCGGCGGGCCTTGTCGAGGTTCCCGTTGTCCGGCCAGCTGTTGAGCGGGGCGAAGCGCTGCTGGCCGGCCCCGGCGCCACCGCGGCCGTCGCTGATCCGGTAGGTGCCCGCGCTGTGCCACGCCATCCGGACCATGAACGGGCCGTAGTGGCCGAAGTCCGCGGGCCACCAGTCGTGCGAGGTGGTCAGGACCTCGGCTATGTCCTGCTTCACCGCCGGCAGGTCGAGGGTCCGGAAGGCCGCCGCGTAGTCGAAGTCCTCACCGAGCGGGTTGGCCACGGCGGGGTTCTTGGCGAGGATCTTCAGGTTGAGCCGTTCGGGCCACCACTGGCGGTTGCCGCCGCCCTGGGTGGGGTGGGGCGCGCGCTCGTGCGCGACCGGACAGCCACTGCTGCCGTCCGACTTCGCGTCGGTGACGATTGCATCATGGTTCTCAGACATGGGAATCCTTCCGGACCAGGCGGATCATGGTGCTCAGGAACTGCATGCGGGGGAGAACGGTCGGTTCGCGGGGCACGGGGCACACGGCGCGGGCCGCAGAGGGGTCTGTCTGCCCCGGGCCGGCCGGAATCCTCGACGCCGAGGGGGTCACCGCCCCGTACGGTGTCGTGCGACGGGACGGGGGAGGCCTGCGCCTGCGGGTCGGCACCGAGAGGCGCGCGCGGCCTCCCGGCGGTGGTCCGTCACGTTTCAGTCTCCTGCCGCTCTGGAGTCGTCCTGTCCCTTGGCTATCAACTCATCAGATCCTACGATGGACAGATTCCAAGTCAAGAAGCAGACCAAGCCGATATCCCCTCCGATACAGGACGTCCGCCCGGGACGGCCCCCGGTGACCCCGGGCACCCCGCCGAGCCTGAAAAGGTGAGCCGATATGAGTGACCTGCTGGAACGACTGCGTGGACGCGGCTGGCGCCTGACGTCCCAGCGGCGTGTGGTCGCGGAGGTCCTCGACGGCGACCACGTGCACCTCACGGCCGACGAGGTGCACGCCCGCGCGGCGCAGCGGCTTCCGGAGATCTCCCGGGCGACCGTATACAACGCCCTGGGCGAGCTGGTCTCCCTGGGCGAGGTCGCGGAGGTCTCCACCGACGGCCGGGCCAAGCGCTACGACCCCAACGCGCACCACCCGCACCAGCACCTGGTGTGCTCCGGCTGCGGCATGATCCGGGACGTCCGCGCCACCGGTGACCCCCTGGCGGGCCTCCCCGCGGAGGAGCGGTTCGGCTTCACCGTGTCCGGGGTCGAGGTCACCTACCGAGGACTGTGCCCGGCCTGCGCGCGGCGCTGACCTGCCCGCTCCTGTCCCGCGGGTGACAGACGGTCAGGGCCCGCCCTGCGGCCGCCGGGCTCCGGCAGGGGCGGCTGCGGCGGCCGGTCCGGGGCCCCTGCCGGGGGCTCAGGCCCTCCTGAAGCGGTCGTCGTCGTCCACCCGCCGCCACCCGGCCGGGCTCACCGGCCGCGGTACGGTCCTGCCCGCGCGCAGCCATTCGAGTTCGAGCCGGTCGTAGATCGGCGAATCGGACTTCACCCGTGCAGCACCGAGCGCACTGAGCGGTCGCGGTGCCCCAACCGTTGCTTCTGTAGCGAAATGCGTCTCCTGCATGCTGGAGCAACGATCCTGCTGCGCCCGGCGTGGCGGTGCGTGACCGCATCGTCACCGTC
The DNA here is from genome assembly GCF_042716875.1 of Streptomyces sp. NPDC058646. NCBI lineage: Bacteria > Bacillati > Actinomycetota > Actinomycetes > Kitasatosporales > Streptomycetaceae > Streptomyces > Streptomyces sp. NPDC058646. The sequence goes on along the minus strand of NZ_JBHXRK010000005.1, from coordinate 247,255 downwards.
GCGTGACCACCTCGGCGCAGGCCTGCGCCACGGGGGCGGGGGGCTCCACGCCGCCCTCCAGCCGCCTCGCACCGCCCGTGTCCAGGCGGAGGGGCGGGTGCCGGTCCGTCCCGCGCCGCCGCCTCCGGAACCGGACGGGCGATCGTATTGACCGAATCGTTGTTTATGATTGATAGTGCTTGACGATCACTACCGGGCTCCATAGAGTCGGGGCGGCCTCACTAGCCGCAAGGAGCACCAGATGCCCGTTCGCCGCCCGCGAATCCTGCTCTCCATGGCCCCCGCGCTGGGTCCCCGTCTGCTGGACGGCCCGACCGCCCGCCGCCTGCACGACGTGGCCGAGGTCGACCTGGACCTGATCGCCGACGACTTCACCGGCCCCGGGGTGGCCCGGGCGCTGGCGGAAGCCGAGGTGCTGCTCACCTTCTGGGGCGCGCCCGCGCTCGACGCGCGCGTCCTCGCCGCCGCGCCCCGCCTCAAGGCCGTCGTCCACGCCGCCGGCTCCGTCAAGTGGCTCGTCACCGACGCCTGCTGGGACCGGGGCGTCCTCGTGTCCACCGCCGCCCGCGCCAACTCCCTGCCCGTGGCCGAGTACACCGTCGCGATGGTCCTCCTCTCGAACAAACGGGTACTGCAGCTGCGGGAGGAGTACCGCAGCGTCCGGGGCAGGCAGCACGACTGGCACCAGCGGTACGCCCACGCGGGCAACTACCACCGCACCGTCGGCATCGTGGGCGCCTCCCGGATCGGCCGCAGGGTGATCGAACTGCTGCGCCCCTACGATCTCGGACTCGTCCTCCACGACCCGTACGTGAGCGAGGCCGAGGCGGCCGGGCTCGGCGCCCGCAGGGTGGGGCTCGACGAACTGTGCGCGACGTCCGACGTGGTCAGCCTGCACGCGCCCGAGCTGCCCGAGACGCGGTCGATGATGGACCGCCGGCGGCTGGCGCTGATGCGCGACGGCGCCACCCTGATCAACACGGCACGCGGTTCCCTGGTCGACGCGGCCGCGGTCACCCAGGAGCTGGTCTCCGGCCGGCTGCACGCCGTCATCGACGTCACCGAACCGGAGGTCCTGCCGGCCGACTCACCGCTGTACGACCTGCCGAACGTGCTGCTCACCCCGCACATCGCGGGCTCGCTGGGCAACGAACTGCACCGGATGGGCGGTTCGGCGGTCGAGGAGATCGCCCGCTACGCCGCCGGCCTTCCGTTCGTGCACGGGGTGCGCCGCGAGGAGCTGCGGCGCACCGCCTGACGCCCTCGCGTACGCCCCTGGCCCATGTCCCCCGACGGCGCCCGGCGCGCCCTGTTCCGCGGTCTGCCCCCAGGCCCTCCTGATCCCCTCCCTCGTCGACCCGTTCGGCGTCTACCTCGCCCGGGTCTTCTCCGAGGGCTACGTCCCGTACGAGGTGATCGAGGCGGCCCGGGTCGACGGCGCGGGCGACGTACGGACCTTCCGGTCCGTCGTCCTGCCCATGCTCGCCCCCGGCTTCGTGACGCTCTTCCTGTTCTCCTTCACCGCCAGCTGGAACAACTTCTACGGCGCGCTGATCATGCTGAACGACAAGGACCTGTACCCGGTCAGCCTCGGCCTGCACATGTGGAACATCTCGATCACCGAGAGCCCCGAGATGTACTCGCTGGCCATCACGGGCTCGCTCGTCGCCGTGGTCCCGCTCGTGATCGCCTTCATCTGCCTGCAGCGCTTCTGGCGCTCGGGCCTGACCGCCGGAGCCGTGAAGTAGCGGAGCCGCGCCCGCGGTCCGGGAAACCGGCCCGGTGCCCGCGGATACGGGGCCCGCTCCGCCGCCCCACCCACGACCGAAGACGGGAGCCCGCCGTGGCCACCTCATCCAGCCCCCGCCGGCACGTGCTGGTCGTCGGCATCGACGGCGTCCGCCTCGACCTCCTGCGCACCGCGCAGACCCCGCACCTGGACGCCGTCGCCGCGGCGGGGTTCCTCGTACCGGTCGAGATCGACGAGGACACACCCACCATGTCCGGACCGTGCTGGGCCACCGTCGCCACCGGCGTGGGCGTCGCCCGGCACGGCGTCCACGGCAACCACTTCGCGGGCCACCCCCTGGCCGTCTTCCCCGACTTCGCCACCAGGCCGGCCCAGGAGGACGGCCGCAGGACCTTCGTGGCGGCCGGCTGGCAGCCGCTGCTGCTGGCCCGTGACGGCGGCCCGCTGTTCGCCGCACCGGCGAGGCTGTCGTACGTCGCCCCGCGCGCGGACACCTGTGAGGACTGGGAGGCCTGCGACGACCAGGTCACCGCGGAGGCCGTGCACGTCCTGGGCAGCGACGACCCCGAGGTCTCCTTCGTCTACCTCGGCGCGGTGGACGAGACCGGCCACCTCCTCGGCTGCGGCGCCGCCTATCTGAGCGCGATCGAGCGGACGGACCAGCGGCTCGGCCGGCTGCTCGCCGCGGTCCGCGCCCGGCCCCGGTACGCCGAGGAGTCCTGGACGGTGATCGCCGTCACCGACCACGGACACCGCGACTCCGGCGGCCACGGCGGACGCAGCGTCCAGGAACGCACGGCCTGGATCGCCTCCTGCGGCCCCGGCATCCCCGCCGGGACCCCCGGCCGCCGACTGCGCTTCCAGGACGTCGCCGCACAGGTGTACGCGTCCCTCGGGCGCACCGCCGACCCGCACTGGACACTCGAAGGGCTCCCCTTCGCCACCCCCGCCCCCCGTCCCGCGGCGGGGCTGCAAGCGGTGCTCTTCGACATGGACGGGACGCTGGTGGACACCGAACCCCTGGGGTGGGAGACGGCGCGAGCGGTGAGCCGGGCACTGGGACATGAACTGACCGAGGCCGACGAACCCTCCGTGATGGGGCGTTCCGCCGCCGACACCGCCCACCACGTCCACCGGATCACCGGCGGCCGGGCCCCGGTCGAGGAGATCGAGCAGGATTTGCTGGCGGGCTTCCGCGAACAGGTCGCCCGCGGACCCCGGCCCCTGCCCGGCGCGCTGCAGCTCCTCGACGCCCTGGCATCCGACGGCATCCCGCTCGGCCTGGTCTCCGCCTCGCACCGGTCCGTCGTCGACCTGGTCCTGGCGGACCTCGGACCGCACCGCTTCGCCGTCACCGTGGCGGACGGCGAGACCCCGCGCTCCAAGCCGGACGCCGACCCGTACCTGGCCGCGGCACGGGCCCTGGGCGTCGACCCGCGCTCCTGCGTCGCCGTCGAGGACAGCCCCGCGGGCCTGGCCTCCGCCGAGGCCGCCGGCTGCGCCGTGCTCGCCGTGCCTTCCACCGCGGCCATCCCTCCGGCGGCGCGCCGTACGGTCCTCGGCGGGCTGACCGCGGCCGATCCGCAGCTGCTCCGCTCCCTGGTGGCGGGCTGACCCGCCACCGCGCACCAGGCCGTCCGCGCCCCACGGGCGGCCTCCGGGCCTTCGTCAGCCCAGCGCCACCTCGATCCGCTGGGTGGCCCCGGCCCGCCCGGTGAGGTCCCCGAAGGTGAGGGCCAGCGAGGACCCGGTACGGGCGGAGACCACGGTGGCCGGCTTGGACAGGACGGCGGCCACGGGACGGTTCCAGGTCACGGTCAGGCCGTTCTGCATCCGCATCGGATCACTGACGCACACGGTCGCGGTGCCGTCTCCCCGCTCCCGCACCAGCACACAGGCGGGCCGGTCGGCGCCGAGCGTGCCGACCGTACGGGCGACCCAGAAGTTGACGGCGGTGACACCGAGCGAGGGGACGCGGACGCCCTGCTGGTCGTTGCCGTTGGCGAGAACCGTCAGCCAGCCGGTGTCGGCGGCCCGCGCGGCGGTGGCCCGGGCGGTCGCCCCGGGCATCAGCACGTAGGAACAGGAGGCCCCGGCCGGGTCGACGCCGTGGTCGAACCAGAGCGTCAGGTAGCGGCGGGTCACGGGGTCGGTGCTGCCCCCGGTGTCGATGTCGCGCCAGGAGCCGGTGCGCGCCTGGCGCAGCGCCTTGACGGCGGCCCCGCCCGGGAAGACGTACCCGCCGTGTCCGGCGATCTGCGCCCAGGCGGCCCCGTCCAGGGTCGCCGACCAGCCGAGCGCGGTGGGCTGGGCGGCGCCGTTCACGGTGAGGGCCTGGGTGCCGCCCGCGCCGAGGTTGCGGTTCTCGACCACGGTCTCGACCGCGGTGCCGTCGGAGCAGCGGACGGAGCCCGCGAGGCACACGATCGCATCCGCGAGACAGAACCAGGACTTCTTCGCGTACAGCGTGCTGGACAGCCCGCGGACGAACTGACCGATGGCGGCGAACTCCCCGTCCGTGGCGCCGCCCACCCAGTTGACGTCCGGCCGCGGCAGGCCCCAGGCTCCGCCCTCCGCGTCCGCGAGCGCCTTCCGGGACACCGTGGTCCCGGGCAGCCGGTACGGGTCCACGGTGGGCCAGAAGGCGTCGGTGTACTGGCCGTTGCCGAAGGTGTCCCCCCACCACTGGAGCATGCCGGCCCCGGCGTGCCAGCCGCGCAGGTTCTCGCCGTTGCCCGTCTCGTAGAGGCCCATCCGCTTCGAGGCCATGCTGATCGACGCCGCCCAGCCCGGCCTGCGGTGGACGGCCCGGTCCATGGAGGGGAACAGCCGGTGGGCGGTCGGCTCGGCGAGGGCGGTGACCGCGGTGTCGTCCTGCACGGCCTTCAGGCGGGCGAGGGCCGCGACGCCCAGGTTCGGTGTCGGTGAGCGCGGGGCTGTAGTAGTCCCGCTGCATCCACCCCTTCACCAGCGCGCGCCAGCGCCGGTTCTCCGCGCCGCTCGCGGCGGCGCCGAGCAGGGCGATGGCAGCCAGGGCGCCGTGGCCGCGGCCGTGGTCGCCGCCCTGGAACCCGTACGGACCGGTCCTCGGGTTGCCCCGGCTGGTGGAGCGTCCTGAGACGGCGTCCATCATCAGGCCGTTGAACAGGAACGGGGCGAAGGACCCCTCCACGGAGTCGAGGACGAGCTGCCGCCGGGGGTCGGTGACCTCCCAGGCGGAGCCCTTCAGCAGGGCGAGGAGGCCGGCCAGTCCGCCGAGCAGGACCACGCCGTAGGAGCCGGTGTAGGAGAGGTGGGTGTGCTGGACGAAGGACCCGTCGGCGTAGAAGCCGTCCCCGGACGTCACGAGCGGGAAGACCGGGGAGAGGGCGTCGCGGGCGAGCGCGATCTTCGCCGCGTTCCTGCCGAGGACGCCGCGCAGGGCGAGCGAACGGCAGAGGTCCACCCGGTTGGCGCCCGTGCTGGTGCCCGTGTAGGAGGCGACGGAGGAGTCCGGTACGAAATGGTCCAAGGCGGCCAGGTATCCGGCGAGCTGCGCGGGGGAGAGCTGGTCGTGGAGGATCGTGCAGGTGTCCAGCAGGCTCTGCGGGGAGCCGATCCGGAAGTCCCACCAGTTGCCGAACGGGCTCTTCGACGGGTTGTAGGCCTGCTGGTGGAGGTGGTCGAGCCCGGCCTTGACCACGGAGGCCAGCGCGGGGTCGCCGGTCGCCCCCGTACCGGGCTGGGCGTAGGCCTGAGCCATCGTGCCCAGCCGGAAGTAGCTGCCGGTGATCGAGGCGGACGCCGTCAGGGGGAGGTCGGGCCAGAGCGAACCGCTGACGGCCGCCATGGTCGCGCGGTGTTCGGCGGCCTGTCTGCCCAGCAGTGCCAGCCTGCCCGCGAAGGGTTCCGCGGACGGGTCGAACCCGTCCCCCAGGACCGTCGCGCGCCACGTGGCCCGTAGGGCGTCGTACGCGTCGTACGCGTCCTCCGCGGCGGAGGACGCACCGGCCGACGCGGCGAGGCCGGCCGAGGGTATCGCGCTCAGCAGTGCGGCGCTGCCGGAGAGGTGGAGGAAGGAACGGCGGGACCACGGGGTGGACATGGAGCCTCCAGAACGGGGCGCGGGCCGGCTCGCCGGAGGGCGGTCACGGCCGCGAGCACGTGCGCGCAGCAGGAGGCGACCGCTCGGCGTCGAAGCGGCGTGGCGCGAGGAAGCGGGGTGGGAGGGTGCCCCCGTGACCGGTTTCTAGCACGCGCGCGAACGACCGCTCAAGAGGCGCGTAAGGGTCGATCCGTTCACACGGTCACGGGCGGATCGGTGACTGTGTTGATCGAACGCTCGTGATATCGCTCACGGCCGGACGGTCTCCACCGTGCGCGCCCGTCGGGCCCGTTCCGCGGCGAGCACGGTCAAGTGGCTGATGAGGGATTCCCGCGGGCCGGACCTCACCGCACCGGGATCGGCCGTGGCGACCGCGCGGACGAAGGCGTCCATCAGGCCGGCGTCCCCGCCCCCGTGGCCTCCGGCGGCGTCCATCGCGCCTTCCGGGCCGAGGCCGATGGCCTCCTCGGTGCGGCTCAGGAAGTCGTAGACCCGCAACGTCCTCCCGTCTCCCCGTAGTTCGCCCAGCGTTCCGAAGATGCGGGTCTGCCGGTCGGCCTGCTCGGTGAAAGCGGTCATGGTGAAGGTGGCGGTGGCTCCGGAGTCGAACTCCATGGCCACCACCTGGTGGTCGACCACGTCGTTGTCGCAGGCGTAGACGCAGCGTCCGTACGGGCCCTCGCGCAGCGCGGTCTCCAGCGCCTGCGGGGTGAACTCGTCGATCACCACGCTCAGTGGCCAGCCGTGCCTGCCGCGGGCCAGCCGTTCGCCGTACTCCCGCTTGGCCGAGTAGGGGCAGCCGGTCTCGACCGCGCAGTCCAGGCAGCGGTCGGCGGCGCCGGCGGGCCGGTTCTCCGGCCGGAAGTGCGAGAGGCGGCCGAAGCTCGACACGCGCACCGGGGGGCCGCCCAGCACGTACTGGAGCCAGTCCAGGTCGTGGCAGGACTTCGCCATCAGCATGGAGGTCGCCTCGTCCGCACGGCGCCAGTTGCCCCGCACGAACGAGTGGGCCTGGTGCCAGAACCCCACCGGTTCCAGGTGCTGGACGCTGACGACCTCGCCGATCCGGCCGGAGTCGACCACGCCCTTCAGGGCCCGCGTGTACGGGGTGTAGCGCAGGACGTGGCCGACGGCGAGGACCACGCCGGCCTCCTCCACCGCGGCCACGATCCGGCGGCACTCGTCCTCGGTCAGCGCCATCGGTTTCTCGAGCATGATGTGGTAGCCGAGCGCGGCGAACGCCAGGACCGGCTCCAGGTGTTCGCGGTCCAGGGTGCAGACCAGCACCGCGTCCGCGACGCGCCCGCGGGCCGCCAGCTCCCGCCAGTCGCCCACCGCCGCTCCTGCCACGAGGGCGTGGTGCGTGGCGAACCGTTCCCGGCGGACCGCGCGCGGCTCGGCCACCGCGACGACCCGCGCCCGTTCCGGATGCGCGAGCGCCCAGCGGGCGTGGGCGGCACCGCGGTCCCCGGCACCGACGACGGCGAGCGTGACTGCGGAGGACATCCGTTCCCCATCCTGACGAACCGGTCCGGTGCGCGAGGCTAGCGACCGCGCAGGCCGGGGACAAGACCGCGGAGGCCGGTGGCGAGGCGGCCTCGTCGGTGTGGCGGCCCGGTCGGCGGGCCGGGCGCCGGACCTGATGGTGTACCTGTGCAATTCGCCGACTCCGGGGACGATCCGGGTGCCGGGATGTATCGTCACGGCCAGGGCCTCGCCGCAACCCCCGTCGGCGAGGCCCTGCCCCCTGCCGGCGCCTCCCGCCCCGCCTTCCGGGCCCCGCGACACCTCCGTTCCGGCCGTCCTGCCGGCGGGCCGACGCCGCTTCCGGCCGGGTGCGCAGCCGCCCTCCGGGCCCTTGTGCAGGGGCCTTCCGTCGCGTTCCGCATACCGCCCCCGACGGGGCGTCACGCGCAGCCCGGCCCGGTCGGCGGTATTGGGCCAGGGGCCTTGTGCGGGGGCTTCCAGGCGTGCAGTCTCGGGGCATGAACACAGCTAGGCACGCCGGTGAACAGCTGAGGAGTTGGCCCGCGCTCAGCGAGGGCCGCCCGGCTTGTGGCGCCGGGCTCGGGCTGAACGCCGGATCGTGGGAGATCGTCCACTTCCACGGGACGCACGAAGCCGATGTCCACCTCACCCGTGCCATGATCACGAGACTCCGGCCGGCCCTCGCCGGCTCCACGGCCATCCGACTGTCCGCCGGATCCGACTGGGTGACGGTGCGTCTGGAGATCAGCTCCGACGTCGACCTGCTCGCCACCCTCGTCAGCGCCGCGCTCAAGGCGGCCACGCGCTCCGCCGAGGACGCGGCCGGGATCGGCCCGCGGCCCGATCCCTGTACGCACCACGCGAGCCGGGGCGCCGCCGTCGTCGTGGGCGCCGCCTGCGCCTGACCCTGCCCGCCCCGGCTCCCGGAGGAGATCACCCGGGCCCGGGCCCCCGACGGCAGGGCTTCGGCCGGTCCGGACGCCCTGTCGAAGCTCCGGGCGGTGCCGGTCAGGCCCCGGGGCGCTTCAGTTTGGCCCAGACGGTCTCCAGGGCCGCGATGTCCTCGTCGTCCAGCCGGTCGTCGAAGACCTCCCGCAGGGTGTTCCGGCGGGTGGCGTCGGCCTCGGCGAAGGCCTGACGCCCCGCGGAGGTGAGCGCGACGCACACGGAGCGGGCGTCGGTGGGGGAGGGGACGCGTGCGACCAGCCCGCGGGCCTGGAGCGCGTCCACCACGCGGGAGACCTGGCTCCGGCTCAGCAGCGTCCTGGCCCCCAGGTCGGAGGCGGCGACCGGCGCGCTCTGACCCTGCAGCCAGAGCATCACCTCGAACCAGGACAGGGGCAGGCCGTGGGCCCGGTTGAGGGCCTGGTCCACCCGGGTGGCGAGGGTGGTGCCGGCCCAGATCAGGCCGTAGAAGGCATGATCGCGGGGGGTGAGGTCGCCCATGCTGAGCTCGGTACGCGCCATGCCGGCAGCCTACCTGTTTGCGTGTGCGTGCACATAAATATATTGTGTGTGCACACACTCAAATATCGCTCGTCTGGAGACGCCGTGAGCACGCAGGCCACACCCCCCACCCCCACCCCCGCCGACGCCGCCACCGGTGCCGCAGCCCCCGCCGCCCCGGCCGGACCGAAGACCGTCCTGATCACCGGGACCTCCTCCGGCATCGGCCTGGCCGCGGCCGTGGCGGCGGCGCGGGCCGGCTGGCAGGTGGTCGCCACCATGCGCGACACCGGCAAGGCGGGTCCGCTGTGGCGCGCCGCCGCCGAGGCCGGGGTCGCCGGACGTATCCGCGTCGAGCGGCTGGACGTGGTCGACCACGACTCCGTCGCCGCCTGCCTGGACGAGGTGCTCGCCGCCTACGGACGTCTCGACGCGGTGGTCAACAACGCCGGCGCGGGGCGCGTCGGCACCATCGAGCAGACCGGCATGGAGGACGTCCGCGCGACGATGGAGGTCAACTTCTTCGGTGTCGTGGAGGTCACCCGGGCCGCCATGCCCCACCTGCGGGCCTCGCGGGGCCGTGTCATCACCGTCACCAGCGTCGGCGGCGTCGTCGGGCAGCCCTTCAACGAGGCGTACTGCGCGGCCAAGTTCGCGGTCGAGGGGTTCATGGAGTCACTGGCACCGGTCGCCGCGAGCGTCGGCGTCACCGTGACCGTGGTCGAACCGGGCGCGGTGGCCAGTGAGTTCGTCGAGAACGTCGGCATCGACCGCGCCGCGATGGCGGCCGCCGCGGGTCCCTACGCCCACGCCCTGCAGGCGTACGTCGACCGCGCGACGAAGACCTTCAGCCAGGCCCAGACCCCCGCCGAGGCCGCCGCGCCGGTCATCGAGGCGCTCACCGCCGAGAAGCCCGCCTTCCGGATCCAGACGTCCGACTGGGCCCGCGACTTCGTCGGCGTCAAGCTCTCCGACCGGGACGGCTCCGCGGTCCAGGGCCTCACCGGCGACTGGATCGTCTGACGCGCCGCTCCTGCGTCGCGCCCCGTCCTGCCCGGCCTCCCCCGCCCCGATTTCCGGCCCGCGGCTCCGCGGCGCCCGGGGACTTCCCGCCGGTCACCGGCTGCCCTCTCGCACGCAGGGCGTGACAATGGGGGTGAGGGATGCGGCTGCCGCTGTGGAGAGGCGGGTCGGTGTGGTGCCGTACATAGCTGTGACCGCCCTGAGTCACGTCGGGCTGATACGCGAGCACAACGAGGACAGCCTCGTCATCGGCCCGTGGACGCTGTGCGCGACCGTGACCCAGAATCCGCAGAGCCTCGTGTTCCCGCTGGGCAGGCCGCTCGTCGTGGCGGTCGCCGACGGGCTGGGCGGGCAGCCGGGCGGTGAGGTGGCCAGCGCGCTCGTGGTCCGCAGGCTGGCTGACCTCGGCCCCGTCCTGGACGGCGCGGAGGCCCTCGGCGAGGCGCTGACCGCCTGCAACAGCGAGGTGTACGCGGCCGCCGACGGCCGTCCGGAGCTGGCGACCATGGGCACCACCGTCGCCGGCCTCCTCGTCCTGGGGGAGACGCTGCTGGCGTTCAACATCGGCGACAGCAAGGTGTACGAGGTCACCTGGGACGGCCTGCGCCAGCTGAGCGTGGACGACAGCCCGCCGCCGCAGCCGGGGATGCGCACGACGTCCGCCGTCACCCAGACGCTCGGCGGCACCCGGGGATTCAGTCCGGTCCAGCCGCACGTGGCCACCCGCGAGGTGTCCGTGGGCGGCCGCTACCTCGTGTGCAGCGACGGGCTGACCGACCCCGTCCCCGGGGAGGAGATCGACCGCATCCTGCGGGTGCACGACGACGGCAAGGCCGCCTTCGAGCTGTGGAAGACCGCCATCGAGGCCGGCGGGCCGGACAACATCACGCTCGCCCTGGTGCGCATCGGCGAGTAGCGGCCGGCGGCTGGCCCCGGCGGACCCCTGCTGTCCGCGCCCCACCCGCTGCACGGCTGGAGCGGGCCGGACGAGGCCCGGGCACCCGCGGAGCACCGCCTTCACCCCGAGGGCCCGCATCCCGCGCCTCACGGCCGGCGCGGAGGGAACCTCCGTCCACGCGGCGAGGGGCGCAGCCGGGCCGGTACGGGTGGCCGCGGCCGTATGCGGCCGCCGGGCCCGGCCGCCCCGCGATCCCGCCGGGGCTACCAGCCGAAGCGGCGGTCGACCTCCCTCGAGAACTCCTCGAAGGTCAGCACGTCGTCGCCGTCCAGGTTCGCCGCGTCGAACAGGGCCGAGGACGCGTCGGCATCGCTCACGCCCCAGAACGGCAGGTCGCCCTGCGCGGCGAGGGTGGGGCCCTTGGAGCGCAGCGCCGAAATCACTTCTGCCCTGGTCAGGCTGCCGTCCGCATTCAGGTCGAGAGCGTCGAACAGCTTGCGGGCCTTCTGACTCATCACATGGTCCCTTTCCGAAGGGGCCTGGCCGGCCACCCACCTCACGGTCAAGAACGACGTGCACCGCGTCCCGGTTCCCGCCCTCCAGCGCCGAAGACGGCGGAACCGGTGCGCGCGGCGGTCACTTCAGCGCCGCGAACGCCTTGGTGAAGGCCAGCGGTTCCTGGAGGACCGAACTGCACGTCGCGTCGGCGTGGCCGACGGCTCCGGCCGGGCACTGCTTGTCCCGCGTCGCCGACCACATCGCCAGCCGGCCGATCCCCTTGGCCGCCGCGAACTCCACGAGCTGCGTGGCGTCCTCGACGGTGAAGATCTCGCTCACCACGTCGTTGACGCCGATCATCGGGGTGACGGCCACGGCCTTCCAGGCCGCCGCGTCGGACAGCCCGAGGACCCCCTTGACCTGCGCCTGCGTGGCCGTCGCCGCCTGGATCGCGTACTGCCCCATGTCCCCGCTGTACGCCGGGCCGTAGTCCATCGCCATGATGTTGACGGCGTCGACGCGGACGCCGTTCTTCCGCGCGTCGGCCAGCAGCGCCACCCCGGGCTGGGTCAGCCCCTCCGGCATCACGGGCAGCGTGAAGGCCACGTCCAGGCCCGGGTGGGACTTCTGCAGCCGGGCGATCGCCTGGGCGCGCCGGGCGTTGGCGGCAGTGTCGGGAAGAGCCGCGCCCTCGATGTCGAAGTCGACCCTGGTGAGCTTGTAGTGGTCGATGACCTTCCCGTACGCCGCGGCCAGCTCGTCGACGGTGGCGCAGTTCAGGGCCAGCTCGTGCCCGGCGGCGCCGCCGAACGACACGCGGACGTCCCCGCCCCCGGCCCGCAGCGCCCCGATCTGGGCGGCGACCCTGTCACTCGCCAGGTCGGTGACGCCGCCCCACAACGGCGCGCAGCCGCCGCCGGAGGTGATGAAGGCGAGGTGGAACTCCTTCACACCCGTCCTGGCCGCCGTGTCGAGGAGGTCGTACGAGGGGTACAGCGAGGTGTCGACGTACGGGGCGAAGCGCGCACCGGCCGCGGGCGGCGCGGGGGCGGGCGAGGTGCTCGCGGTCGGCCGGGAGGTGGGGGAGCTGCTCGCCGTCGGCTTCGGCGCGCCCGTCGACGTGGCCGTCGACGTGGCAGTCGGCGTCGCCGTGACCGTGGGGCGGCTGGTGGGGCGTCCGCTCGGCTGGGCCGTCGCTCCCTGGTCCACCGAGCACTTCAGCCCGTTGATGCGGCAGCCGGTCGGGTCGCCCGGGGTGCCGGTCCCGCTCGTCACGAAGCCGACCGTGACCGAAGCACCCGCGGCCAGCTCCCGGTTCCATCCGGCGGGCTTCACGGTGACGCGCTGTCCGTCGAGCGCGTGGGTGCCGTTCCACAATGATTCGATCTTCGTGCCCGCGGGCAGGTCGAACTGCAGCGTCCAGTCCTGCAGACTCTGCCCCGTGTGGTTGGTGATCACGTACTGGCCGGTGTAACCGCCGCTCCAGGAGCTGGACTTCGTGTACGCGGCCCCGACCGAGGCGGCCTGTGCGGTCCCGGTGAACGCGAAGGCCGCGCCGCCGATCACCGCCGCCGTCAGGATCCCGCCCGTGATCTTCGCCGTACGGCTCGCCCTGCGCCGGTGACCACCTGTGCTGCTCATCGCGTGCCTGCCTCTGTGTTACTGGGGAGTTGGGTGCGGCAGCACGCTAGCCGCCCCGAAACGGACATTCGTTCGCTTCGGGGCGGCGGGTGTGAGTCTTAGGTTCCGCTTAAGGCAGGGGTAAGCGGGGCCTCAGGAAGCGGGAACGGCGTTCCCCTCTGTGACGCCGGAGCGGCCCCGTGGCGTGACGGCCGCCGGGGCCTCCTCCACCAGGACCGCCCCGGGCCCGAGGTCTCATGCCAGAGCGGCTCGTCCCTCGGGCGCCGGCGCCCGGGGAGGCCCGGGCACAGCCGGGCCGCGCCCGGGTTGGTGACGGGCGCGGCCGGGGGTGGGGCAGGAAGCCTCGGGGTCAGTGCTTGCCGCTGGACCGCTTCATCTTGTCGCCGGCCTTCGCCACCGTCTCCTCGGCCTTGCCGCTCATGCGGTCGGCAGTGCCCTCCGCCTGCATGCGCCGGTCGTCCATGGCGCTACCGGCGGACTCCTTGATCTTGCCCTTCGTCTGCTTGGCCTTCGCCTTTGCCTTGCCCATGACGACGTTCCTTCCTTGGGGGAATGTGCACGCCCACCATGCGTCCGAAGTCGCATGTGCGCAATATATGACAAACCTGGCCACTTCCGCCGTTCGGGCCCGCCCCGCCTTCCTGAGCCGGAACAAGGCCCCGCGCGTCGTGTGCCGCCCGTACGCCGTCCGTGCGCAGCCGCCGTCGCCGGACCCGGCCGAGAGGGGCCCCCAGGTGTGCCGTGCCGGTCAGGCCGGGATCGGAGCCGCATCGGTGGCGCCCGGTCTCCGGCCCGCACGGGCGGTGAGCAGGCCGTCCAGGGCGAGGGCGCCGGGGACCGTGAACACCAGCAGGAGAAAGGCCCAGCAGAACGCGCGGAGGCCTCCGGCCGCCCGCAGGGCCGCTCCGGCTGGCGCGGCGCAGGCCGCTGGTGTCCGCTGGACAGGTGACCCTCCTCACCCGTCGCGCCTGGCTGGCGGGGCTGCCGCCCGCCGCGGGCGCCGCCGTCATGGCCGCGGGGATCCTCTCGGTCGGGCTGGACCTGCTCGGACACGAGGCGCTCTCCCTGGCCGCGCTGGCCCTCGCCGTGGTGCTGTGGTGCGTACTCGCCGCGGACTTCACGACCCGGCTGCTGCACGACCGCGGGCGGTTCAGGACCGAAGCCGACACCCCGGCCGCGCTCACCGCCGTGGCCGCAACCACCGTGCTCGGCGCCCGGCTGGCCACGCTGGGCCTGCAGACCCTCGCCGCCGTGCTGCTGGCGCTGGCCGCCGCCCTGTGGCCCGGCCTGCTGACCGCCGTCGTCCTCCACTGGCGGCGCCGCATGCCCGGCGCGGCCTTCCTCGTCTGCGTGGCCACCCAGGGGCTCGCCGTCCTCGCCGCGGTCCTCGCCGCCGAGGGGCGGGGTGACTGGCTGGCCTGGGCGGCCCTGGCCGCCTCCTGCCTCGGGCTGCTGCTCTACGCGGCAGCCCTCGTACGCTTCGACTTCCGCGAGGTGGCGGGCGGTGCGGGCGACCACTGGGTGGCCGGCGGCGCCCTCGCCATCTCCGCCCTGGCCGGATCCAAGCTCACCGCGTCAGCGGTATGGACCGGCGGGGCGCACAGCGCACTGCGCACCGTCACCCTGGTGGCGCTCGCGCTCTCCCTCGTCTGGTACGCCGTCCTGCTCGCCGCCGAACTGCGTCATCCCCGGGCGCAGTACGACATCCGCCGCTGGGCCACCGTGTTCCCGCTCGGCATGACGGCCACCGCCTGTCTCTCCGCGGCGCAACCGACCGGAGTCGACCTGCTGCGCCCCCTGGGCGAGGTCCTGCTCTGGATCGCCGTGGGCGCCTGGCTCCTCACCCTCGTCGCGATGGCCGCCGCCCGCCGGGCCCTCAGCCCGCACTGACCGCCCCGCGCTCCCGGAAACCCAGGACCGCGACCCCCACGAGCAGGACGACCGCCGTCAGCAGGGCCCACCGCGCCCCGTGACCGAGCATCAGCAGCCCCCCGGCCAGCGCCCCGCACAGCAGGGAGCCCACCGACACCAGCCGCCGTACGGACGCGGCTCCCCACGGATCCGCGGCCAGTCCGGTGAGGGTGCGGGTGACCACCGTGGTGGTCAGATCGGGGACGGCGAGCCGGTGCACGACGGCGTTCTGCAGCCCCATTCCGAGCGCCAGCAGCGCGACGACGGCCGACTGGCCGGCCCGGCCCGCCGACGTCGCCACGAGAGCCCCGGCCACGAGCAGGGCCTGCACCGCGACCAGCGGCCCGAACACCCACCGCGCCTCCCGGTCCCGCCGCAGCCGTCCGGCGGCCGTCGCCCCGGCCAGGAACGCGCCCAGCGCCAGCAGGGAGGCCGAGGCGGACAGCTCACGGTCCCCGGCGAGCGCGAAACCGAGGAACGCCACGTTGCCGGTCATGTTGGCGACGAAGACGTGGTCGAGCCCGAGGAAGCTCACGGCGTCCACCAGCCCGCTCACGAAGGTGAGCACGACCAGCAGTGGCGGCAGCACCCCGTGCTGGCCACCCCCCGTCCGCTGGCCGCCCGCCGCGGGCGGACCGTCCGCTCCCCGCGGGAAGAGCAGGGCGGCCAGCGGCCGCAGGACGCCGCGCCGCCCGGTCGACCTCATCGAGCCAGCCCTTCCCGCGGTCCGCCGCGCGCTGTTCCGGTGGCAGCCGCGGACCCGCCTGAGTAGGGTCCCGGCATGGCGTACACGTTCCAGGTGACCATCGACTCGGCCGACCCGCACGCGCTCGCCGACTGGTGGGCCGACGCCCTCGGCTGGGAAGTCGAGCCGAGCGACGAGGGGTTCATCCGCGGCCTGATCGCCGCGGGCCACGCGACGGAGGCCGACACCACCACCCATCACGGCGTCCTCGTGTGGAAGGCGGGCACGGGGATCCGCCACCCGGACGGCCTGAAGGGCGCGCCGCGGGTCCTCTTCCAGTACGTCCCCGAGGCCAAGACGGTCAAGAACCGCGTGCACCTCGACGTCTCCATCGGCTCCGACGACCCGAAGACCGTCATCGACGGCCTGGTGGCCAAGGGCGCCACCTTCCTCCACGACGGCCGGCAGGGCCCCTACACCTGGACCACTCTCGCCGACCCGCAGGGCAACGAGCTGTGCATCACCTACTAGGGACGGGCCGACCGTGCACGAGCCGACGAGCCGGCGCAGCGCGAGCCGGCCGGACTCCACCAGGTGGACGTCATCCTCTCCGGCGCGACCGGCATGATCGGCCGGGGCGCGCTGCGCGCATGCCTGCGCGACGACGCGGTCCGCAGCGTCCCGGCCGCATCCTGCGCCCGCGGGGCGCCAGCCGTCCTGGTCGTCGCGGCGACCAGGCATAATTGACTACCCGGCATCCCCTCCCGCACCTGAGAATGAACCATCTCGAACCGGGAGGAACCCATGAGCCAGGACCACCTGACTCTGCACGACCTGATGCCGGCCCAGGCACTGGCCGAGTCGATCGCCGCGGGGTACGTGACCCGCAAGTCGCACCCCGAACTGCCGCTGTCCCTCTACACCTACACGCGGACCGCCCAGTACGAGGGGGTCTGGGACCAGGTCACCACGCGCTGCCGCGGACTGGTCGCCGACGACACCACGGGCGCGGTCGTCGCCCTGCCGCTCCCGAAGTTCTTCAACGTGGGGGAGCACACGTCCGGCCAGCCGTACGCGCCCGCCCTCCCGGACGAGCCCTTCGAGGTGTACGACAAGGTCGACGGCAGTCTCGCGGTGGTCTTCCACTACGCGGGCCGCTGGCGGGTCGCCTCCAAGGGGTCCTTCATCAGCACCCAGGCGACCTGGGCCCAGCGGCGCCTCGACGGCAAGGACACGTCCGCGCTGCGCCCCGGCGTCACCTACCTCGCGGAGATCCTCTACCCGCAGAACCGCATCGTCGTGAACTACGGCGACCGCCGGGACCTCGTCCTCCTCGCCGCCTTCGGCCGCGACGGCGTCGAGGTGCCGCTCGCCGAGGCCGCGCCCCACTGGGAGGGCATCGGCTCCGTCGTCACCGTGTGGCCCGCCATGCCCCTCGACGAGCTGATCGCGCTGACGGAGTCCAGCACCATGCCCGGTGGCGGCGCGGCCACCGGTACCGACGCCGAGGGCTTCGTGCTCCGCTTCGCCTCCGGCGTGCGCGCCAAGGCCAAGCTGTCCGAATACGTACGGCTCCACCGCGTGCTCACCGGCGTCAACGAGCGGGACATCTGGCGCAGCTACGGCATCCAGCGCTTCGCCGGCCTGCCGGTCAAGCGGCTCGCGCAGGGCCTGAACTGCACCGTCGCCGAGGTCGAGGCCTCGGACGGCAAGCCGCTCGACGCGCTGCTGGAGCAGGTGCCCGACGAGTTCGACGCGTGGGTGCGCGAGGTGATCGCGGGCCTGGAGGAGCGGGCCGCGCGGCACGAGCGGGCCATCGACGAGGCCTACGCGAGCCTCGCCCACCTGGCCGCGGACCGGGGCGCCTTCGCCCGGGCGGTCCAGGAACTGGGCGACCGGGAGGTCCGTCCCGCCATGTTCCGGCGGCTCGACGGCCGGTCGACCGAGCTCACCAGCTGGCGCCACGTGCGGCCGGAGACGGCCGTCCCCTACGCCACCGACGAGGAGGGCACGGACGTGCCCGGAGAAGCGAGCCGCCCGGCGCCGCAGGCCCCGCCGCGCGTCCCCGGCCCGGCGTCGTCCCGTACGGCGGACCCCGCCGCCCGGCAGCCCGCCGTACGCCCGCCCGCCGCACGGCACGACACGGCTGGCGACGGCGCGGCGCGGGAGGCGGACCGCGCTCGGGCCGACGACGGTCAGGACGCCGTGCTGCCCGTCGTGCACGTCATGACCGGGCTGCCCGCCTCCGGCAAGACGACCGCCGCGCGCGCCCTGCAGGCGCAGTCCGGCGGCCGGATGCGCCGCGTCAACCTGGACGACCTGCGGAGCATGCTCGACCTGCCGGACCCCGGACGGAGCCGCTCCTTCGCACACGAGCAGACCGTGCTGGAGGTCCAGGACGCGGCGGTCCGCGCGGCCGTCGCCGGCGGTTTCGACGTGGTGGTCGACAACACCCACCTGACCCAGCACATCCCCAAACGGCTGAAGGCGGCCGTCGGGGGACTCGCCACCTTCGTCGTGCACGACTTCACGGACGTGCCGCTGGAGGAGTGCCTGCGCCGGGACGCCGCCCGGGAGCGCCAGGTCGGCGAGGAGATCATCCGCATCCTGGCCGACAAGCACCAGAAAGCCCGCAAGGGCGGCTGGCGGCTGACGGCCGAGTGGATGAACGGCCGGTCCGACGGGATGGCGGTGCCGCCCGTGCAGACGTACGTCCCCGACCCGGCGCTGCCCCCGGCCGTGATGTGCGACATCGACGGCACCCTCGCGCTGACCGGCGACCGGGGACCGTACGACTTCTCGCGCTGCGAGCTCGACCTGCTCAACGAGTCGGTGCGGCACGCCCTGGACGCCTTCCGGCGCGCCGACGGCGATGTCATCGTGCTGCTCTCGGGGCGCAGCGAGGAACACCGCCCGCAGACCGAGTCCTGGCTGCGGCGGCACGAGGTGCCGTACGACGAACTGTGGATGCGTGCGGCCGGCGACACGCGCCGCGACGACATCGTCAAGGCGGAACTGTTCGACGCGCACGTGCGTCACCGGTACGCGGTACGGGTCTCGCTCGACGACCGGGACCGCGTCGTGGCCGTGTGGCGCCGGATGGGCCTGCCCACCTGGCAGGTCAACTACGGCGATTTCTGACGTCTGACGGACGGGGCGAGGGCATGCTGATCGTGGACGCCGCCAACGTGGTCGGCTCGGTCCCGGACGGCTGGTGGCGGGACCGCAGGGGTGCGACCGAGCGGCTGCGCGACCTGCTGGCGGCCCGGGACGGGGACGAAGAGGTCGTCCTCGTGGTCGAAGGGGCCGCCCGGGGCGTCGAGTCCGTGCCCGGGGTACGGGTGGACCCGGCGCCGGGCAGCGGGGACGACCGGATCGTGGAGCTGGCCGCGGCCCACGCGGACCGCGGCTGCGTGGTCGTCACGGCGGACCGTGCGCTGCGCGAGCGGGTGCGGGCCCTCGGGGTGGAGTGCGTGGGGCCGCGTACGGTCCGCCCGGTGGACTGACCCGCCCGCGCAACGGCCGCCGTCCGGCACCCCGAGGGGCGCCGGACGGCGGCCGGACGGCTGTGGTGCCGCGGTGCGGGTCAGCCGGGCGGTGGCCCGGCGGCCCTCCGTGCGGGTCAGCGGCAGAACTGGACCTGGGACTGGTTCCTGACGTAGCGGGCGGCGACCCAGCGCTCCTCGCCGTACTGGCGGGTCTGCGGGTTCGGGCGGTTCTGCCAGCCGCCGTTCCCCGGGCCGGTCTCGACCGGCCCGTTCTCCACGGGGCCGTTCTCGACGGGCTCGTTCTCCCACGTGTCCCGCTTGTCCTGCAGGCGGAACCAGATGCGGTTGCCGTCGACGGACTCGCCGTACGTCTTGCACCCGATCTCGACCGTGCGGTTCGGCTGCAGCTGACCGACGATCTCCGAGCGGGTGTTCGGCCTGCTGCGGACCTTCAGCGGCCCGCGCGAGACGACCTTGCCGATCACGGACCGGTAGGCGGCCGCCTCGACGGCGGTCTCGTGCGAGGGCAGGGTGGTCATCGGCCCCTCGTCCGCGACGGAGACGCCCGCCCCGACCAGACCGAGCACCAGGCTTCCGGCGGTGAGAGCGAGGATGGTCCTGGTGGGCTTCAGCATGCGCCGGCTCCTCTACGAAGTCATCCGCCCGGCCGCGACACACGGCGCGGGGCGGCAACCGGGGGGTTGCCACGGACGACTATGGCCATGGAGGGGCGCGCAGCCCGGATGACTCACCGCCGTTTAGCCCGATATGCCCAATCCGCGCCATCGGTCGGCCCCGATCCGCCCGGGACCCGGCCGTACGCGGGGCCGTGCCCGCCCCCGAACGGGCACGGCCGCGCGGCGAGGCCCGGGGGGCGGGGCCGGTGCCTGCCGGTGAACCGGCAGGACCGAATCTACGCACACCGGCCCCGCCTGCGCGCCCATCCACGGGTTGAACCCCGCCTACCCCTCCGGCGAGCGACCCTGTACAACCAGCGTGGTACACCAAGGGGGTTGACGTGCAGTTGTCCACAAGCCCGGCAGCGGGTGCGCATCCGGGCCGTGCTGCCGGCCGCCGGCGAGATCGTGTGGGCCGTCGGCTCGCTGTGGATGTCGTCCACACTGCTCCACAACTGGCCCGATCCGCACGGCTACTGGCGGGACAACGACGCGCTCGCCTACGCGCTGCTCGCGGCGGTCTACCTGCCGCTCGTCCTGCGCCGCCGCCACCCCCTGGCCGTGATGGCGAGCACCGGACTCTGGGTCGGCACCTACTTCACCCTCGGCTACTACCACGTGGTCGCCGCCTGCGGCATGGCCACCGCCCTCTACACCGTCGCCTCCCTGTGCCCCCGCAAGGTCTCGCTCAGGTGCGCCGCCGCCACGCTCGCGGTGCTCCTGTGGGGCACCCGCCTCGCCGAGCCCGGCGTCGGCGGGATGAGCGCGGCCTTCGTCACCGTCGCCACCGTCGTCTGCTGGGTCGCCGGTGACGGCTCCCGCCGCCTGCGCGAACTCACCCGCCAACTCCGCCTGGAGCAGGAGGAGAAGGCCCGCCGGGCGGTGACGGAGGAACGCATCAAGATCGCCCGGGAGCTGCACGACGTCATCGCGCACCACGTCTCGGTGATCTCCGTCCAGACCGGCCTCGCCGGGTACGTGTTCTCCTCGGACCCGCCGACCGCCCGGCGGGCCCTGGGCACGATCGGCGACAGCGCGCGCGAGGCCCTGGCGGAGATGCGCCGGATGCTGGTGGTCCTGCGCGAGGACCCGGGCCGGGGGACGGCGGGGCAGGCGGAGCCGGACGCCGGGGAGGCGAACGCCTCCGGAGCCTCGGGGCTCGGGCGGCTGGACGAGCTGGTCCGGCGGGTCGGGGAAGCCGGGGTGCCGGTGGACGTGCGGATCACGGGGACGGCGTACGAGCTGCCGCCCGGGATCGACCTGTGCGCCTACCGCGTGGTGCAGGAGGCGCTGACGAACGTGATCAAGCACGCCCCGGACGCCCGCACCACCGTCCGCGTCCACTACGCCGCGGACGAGGTCCGGGTACGCGTCAAGGACGACGGAAGCCGCCGCGCGCGGCCCCGCCCGCCCGCCGCAGGCAGACCGGCCGGGCAGGGATTGATCGGAATGCGGGAACGGACCACGATCTACCCCGGTACGGTGACGGCCGAACCCGCCTCCGGAGGCGGCTTCGAGGTCAGCCTGCGGGTCCCCGTGCCACGCGCCGGCGGTGGCGCGTGAACAGGACCGGACTACGGGGAAGGAGGGCGTCCGCATGCCGAGCGTGCTCGTCGTCGACGACCAGTTCCTGATCCGGTCGGGGCTGACGGCCCTGCTGGCCGCCGCACCCGGCTTCGAGGTCGTCGGCGAGGCCGAGGACGGTGAGGAGGCGGTCCGGCTCGCGGCGGAGAGACGGCCCGACGTGGTCCTCATGGACATCCGCATGCCCGGCACGGACGGGATCGCCGCCACCGAGCGGATCCTGGCCGCACACGGCACGGCGCCCGACCGGCCCAAGGTGCTCGTCCTGACCACCTTCGACTCCGACGAGTACGTCTTCCGGGCCATCCGGGCGGGCGCGGGCGGCTTCCTGCTCAAGGACACCCCGCCCGACCGGCTGCTCGCCGCCATCATCACCGTGCACGCCGGCGAGATGCTCTTCAGCCCCCGTGCGCTGCGCGGGCTCATCGACGCGTACGCCGTCCCCGTCGCCCGCGCCCCGCACCCGGGCCTGGCCGCGCTGACCCCGCGCGAACGCGAGGTGCTGGGCCTGGTGGGGGCCGGCCTCTCCAACGCCGACATCGCCCGCCGGCTCGTCCTCAGCGCGGCCACCGTCAAGACCCACGTCCACCGGTGCATGACCAAGCTGGAGGTGTCCAGCCGCGCACAGGCCGTGGTCGTGGCCCATGAGTTCGGCCTCGCCGCACGGATGCCCTGACCGCGGCGGCCTCCGGATGCGGGCGGCGGCGGGCGGCGCCACAGTGAGGTCCATGGGCATCGAAGACTTTGGCGGCGGCGCAGGGGCACACGAGACCGGTGTGCTCGTCGTGACGACCAATGACGTTCCCGGCTACCGGGTCGAGCAGGTCATCGGGGAGGTCTTCGGACTCACCGTACGCTCCCGCCACCTGGGCAGCCAGATCGGCGCGGGGCTGAAGTCCATGATCGGGGGCGAGCTGAAGGGCCTCACCAAGACCCTCGTGGAGACCCGCAACCAGGCCATGGACCGGCTCATCCAGCAGGCGAAGGCACGGGGCGCGAACGCGGTCCTGATGATGCGCTTCGACGTGACCGACGCCTCCGATGTCGGGACCGAGGTGTGCGCGTACGGCACGGCGGTCGTCCTGGTCCCGGCCTCCGCGTAGACGTACCCACCGGGCGGTCGTGCAGCGGGCTGCCCGGTCAGCCCCGCGAACTCCCACGACGAGGCGGACCTCGTCCTCGATCCGGCACACCGCCTGGTACGTCGCCACCGCACCCCCGTCCCGCCCGGTACGTCAGGCTCAGGGCCACGAGCGGGGCACCGGCCCCAGGGTCGGTGCCAAGACGCCTGTACCGGGCGGGAGTTGGGCAGACTGGAGGGCGTGACGACACTGAACAAGGGTGCCAACCTGCCGGTCACAGCCATCAGGGTCAGGGCCGTTCTCGCCTGGTCGGCCGGGGACGGCCTGCCCGACGTGGACGGGTCCGCGCTCCTGCTCACCCGCCGCGGACGCGTCCGCTCCGACGCCGACTTCGTCTTCTACAACCAGCCCCGGCACGCCTCGGGAGCCGTCCGCCATCTCGGCAAGCGCCCCGGCGCGGACACCGTCGAGGTCGACCTGGGCGCGCTGGAGCCGGGCATCGAGCGCGTGGTGCTGTGCGCCTCCACGGACGGCGGCACCTTCGGGCAGGTCCCCGGCCTCCACCTGTGCCTGCTCGACGCGGTGTCCGGTGTCGAACTGGCCCGCTTCGAGATGGCCGCCGGACCCGAGACCGCGTACGTGACCGGGGAGCTGTACCGGGGGGCGGGCGCGTGGAAGTTCCGGGCCGTGGGACAGGGGTACGCCAGCGGGCTGGCGGGCCTGGCCACGGACTTCGGCATCAGCGTCGACGAGGACCCGCCGCCGGCCCCCCAGCCTGCCGCCGCGCCCGCGGTGCCCGCGGTACGGTCGGCCGTCGGCGAGGAGCAGCTGCCCGCGGACATGCGTGCCCGCCTGTCCCTGCGCAAACGGCAGGTCGCGGTCAGTCTCGCCAAGCGGGGTGTCGCGGCCCTGGCCGCCCGGGTCGTCCTCGTCCTGGACGCCTCGGGCTCGATGACCGGCCCCTACGCGCGCGGCACCGTCAGCGGCGTCGCCGAACGGATGGCCGCCGTCGCCGCGCAGCTCGACGGACGCGGCGCGATGCAGGCGTGGACCTTCGCCTCCCACCCGGCGCGCCTGCCCGACCTCGTGGTCGGTGACCTGCCCGAATGGCTCCGCCTGCACGTACGGGTCGGCCAGTACAGCCTCTTCGGCCGCAGGAAACCGCCGAAGGGACTGGAACCGGGACAGGTCGACATGCGCACCGTCGGCATCGGGAACGAGGAGCAGAAGGTCATCGCCGAGGTCCGGGCCTTCGTCCGCGCCCACCCCGTACCCGAACCGACCCTGGTCCTGTTCTTCTCCGACGGCGGTGTCTACCGCAACGCCGAGATCGAACGCGAGCTGCGGGAGGCCGTCGAGGAGCCGCTGTTCTGGCAGTTCATCGGCCTGGGCCGGGCCGGGTACGGCGTGCTGGAACGCTTCGACACACTGCCCGGGCGACGCGTGGACAACGTCGGCTTCTTCGCCGTGGACGACATCGATTCGCTCTCCGACGAGGAGTTGTACGACCGGCTCCTGTCGGAGTTCCCGTCGTGGATACGGGCCGCCCGCGCGGCGGGCATCCTGCGCTGACCCCGCCCCGCCGCCGGGCTCGGAAGCGGACGGGCGCCGGCCGGCGCGGCGGCCGACCAGACGGCTGGAGGTCGGGTCCTCGGAGCCGACCCGGCGGGCGACACCGGCGACCGGCCGGTTGCGCGGGCGGATGCGGGCCGGCCGCGAGGCCGGCGACCACCACCGCGAACCTCCGGGCGGGCGGGCGGGGCGGCGGTGCGAGGATGCGGGGATGCGTGAGCTGAGGGAACTGACCGACGTCGAGGACCCGGCCTGGCCGGGGCTCGGCGAAGAACTCGCCGCCGCGGCCGCCCGGTGCGAGCTGCTGCCCGCCGACCCGGACCGGGGCCGGGCCTCGCTCCTGCAGCTGCAGGTCACCGCGCGCTCGTACCTGGGTGCCTTCGTCCTGCACTGCGGCGGCCTGCTCGTGGACGACGGCTGGCTGAGGGTCTACGGCAGCCCCGCCGCCGCTAACGCGCGGGACCTGCCCTCCCTGGCACGGGTCAACGGCTTCCCCGACGTGGTCGATCCGGCCTGGCGGGCGGAGGCCGGACTGGTCCTGGCGCACGACGTGCTCGGCGGCGTCTTCCTCCTCAACGGCCCGGCACCCGCCGGGGCGGGCCGGCCGGGGGCACCGGGCGAGGTGGTCTACTTCGCCCCGGACTCGCTGAGCTGGGAGCCCCTGGGGGCCGGCCACGGGGCGTGGCTGTCCTGGACCGTCTCCGGCGCCCTGGACGGGTTCTACGAAGGCCTGCGCCGGCCCGGGTGGCGGGACGAGGTCCGGGAGCTGACGGGCGGACAGGGCCTGTCGTCCTTCCCTCCGCTGTGGTCCGCCGAGGCCCGCCAGGACCTGTCGGCGACCAGCCTGCGCGCCGTCCCCCTGGCGGAGCTGCTCCGGTCGGGCCGCGATACGGCCGTCCAGCTGGACGGAACGGACCCCGGCTTCCTCGGCGTGACGTGATCCGCGGTCATTTCCCGGTCCGCGAAAAGTTTTTCGGAAACCGCGGCAACCTCGGGCGGGGTCGCGCGTCGTGCGGGGGTGAAGGGCGCAGTTCCGCGCCCTCGACCCGACCGTGGAGAACCACCGTGAAGAACCTGAAGCGCGTCCCCCAGCCCGTCCGCCGTGCGGCCGTCATCGCGGCCGCCACGGGGGTGTTCGTCGCTCTGGCCGGGCCGGCCTCCGCCGCGAACGGGGCGCCGGCCGTGCCCGCTCCGGCCACCAGCCCGGCCGCCACCCCGGCCAGGCCCGCTCCGGCGACGAGCGCCGCCCCGGCTCCGGCCACGAGCGCCGCGCCCGCCCCGGTCGTCTCGACGTCGCCGTCGGCCGGGGGGAGCGCCAAGCCGACCCCGTCCGTGTCGGCGCCGGGCGAGAAGGGCGCTCCGTCGGCCGCGCCGTCGGCCGCCCCGTCGGGCGCTCCTGCGGCCACGCCCTCCGCTGCGGCCGGTGAGGCCGAGCTGGCGCATACTGGCTCCTCCGCGACCACCCTGGCCCTGGGGGCAGGAGCAGCCGGCCTGATCGTCATCGGCGCCGGCGCCCTGTACACCGTGCGGCGCCGCGCCAACGGCTGAGGAATCCCGTGCTCCACCTCGTATCGCCCGCCGGCCCCGCCATGCCCGTCCTCGACCGGGCGTGGCGGGGCCTGTGGTCGTTCCTGCGCCGTGAGGGCTCCGCCCCACCAGCCTCGCCGAGGCCGCTCGGATTCCCGTACGAGCAGGCGAGCGGCTCCGGCCGCGGGGAGCCGCCGCCCCCCACCGTGACCGAGCTCTATCATGCGCACCGGCTGCGGATGGTCCGGCTCGCGGTGCTGCTCGTCGACGACCTGGCCACCGCCGAGGACGTGGTCCAGGACGCCTTCACGGCGCTGTACCGCCGCCACGGGGAGAACATCAGCGAGGTCGACAACGCCCTGGGCTACCTGCGCACGGCAGTCGTCAACACCTCGCGCTCCGTGCTGCGCCGCAGGCGCACCGCACGGGCCTGGACGCCGCCCGCGCAGGCCGACGTACCGTCCGCCGAGGACCACGTGGTGCTGGACGAGGCCCACCGCGAGGTGCTCGCCGCGCTCGGCCGGCTGACGCCGCGCCGCCGGCAGGTGCTGGTCCTGCGCTACTGGGCTGACCTCAGCGAGGCGGAGATAGCGACGACGCTCGGCATCAGCCGGGGTGCGGTGAAATCGAACGCGAGCCGCGCCCTGGACGCGCTGGAACGGATTCTGGAGGGACGGATATGACGCGCGACGGCGAACGGCCCGTCGAGCACCGGCTGCGGGAGGCCCTCGACGCACGCGCGGAGGGGATCGACATCCGCCGGCTGCGTCCCGCGGACCCGCCCGGACCGCACCTGAAGCGGCTGCCCGCCGTACGGCTGCGGCGGTTCGTGCTGCCCTTGGCAGGCCTGGCGGCGGCAGCTGCCGTGGGTGTCGGCCACCTGCTGTTCGCCCCCGAGCCGGCGCCCGGTCCGCAGCCCCCCGCCACGCCGCCGCGGATCACGGGCCCCGGCCCGTCCGCGGAACCGTCGCGTTCACCGACGCCGGCTCCGGCCACGCCGCCGTCCTCGTCGGTGGTGCCGGCCCCCGGTGCGGCCACGTCGGGGGTGCCGGAGCGTTCGCCGACGCCGAGCGCCTCGGGCGCGAGGCCGCCGGCCCCCCGGTCGTCCGTCTCCCCGCCGCCGTCCTCGCCTTCGCCCTCGTCGCTCCTGCCGCCCTCTGCGAGCGCTTCGGTCCCGGCGGGCTCGCCGACCCCGCCGAGCGCGACCGGCAGCACGGGCTGACACCAGGGGTGTCCGGCCGGCCTGGCCGCGCGGGAGCCGATCCGGCCCGGGCGGGCCGGCCCGATACGGCCCGGTGGACCTGACCGGCCCTCCGGCCCTACCGGCCGGACGCCGGCCCGACCAGCCTCACCGGCCGGACACCGGCCCCACCTGCCGGACACCGGACCGACCGGCCGGGGCCCGTTACGAAGGCGTCCGGGTGTTCTCCACCGCCGCGACGAGCGGGGCCAGCCCAGGGTTGCGCGCCGCCGCGTCGAGGGCTTCACGCAGGGCCGCGTCGTTCGTCGGGCGCGCCGCGGCGAGGAGTGCCAGACCGGCCTCGCTCACGTCGGTGTAGATGCCCCGCCGGTCGGTGTCGCAGATGTAGCGGCTCAGCAGCCCGCGGTCCTCCAGCCGGCTGACCAGCCGGGTGGTCGCGCTCTGGCTGAGGACCACCGAGTCGGCGACCTGGTGCATCCGCAGGTGCCCGCCCGGCCCGCTGTGCTGGCGGCTGAGCACGTCGAGCAGCGAGTACTCGCGGACGCTGAGTCCGTGCCCCGCCTGGAGGGCCCGCTCGATGTGCGCCTCGATCCGTCCGTGCAGGAGGGAGAGGGCGCACCAGCCCTGGGAGAGGGCGGTGAGCGCGCTGTCCGTTGCCGTCATGGGCTCCTCCTTCGAAGCGTGCGGTGCCCCCAGGATAGAACACCGGTGCAATAGCCCGCGCTTGCATTTATCCCGCGTCTGCAATTAATGTGGACGCACGTAAGCAGCGGCAGCAATCGCGCCGCATCCCAGGCAGCCGGGTGCCGCACCCCTCCGCACCGGCCCCGACGCATCCGCACCACACCCTCCCCTGAAGGGCACCTCCCCCATGCCTCTCGCACTCCTCGCCCTCGCCATCGGGGCCTTCGGGATCGGCACCACCGAATTCGTCATCATGGGCCTGCTCCCCGAGGTCGCCGGTGACTACGGCGTCTCGATCCCCACCGCGGGCTTCCTGGTCACCGGCTACGCCCTCGGTGTCGTCCTCGGCGCCCCGCTGATGACCGTCCTCGGCACCCGCGTCCCCCGCAAGCGCATGCTGATGCTGCTCATGGGCCTGTTCGTCGTGGGCAACGTCCTCTCCGCCCTGGCCCCCGCCTTCGGCGTGATGCTCGCCGGGCGCGTCGTGGCCTCCCTGGCCCACGGCGCCTTCTTCGGGATCGGCTCCGTCGTCGCGGCGGGACTCGTCGCCCCGGAGAAGAAGGCCGGAGCCATCGCCATGATGTTCACCGGCCTGACCGTCGCCAACGTGGTCGGCGTGCCGCTGGGCACCCTCGTCGGGCAGACCCTCGGCTGGCGCGTCACCTTCCTGATCGTCGCCGCGCTGGGCGTCGTCGGCCTGCTCGGCATCGCCCGCCTCGTCCCCGAACTGCCGCGCCCCGAAGGCGTGCGGATCCGCCACGAGCTGGCCGCGTTCCGCAACGTCCAGGTCCTGCTCGCCATGGCGATGACCGTCCTCGGCTTCGGCGGGGTCTTCGCCGCCCTCACCTACATCACTCCGATGATGACGAACGTCGCCGGCTTCGCCGACGCCTCCGTCACCTGGCTCCTCGTCCTCTTCGGCCTCGGCATGGTCGCCGGC
This sequence comes from Streptomyces sp. NPDC058646, assembly GCF_042716875.1. Classification (NCBI taxonomy): domain Bacteria; kingdom Bacillati; phylum Actinomycetota; class Actinomycetes; order Kitasatosporales; family Streptomycetaceae; genus Streptomyces; species Streptomyces sp. NPDC058646. Next base: position 219,076 of record NZ_JBHXRK010000005.1, on the reverse strand, counting down.
AACCTCGTCGGGGGCCGGTTCGCCGACCGCGCGCTGATGCCGATGCTGTACGTGTCCCTGGGTGCGCTCGCCGTGACCCTGGCCGTCTTCACCCTCACCGCCCACAGCAAGGCCGGCGCCGCCGTCACCGTCGTGCTCATCGGCGCCCTCGGCTTCGCGACCGTGCCGCCGCTCCAGAAGCGGGTGCTCGACCAGGCCGCCGGTGCGCCCACCCTGGCCTCGGCCGTCAACATCGGCGCCTTCAACCTCGGCAACGCCCTCGCCGCCTGGCTCGGCGGCATCGTGATCGCCGCCGGACTCGGCTGGACCGCCCCGAACTGGGTCGGCGCGGCGCTGGCCGCCTCCGCCCTCGCACTGGCCCTCGTCTCCGGCGCGCTGGAGCGCCGGACGGCCGCGCGGACCGGCCGCGCGGCCCGGATCGTCGCGGCCGGAGCCCCCGGGGGCGCCGCCGTACCCGCCCACCACTGATCCGCCTCCCCGTCCCCTCCGCACACCCCTCCCGAGGAGAAACCGCATGTCCGGCACCACCCGCACCGCCGTTGCCCCGCTGACCACCGAGGACGCCGAGCTGCTGCTCGCCGCCGCCCGCACCGCCGCCGGAGCCGCCGGGGTGCCGGTCAGTGTCACCGTCCTGGACGCGGGCGGCCACCTGCTGGCCTTCCGCCGCGACGACCGGGCCGTGCTCATCTCCGGCGAGACCAGCACCCGCAAGGCCTTCACCGCCCTCCAGCTGGACGCGCCGACCGCCGACCTCGTCGACGCGGTGCAGCCGGGCGGGCTCTTCCACACGCTGCCGACCGCCCTGGACCGGCCGCTGCTGTTCATCGCGGGCGGGGTGCCGGTCCACCGCGAGGGCCGACTCGTCGGCGCCGTCGGCGTCGGCGGCGGCGCCCCCGCCCAGGACCACGCCTTCGCCGCCGCGGCACTCGCCGCCCTGGCCGGCTGAGCCGCGCGTGCCGGCGGCCCGCGCCGCCGGGTCGCGCTCCCGCCTCCCCCGTGCCACGTTGGTACGGGGGACAGGCGCGTCCGCGATCCGAGATCCGAGGTTGTTCCAGGTGAAAGGCCACGTCATGGCGACGGCAACCGTCGCCGCGCTGCTCAGCCTGACCGTGCCCGGCTGTTCGGCGGCCTCCGACGAGGCCCGGGCCCCCAACGCCCCGACCCCCGGCACCAGCGCCCCGCCCGCCGCACGGACGGTCCCGGCCGAGCCCACGCCGACACCCACCCCGAGCCCCACCTACGCCCTGTCCACCGCTCCGCGCACGATCCCCGCCGTACGGGAACACGTACCGGCCCGCGGTCCCGGCTGGAAACCCGCGCCCGACGCCCGCGTGGTCGTCGCGCAGGCGGACAAGGCCGCCCTGTCCGACGAGGCCAAGCTGCTCGCCGGTGAGCTGCGCCTGGGATTCTCGGACACGGAGCCGGCACGCCGGGGCGATGTCGAACTCGCCCTGGGCGCCAAGGGCTCCGGCCCGGCCGAGTCGTACGCGCTCACCGTCGGGGACGGCCGGGTCAAGATCACCGGCCCCGACGAGGCCGGGGTGTTCTACGGCACCCGCACCCTCAAACAAGCCGTCAAGGCCGCCGGATCGGCCCCCGAGGGCACCGTGCGCGACGCCCCGGCCAAGCCCCAGCGCGGCCTCAACCTGGACATAGCGCGCAAACACTTCACCGCCGACTGGATCGAGGACCGGCTGCGCGAGATGGGCGACCTGAAGCTCAACCAGCTCGGCCTGCACTTCTCCGACGACCAGGCCTTCCGGATCGAGTCCACCGGCCACCCCGAGATCGTCTCCACACCGCACCTCACCAAGGCGGAGGTGCGCCGGATCACCGCGCTCGCCGAGTCCCTGCACATCACGGTGGTCCCGGAGATCGACTCGCCCGGCCACCTCGGCGCGGTGCTGCGCGTCCACCCGGACCTGCAGCTGCGCGACGTACAGGGCCGGGCGGTGAAGGGCGCCGTGGACATATCCAACCCGGCGGCGGCCAAGCTCGTCGACGAACTCCTGCGCGAGTACCTGCCGTTGTTCCCCGGTGGCGCATGGCACCTGGGCGCGGACGAGTACCAGGCGCTCGTCGTCCGGGACCCGCAGGCCTCCTTCCCGCAGCTCGCCCGCGCCGCCCAGCAGCGGTACGGTCCCTCGGCGCGCGTCCAGGACCTGGCGACGGGCTGGCTCGACGACCGGGCGGACGTGGTGCGTCCGTCGGGCAAGGCGCTCAAGGCCTGGAACGACGGGTTCTTCTCCGGCGGTGTGACCAGCGCCGCCAAGGACATCCAGGTCGAGTACTGGACCGGCAAGGAGATCGGTGCCCGACCGCCCCTGGAGTACCTGCGGGAGGGGCGGAAGGTCGTGAACCTCAACGACGAGTACCTCTACTACGTGCTGGGCCAGCCGAACCAGTTCACGTATCCCACAGGGCGCCGGATCTACGAGCAGTGGACGCCGCTGGTGCTGCGCGGCACGACCCCCGTGCCCGCCCAGTACGACGACCAGATACTGGGCGGGCGCCTCGCCGTGTGGGCCGACCTGGCCGGTGCGCAGACCCAGGCCCAGGTGGCGGACGGCATCCGGCTGCCCCTGGCCGCGCTCTCACAGAAGGTGTGGGACTCCCGCCCGCCGCAGCAGCCCTGGAACGACTTCAAGGCCCTCGCCGACCGCCTCTGACGGTCACCAGATGGAGCCGACCCACTCCGGGTGGTCGATGAACGGGTTCCGGTTGTGCTGGTAGGTGTCGAAGATGACCTGGTTGCGGCGCTGCTCGAAGGCGTCCGGCGGGTCCTGCTGGTGCCACTGCTTCAGCAGGCTGATCCGGCCGTGCGCGGGGGCGGAGCCGTTGTTGACCTTGTCGTTCATCTCCAGGTCGGCGAAGCCGTCGCCTCCCTGGTAGCGGACGGCCATGTAGAGCAGCATCCGCGCGACATCGCCCTTGACGGCGTCGCGCGGTTCGAAGGAGTCGGCGTCGGTGAGGCTGCCCGGGGCCTCGCTCACGGGGCTGCCGCCCTTGTCGAAGTCCTTGTTGCCCCGGGTGCTGTTGACCGTGACGTCCTCGGGGCGCAGGTGGTGCAGGTCGGTGCCCGGTCCGGTGGCGGTGCCGAAGTCGCCGTGGCTCTTGGCCCAGACGTGCTCGCGGTTCCAGTCGTTGGCCCCGCCGCCGTTGGTGGCCTTGGACTGGGAACGGCCGGAGTAGAGCAGGATGACGTTGTTCGGGTTGGCCGGGTCCTGGTCGGTGACCTTCAGGGCGTTCCAGACGCCGTCGTACGAGACCTTGGACTGGGTCCGGATGATCTGGTGCAGGGCGGTCTTCAGCGCGGCGCCGGTCTTGCCCTCGGCGGTGGCGTAGTACGAGTCGACCGTCGCGGCCGAGGCGGCGTGGGGAGCCGCCGCCCGCTGCTGGCCGGCGGAGGCGGTGGCCGGTATCGCGAACAGGGCGGCTGCCGCGAGCCCGGCTGCCCAGGGAGTCAGGCGGGAGATTCTCATGGTGGGGGGTGCCTCTCCACAACGCACCGCTCCCGCCGGGACGGTTGGCGGGATATCAGTGGCAGAGCGAGGCTCACATTGTCATGTGCCCTACAGGTAAAAACCATGTGTCTGCGGTGCAGAGCTGGGGTGTTGACGTTCACCGAGCGCGAACGACCCGCCCTCAGACCCCAGTACGGCCCCCGCATTCCCTGGTGAAGTGGCTGAATCCGGTACTGAGCGGACGTGGTGGGTCCGCCGGGGAAGAAAGGAGCATCAGCGCCCACATCGCGAGGAGTGCGCCGACGATGCCGACGACGATCCAGAGGCTGTTGGCGGAGGACCGTGGTGAGGGCGGCGCCCGGCGCGATGCCGAGCGGCCGGCACGGTTCCCATGCTGCTGCCCTCGGTGGCGACCAGGCGGCGGTAGCCGGGCGGACCGGTGGCGGCGAGCACGAGCAGGGCTCCGGCCTGTGGCACGGCTCGTCCGCAGCGCGCCACGAGGCAGAGGGCGAGCCAGGTGCCACCCGTCCCGCCCGGGGAAGCGGCGACGAGGCCGACAGCTGCTACGCCCGGGCCCAGGCCGAGGCCGTCCTGCGTGAACAGCACCCATGCCAGGAAGAACGCCCCGGACAGCAGGCCGGCCGGGGGAGCGAGCTGTGGCGGCAGGACGTGTCCCACACGCCGGCGCCCCCTGCCGATCCGGACGGTCGGATCGACAGGGGGCGCCGGTGGCTGGTGCCGGCTGTCAGCCGGTGGCGATCGGGGGAGCCGGGTCGAACTTGTAGTCCGGGCCGAAGTTCTTCTTCACGGCCGCTTCCCAGGACCCGTCCTGGACCATCTTCCTGAGCGCGGCGTTGATCTTGCCCTGGAGGGCCTTGTCGCCCTTCTTGAGGCCGATCCCGTAGCTCTCGTTGCTCAGGTTCTGGCCCGTCAGCTTGAACTTGCCCTGGTTGCCCTTCTGGGCCACGTACCCGGCCAGGATGGAGTTGTCCGTGGTCATCGCGTCGACCAGGTTGTCCTGGAGGGCGACGACGCACTCCGAGTAGCCCGGCAGCTCCAGCACGCTCGCCTTGGGGGCCAGCTTGTTCTTGACGTTCTCCGCCGAGGTGGAGCCGGTGACCGAGCAGAGCCTCTTGGAGTTGAGGTCCTCCGCCTTGGTGATGCTGGTGTCGTCGGCGCGGACGAGCAGGTCCTGGTGCGCGACGAAGTACGGGCCGGCGAAGTCGACCTTCTCCTTGCGCTTCTCGCTGATCGAGTAGCTGGCGGCGACGAACTCCACCTCGTTGTACTGGAGCAGCAGCTCCCGGTCGGAGCTGTCGACGCGCTTGAACTCGATCTGCTCCGGCTTGTAGCCGAGCTCCTTGGCGATGTACGTGGCGACGTCCACGTCGAAGCCGGAGAAGATCCCGCCGGGCTCGCGCAGGCCGACGCCCGGCTGGTCGAACTTGATGCCGACGGCGAGGGTCCCCTTGTCCTCCTCGCCGCCGCACCCGGAGGTGGTGAGGGCGAGGGCGATCACTGCGGCGACCGCACCGGCCTGGGGAACCTTCATGCTGCAACTCTTTCCTCGGGACCGCGGGGCGTGGCGCGGGCACCCGTTCCAGCGGTGGCTGGGTGAGGGACCTCCGCACCGCGGGGAACCGCGAGAACGTGGGGGGGGACGTCAATACACGTGTACGAGGAAGCTAGGAAGTCGGCGGGCGCAGCGTCACTAGATCTGAGCAAAACTTGAGGATAACGATCCGGTTCAGCCGCATATTTTGCGGTGCAATCGGCTCTTATCGGGAGAAGGGGGCGGCCGAGGGGGACCGGCTCGGTACGGGACGAGGGAACGCGCTCCTGCTGGGCGAGGTCCAGATCCGGTTCGCCCGCACCCTGCGGCTGCCCGGGTCGGGCACGCACGCGCTGCCACCAGGACTCGGCGAGTTCCCGCTGCGCCGGGTGGAGGACCACCCGGACACGGTCCGGCCGCACTGGCCGGCGAAGGGCGGCGTGGTCCTGCTCGTGGACCTGCGCGAGGCCATGTGGCTCAGCTTCGCCGGAACCGGGGAACCCGCGGCGCTCCAGGTCGGCGGCACGGTGTGCGCCGTGTCGGGCGAGCGGTGGACGGGCCGGCTGGGCCGCACTCCGCAGAACTGCCTGGTCCTGCCCCGGCAGCCGTGGCTCGACGGCATCAGACTCCGGGGACGGGACGGTGCGCCAGTTCGTGGTCGTCCCGCTCGGACTCGGCGCCGCGGTCGAGGGTCAGGTCACCGGCGAGGAGACCACCGGGGGCGGGCAGCTCCAGGCCTTCCCGCCGGCCGCGGGGGAACCGGCCGCGTGGCGGGGGGCGGAGCGGGCCCGCGCATCGCGGTCGGGCCCCCGGGCGCCCGCCGCGCCGGGCGTCCCCGGCGCACCCGCGGCCTTCGGCACCGCCGGAGCGGCGGTACCCCGGGCGACGGCCGCGGCTCCGGGCGGTCCGCCCGCTCCCGCCGCCGCACCCGCGCGCAGTCCACACCCCCTGGACCGAGCCGGGACCGGGCCAGGTCGAGCGGCTCGGGGACGCGCCCCGGGCGGGCAAACCCGTACGGGACGGCGACTGGTGACGGGCAGCCGGGCGTCCGCGGGCCCGCGGCCCCCGGGAACGCATTGCGTATGATCGCCGGCAGCAAGGCCGTAGCGCAGAGGTCGTCGCACCCACGCATCAAGCTGGAGGACGTCGGTTCGAATCCGACCGGCCTTGCGCTTTCCTGACCATGGGCGGCACCGGGGGAACGATGACGACACGGCAGACGGGTGCCGCGGGCGTGCCGCGATGACATCGCGTGCCGAACTGCCCGGCGGCTTCGGACCCGTGGACCTCTTCTCCTGGCAGCGCACCCGCCGCTACGCCGTGCCCGGCTGGATGATCGAGCAGAGCGCCCGACACCGGCTGGCCGGAGACTGGCGGGCGTCCTGCGCGGCCGCGGCCGTCGACATCACCTTCGACCTCGCCGCCCTCAGGTCCCGCTACGGCGCCCCGCTCGCCGAGGCGCTGGAAGACGATCTCCACCACCTCGCACCGGACCTGCTGCGCTGGCACCTGCCCCGGGTGCTCGGCGGCCGCACCACGATCGCCCCCGGCGTGCGGATCGTGCTCGCCCACCTCGGCCGGCACCCCGGCGGCCTCCGTGACCCGGACACGCCGGTGCTGTCCGTCACCACCCCGGCGCAGCGCGGCGCCGCGCAACGGCTGCGCCTGCACTGCGCGCCGCTCGCCGGGAGCGAGCCGTACGCCGACTTCGGCCGCCCCGTCCGGGTGGAGGACTGGACCACGGCCCGCCCGCTCTGGGACGCCCGGCACAGCGCCGGCCTGCGTGCCCGCTTCGGCGCCGGGCCGGGCCGGCTGCCCTTCTTCCACCCCGACGACACCCCCAACGGTCCCGGCGAACTGCCCGTCGCCCCGCCCGCCGACGAACCCGCCGCCGATGCGGCCGCCCGGGCCGAGCGGATCACCCTGCTGCACCTGGCGGGCGACGCCGCCGAGGCCTACGCGGCCGCCGGCATCGAGCGGGACCTGACCGTTCCCGCCCCGGCGCAGCACCGGCCCCCGATCGACCCGGAGCCGCTGCTGAGGCAGGCCGTCCTCGACCTGACCCGGCTGGCGGGGGAGGTCCGCCGTCTGGTGGCGGCCGGCGCGGGCACGAGGTTCCGGGTCGACCCTGCCTACGGCTACGGCTACGGCTTCGAGCTGCACCAGGACGGATCCGGCCCGGACGCCCGGATCCGGGCCCGCGTCGTCACGCGCGACGGGGCGAGGGGGACGCCCCGGCTCCCGCAGTACGCCTGGCAGCGCCTGCCCGACCTCGAACTGGTGCGCTCCGGCCTGATCACGCCCCGGGAGCTGCACCCGCTGGTCGCGGCGGCCCTCTTCCCCGGCAGCGGCCCCGCCGAGGGGCCGCCCGGCCCCGTCCTGCCCCGGCCCGTGCAGGTGCGCTGCGGCAGGGAGTGGCACGAGGTCCGCTCGCGCGGCGGCGTCCTGGAACTGCCGCACGGCCCCGAGGAGCAGCCACGGGAGCGCGCCCGGCCGGCGTCGGGCGGCGAGGCCGCCGGGTGCTTCGCCGTGCGGGAGACGTGGATCACCGGCCGGGGCCGGCTGCCGCGCGCCCTGCGGGCCGAGCAGCGCGAGCTGTTCCTGCGCGCCCAGCACGGTGACACCCCGGGCGTGGTGGCGCTGCTCGACGCGGGCGTCGACCCCCGGGTCCGCGACGGAGGCCGCCGCGGGCTGCTGCACGTCCTGCACCAGCTCGACCACGAGGACCTGCTGCCCAGACTGCTGGAGGCGGGACTCGACCTGGAGGCCCGGGACGGCGAGCAGCGCACCCCGCTGTACGCGGCGGCGCACGACGGCGGCTCGGCCGCCCTGGTCAGGGCCTTCCTGGCGGCCGGATCCCGGATCGACGTCCTCGACCACCGGGAGATGTCCCTGTCCCAGCTCGTGCGCCGCTACCGCGGTCACGACCTGGGCTTCCTGAAGCAGCGGGTGGACGAGGAGCACCCGGGCATCGGTGCCCGGTCGTGGAACCGGTGGCTCGACGAGATGGAGGAGCGGACCCGGCGGGCCTGAAAGGGGCCGGACCATCGGGCCGCGATGGCCGGGAACGTACGGTCGTACGGCCCGAACGGGTACGCACGTGGGAGCATGGCCAGGCAATACCCGGTGTACGGAGGGGGAGTTCGGTGACTGGTGTACGAAAGGGCCTGGCCAAGGTGGAGGTCGCCCTGCGGTGGGATCCCAGCAGCGCGGGCACGCCCGCGAACGACCTGGACATCGTCGCCGCGGTCTACGAGGCGGCCGACCCGCACGGCACACCGGCCTACCTGGTGCACTTCGGCAGCCGCTCGCCCGACGGCACGATCACCCTGAACCGGGACAGCAGCACCGGGCAGGGCTTCGGCTTCGACGAGGTGATGACCCTCGAACTGGACCGGATGGCGGCCCGGTTGGGCCGGGTGGTGGTGGGCGTGGTGATCCAGGGCGCCGACACGGGCCAGGGCCCCACGAAGACGTTCGCGGACATCGCCGGCACGGGGGTGCGGATCCGCGAGGGCCACACGGACCTCGCCGCGAGCGGCTTCGAGTCCGTCCCGGATGCCACCGCTGCCACGGTCGCCGTGTTCACCCGGGACGCCTCCGGAGTCTGGTCGCTCGACGCCGGGCTGCGCGGCTCCGACGCCGACCCGGAGGAGTTCGCCCGCACGATGGGCGCCGCCCGGCCCTGAGAACAGGAGCGGCCCGGCCCTCATGGGCCGGGCCGCTGCGGCGCACTACTCGCAGGTGCCGCCGTCGGCCGGGACCGTGCCGTCGATCAGGAACGCGTCGACCGTCTTGGTCGCGCAGGCGTTCTCCCCGTAGGTGCCGTGGCCCTCGCCCTTGACCGTGAGGCCTATGCCCACGCCCTTGCCGAGCGCGTCGGCCATCCGGCGGGCGCCCTCGACCGGGGTCGCGGGGTCACCGGTGTTGCCGATCACCAGGATCGGTGCGGCGCCCGGGGCGCTCACCTCCGGCTTGGCCCGCTCGCCCTTCACCGGCCAGTCCTGGCAGTCGGCCATGAGCTCCTCGGCCGTGACCTCACCGAAGACGGGGGAGGCCTTGCGGAACTCGGGCACCAGGGCCGCGGCCTGCTCGGCGGTCATCCGGGTGCTGTCGTCGGCACAGGCGATGGCCCCGTGCGCTGCCATGGAGGTGTCGTAACGACCCTTCTCGTCACGGCCCTGATAGCTGTCGAAGGCGAAGAGGAGCAGGTCCCCGGTACCGCTCTGCTGCACTTCGGCGATCCCCTGCAGGAGGTGCTCCCACCGGTCCTCGCTGTAGAGCGTGGCGATGATGCCGGTCTCCGCCATGTCGGCGGTCAGCTTGCGGCCGTCCTTCGTGGACGCGGGCTTCTTCTCCAGCTTCGCCAGCATGGCGTTGATCCGCTCGGCGCCGGTGGTGGCGTTCGGGCCGGTGGGGCAGTTGGCCTTGTACTTCTTCGCGCAGTACTGCATGGCGTGCTCCAGCGCGGTCTGGAAGCCCTTGACCTGGCCGAGGAACTGCTGGGTGGAGTCCTGGGTCGGGTCGACGACGGCGTCGAAGACGGTGCGGCCGACGTTCGCCGGGAACAGGTGGGCGTAGACGCCGCCCAGCTCTGAGCCGTAGGAGATGCCGAAGTAGTTGAGCTTCTGCTCGCCCAGGACCTGGCGCATGAGGTCCAGGTCGCGGGCGGCGTTGGTGGTGCCGACGTGCGGGAGGACCTTCCCGGAGTTCTGCGCGCAGCCCTCGGCGAACTTCTTCCGGCTTCCGGCGGTGTCCGCGGAGGCGTTCAGCGCGTCCATCGTCTTGTCGTCGACGCACTTGACGCCCGCGCTGTTGCCGACGCCCCGCGGGTCGAAGCTCACCAGGTCGTACACCGCGTTGAGCTTCTTGTAGTCCTCCGCGGCCGCGAGGGGGAGGATCTGGACGCCGGAGCCCCCGGGACCGCCGAAGTTGTAGACCAGGGAGCCGATCCGCTTGCTCTGGTCCGTGGCCTTCTTGCGGATGAGGGCGATGTCGATGGTCTCGCCGGCCGGCTGCGCGTAGTCGAGCGGCGCCTTCATCGTGGCGCACTCCCAGCCGGCACCCGGAGCCTCGCCGCCGCCCTGCGCCACAGACGGGGCGGTGCAGCCCTGCCAGGCGGGCTGCTGGCCGGTGAGCGCGGCCGGCAGCGCGGTGGGCGTGGGGCTGGGGGAGGGGGCGGCGCCCTGGGCGGCGTCCTTGGCATCGGTCTTCTTGCCGCCGTCGTCGCAGGCCGTCAGGGCGGAGACCGCCAGCAGGGCGGCGGCGGCGAGTACGGCGGACCGGGTCGGCTGTCTGAGGGGGGACATGCGTGGTGCTCCTGGGGACCGTGCGGATTGATCGTGCGGGCCGCCGCGGCGAAGACCCGGCGTCGGCCCACCGGAACCGTACAGGGGAGCGAATGCGGGCCCGGACCCGGTGTCCGGGGGAGGCGTCCGGGGGCTCCGCGGGGACCGGGCGGCGGTTGCCTCCTCCACGAGGAGCGACCGCCGCCCGGTCCGGGTGGCGCGCTGCCGCCGTCCCCACGAGGCAGCGCGGGCAGGCCGCCGTCCGGTCATCGGGACGGCGGTCCGCCGGTTCAGGGGGCCTGGCCGGCCGGCGGGGTCAGGCCCAGGGCCGGGAGCAGCGCCGCGTCGACGAACCGGACCAGGTAGTCGGCGTCGGCGTAGCGGCCCTCCAGGACGGGTCGGATCCGGAGCACGCCCATCAGTTGGGCCGGCAGGAACTCCACCGCCGGGTGGTCCGCGGTGATCTCGCCCCGCGCCACGGCCCGCGCCACCATGGCGTCGAAGGCCGCCAGTTCGGGTTCCACCAGGGCCTCCCTGAGGGCGGCCTGCAGCTCCTGGTCACTGAGTACGGCGTGCCCCAGTGCCTGGGTGAGCAGGGTGTCGCGCCCCGAGGTGCAGGCGGCGATCGACGCCGCCTCGCGCAGGTCGCCCGCCAGCGTCCCGGTGTCCACCGCGACGAGCGTGCCCCGCCGGTCCGCGCGCAGGGCGGCGGCCACGAGCTGGGGCTTGGTCTTCCACTGGCGGTAGAGCGTGGACTTGCCGCAGCTGGCCCGGGCGGCGACGCCCTCCATGGTCAGGGCCTCGTAGCCGTGCTCGCGGAGCTGGTCCAGCACGGCCTCGTACAGCTCCTGCTCGCGCTCCGGGGTGATCTTGGAGCGCCGCGCGGCGGGAGGCGTCGCGGTCGACGTCATGGGGCGGCTCTCCTCGGGCGTTCCTCGGCGGGTGTCCGTACGCAGTGTACGGGAACGGCAGCGTATCGGTACACCAGCGTATCGATACGCGAATGTATCGATACACTGGCGTGTCGCTGTGCGCGCGGATCCGACCAGCCGCACGACCAGATGCCGAGCAACCAGGAAAGCGAGACCGGGGGATGTCCCACACCACACCTGCCGGACCGGCAGCCGGACCGCGGGCCGCGCGCCGCCGTCTCATACGCGAGTTGCTGCTCGTCGGGGGGTTGTTCACCGTCTACAAGGCGGGCCGGATGCTCTCCACGGACCGCACCGAGGAGGCCTTCCGCAACGCCGCGCGGGTGTGGGACGCCGAACGGTTCCTGCACCTGCCCGGCGAGGGCGGCGTGCAGCGGCTGCTGCTGCACGGGGACGCCCTCGTCCACACCGCGAACTCCTACTACGCGGCCGTCCACTTCCCCGCCACCGCGCTCTTCCTGATCTGGCTCTACGTCCGCCGCCCGGACCACTACCTGTGGGCGCGCCGGGTCCTCGCCGTGCTCACCGGAGCCGCCCTGGTCCTCCACCTCGGCTTCCCGCTCGCGCCCCCGCGGATGCTCGGCGAAGCCCACCTCGTCGACACCGGACAGGTCTACGGGCCCACCGTGTACGGGGCCGCGCCGGCCTCCGACACCCTGGCCAACCAGTTCGCGGCGATGCCCTCCCTGCACTTCGGCTGGGCGCTGATGCTCGCCCTCGGCATGATCGCGGCGACCCGGTCGCGATGGCGCGGGCTGTGGCTGCTGCACCCGCTGGTCACCCTCCTCGTGGTCGTCGCCACGGCCAACCACTACTGGCTCGACGCCACCGTGGCGGCCGTCCTGCTCGGGGCCGCGCTGCTGCTGGTCCCGCGGCCGGGCCCGCCCGGCCGCGGGGCGGAGCCGGCCGCGGACGCCCCCCGCCCCGTACGGGTCCTGCCGCGGCCGGGGAAGCTGCCCGAGGCCGCCGGGGCCGGACGGTGAACGACACCGCCCTCACCGTGGGGCTCTGCCTGGCCTCCGCAGTGACCTACGCGGCCGCCGCCGTCGCCCAGGAGAGGCTCGCCCGCGCCACCGGGGCCCGCACCGCCAGGACCCTGCTCCGCGCCGGCGCCTGGTGGTGGTCGGCCGGGCTGAACACCGCCGCTGCGCTGCTGCACGCGGCCGCCCTGCGGTACGGGCCGCTCACCCTGGTCCAGCCCCTCGGCGCGCTGACCCTCGTGGCCGCCGTCCCGCTGGGCGCGCGCGGAGCCGGGCGCCGGGTGGCGGCCACCGAGTGGCGGGGCACCCTCGCCACGGTCGCCGGGCTCGGCCTGCTGCTGCTCCCCGCTTCCGGACCGGCCCCCGACGACACCCTGACCCTGGCCGAGGCGCTGGCCGTGTCCGGGGCGACGGCCGCCGTCATCCTGATGCTGACCGCCGTCAGGGACCCGCGCTCGGGCCTGCGGCACGCCACCGCGTCCGGGCTGGCCTCCGCAGCCGCCTCGGCCCTGACCCAGACCGTGGCCGTGGCGGCCGGCCGCGGCGGAGCCCTGCTCAGCGTCCGGGTGGCCGCGGTGGCCCTGCTCGTCGTGGTGTTCGCGGTCGGCGGGATGCTGCTGTCCCAGCGGGCCTACCGCGGCGGCGGGCTCGGCGCTCCGCTCGCCGTGGTCAACCTGGCCAATCCGCTGGCTGCGGCCGCCATCGGCATGGTCCTGCTCGGCGAACGCCTCCAGGGCGGTGCGGCGGGGGTCCTGCTGGCCGTCGCCGGAGCCGTCGCCGCAACCCGCGGGGTGCTCCTGCTGACCCCCGCCGCGGTGGCGGACCCCGCGGCAAAGGCGCCCGCCCGGCAGGGGCCCGTGGCGGGGGCGCCCCTCACGGACGCCGTGCCCGTCGCGGTCGTGCCCGTGGCGCCCGTCGCGCAGGGTGGACGGCTGACGGTCTGATCCGCCCGGCGGCGCGGGCGGGAGAACCGTTTCGGCCCCGAACACGTCCTCCACGGTGAACACCCGCACCACCGAAACGGAGTGAACCGGCATGGGGATCGTCAGCTGGATCGTCCTGGGCCTGCTGGCCGGAGCGGTCGCAAAGGTCCTGCTGCCCGGCCGCGATCCCGGCGGCCTGATCGGCACCACCCTCATCGGCGTCGCCGGAGCCTTCCTCGGGGGATGGCTCTCGGCGAAGTTCCTGGACCGGCCGATCCAGACGGAGTTCTTCGACCTCGCCACCTGGGGCGCCGCCGTCGGCGGCTCGCTCGTCCTGCTCATCGGCTACCGTCTCCTCTTCGGCAACTCCCGCGACTGACGCGACCCGACGGGCCAGGGCATGGGCCGGCGCGACCACGTGGCACGGGGCGTCCCCGCGGCTACCGGATCTGGAAGACCAAGGGCGGCCGCTGGTGGGGCGACCCCTACGAGCTCTGCCCCGACGACCTCCGCCGAGCTGACCGGCAAGGCGGACCCCGAGCAGATCACCGCCCTGCTCAAGCGCTACCGGGCCCTCGAACCGCTGACCGTCCCGGCCCGCGGACCGGGCCCTGCCGGGGCGCGCACCGCCGTCCACACTGGCCGCCTGGCCCGACACGACAGCAGCAGTACGAGCAGTGAGGAACCGGCACAGCCATGCGCGTCACCCCCGTCCCCACCAGCGACCTGTACGACGAGCACGGCGAGGCGCTCGGCATCTGCGCCGTCCAGTTCCGGCAGTACGGCGGCCACCGGCAGTTCGCCGGCCCGGTGCGGACCCTCTCCTGCCACGAGGACAACGCCCTGCTGCGCGCGCTCGTGCACACCCCGGGCGAGGGCGCCGTACTCGTCGTCGACGGCGGCGGGTCCCTGCGCACCGCCCTCATCGGCGACCTGATCGGCGGCGCCGCCGAACGCAACGGCTGGGCGGGTCTGATCATCAGCGGCGCGGTCCGCGACAGCGTGGCCCTCGGCGGACTCGGCCTCGGCGTCAAGGCGCTGGGCACGGTCCCGCGCAAGAGCGGCAAGACCGGCGCCGGCACCGTGGACGGGCCCGTCACGATCGGCGAGGTCACCTTCCGCGCCGGCGACACGGTGCACGCGGACGACGACGGCGTCGTGGTGCTCCCCACCGCGCACTGACGTCCGCCGCACGCTGGGGGGCGGGTTCACGCCAAGTCCGCGGAAGCGGTCTGGTGGGAGGCGGGGCTCCGGGTTTCACTGCGGGGCCATGAGACGACACAGGATCATGGGCCTGCTGGGCGCGCTGACCCTCGCCGCGGCCACCCTGGCCGGCACCGCGGGACCCGCGGGCGCCGCCGCACCCGCCTCCCCGGCCGCACCCGCCTCCCCGGCCGCACCCGCCTCCCCGGCCGCACCCGCCTCCCCGGCCGCGACGCCGCCCGCCGAGTTCGGCACCGACTGGCACGACCCGTTCACCGCCGCCCCGCCCGTCACCCGGCCCGCGACCCGGTCCTGCCGGATCACCCTCGCCGAGGCCCGGTTCCGCGACTTCACCCCGTACCGGGGGACCTACGCGCCGCCCGCCGGCTGCGGCGCCGACCACTGGGCCAAGGTCGTGCTGCGCCTCGAAGGCCAGGTCAAGGGCCGCCAGTACGACCGCCTCGGCCACCTCTCCCTCGGCGGGGTGGAGATCCTGCGCACCTCCACCCCGCAGCCCTCGCCCGACGGCATCACCTGGTCCGTGGAGAAGGACGTCACCCGCTACCGCGACACCCTCACCCGGCCGCAGCCCGTCGAGATGCTCATCGGCAACGTCGTCGACGACACGTACACCGGGGTCATCGACGTCCAGGTCACCCTCACCTTCTACGCCGCCGAAGGCCCCACCGGCGCCACCCGCCCCGGGACCCCCGACCGGGTCCTCCCCCTCACCTCCCCCGAGGTCACCACCCCGCGCAACACCGAGCGGCTCGTCGCCGAGGTGTACGCGACCGGCTCGGGCGGCGGCTGCGAGGAGTACTGGTACATGACCACCCCCGAGGCCGCGCCGTACTCCTGCAAGGCGGCCGACGGCCCCTACCGCGAGGTCCGCATCTCCGTCGACGGCCGGGCCGCCGGCATCGCCGCACCCTTCCCCACCGTCTGGACCGGCGGCTGGTCCAACCCCTTCCTCTGGTACGTCACCCCGGGCCCCCGGGCCTTCGACGTACAGCCGGTCCGCTACGACCTGACCCCCTTCGCCGCCCTGCTCAACGACGGCCGGCCGCACCGCGTCGAGGTGTCCGTGGCCGGGGTGCCGGCCGGGCAGAGCGGCTGGAGCACCCCCACCAACCTGCTGCTGTGGCTGGACGAGGGCCGCGAGGTGGTCTCCGGGGCCCTGACCCGGCACGAGGAGAGCGCACCGCAGGCCTCCTCCCGCTGGACCCCCGGCGCCGAGCACCGGCTGGACACCGAGGGCGGACACCACCTGACGGTCGGCGGACACCTGGACACCTCCCACGGGCGGGTCACCACCACCGTCACCCGCGCCGTCCGCAACACCTCGGTGCACCGCTGGACCGAGGGCGAGGACCGTGACGCGCTCACCGCGACCTGGACCGACGAGGAGAGCGTGACCCGGGGGAGGACCACCACCCGCACCGCACGGACCTACACGATGGACGGCGAGACCACCCTGGGCGCCGGGGACCGGCTGCGCACCGTCCTCTCGCTCGGCGACGCCGCGGACACCGTCACCCTGCGCGGCGGCCGCGTCGTCGACCGGGTCCGGCTCGACGACCGGTACACGGGCGACGCCACGTACACGGCGAACGTCCCCCGCGACCAGCGGCACGCCGTCGGCACGACCACGGCCCGACACCGGCTGTACGGCTCCGAGGCCGGGGGCGGGTGCTACGACCGGACCGTGACCACCGTACAGGGGACCGTCACGGCGGACCGCCGCCGCTGCTGACTCCGGCGGCGCCTACGATGACCGGCCATGGACACGAGTGAGGCCGGCAGACGGCTGATCGGCGGACGTTTCGAGCTCGTCGAACCCCTGGGCAGCGGCGGCATGGGCACGGTGTGGCGCGCCCGCGACATCGCGCTGGACCGCGACGTCGCCCTCAAGGAGGTGCGCCCGCCGGACCCGGCGACCGCCGCCGCCCAGCCCGGGCTGGCCGTGCAGCTGCGCGAACGGGCCGTCCGCGAGGCCCGGGCCCTCGCCCGGCTCGCCCACCCGCACGTGGTGACGATCCACCACATCGTGGACCCCGCCGCCGAGGGCGGAGCCGGCGGCGCCGACGCGCACCCGTGGATCGTGATGGAGCTCGTCAGGGGCGGCTCCCTCCACGGCCGGCTGGAGTCCGGCCCGATGCCGGTGGCGCAGGTGCTGCGGCTGGGGCTGGAAGTGCTCTCCGCGCTGCGCGCCGCCCACGCGGAGGGGGTGCTGCACCGCGATGTGAAACCGGCCAACGTACTGCTGCGGCCCGACGGCGGGGCCGTACTGACGGACTTCGGCATCGCGGCCCTGCACGGTTCGGCGGGGCTGACCTCCACCGGCGTGCTCATCGGCTCCCCCGAGTACATCGCGCCCGAGCGCGTGCGCGGGGAGGAAGGGCTCGCCGCCTCGGACCTGTGGTCGCTGGGCATGCTGCTGTACGTGGCCGCCGAGGGCGTGCACCCGCTGCGCCGCGCCACCAGCCTGGCCACCGTGGTCGCCGTCCTCGACGAGCCCATCCCCGCCCCGGTGCGCTCGGGTGCGCTGGGACCCGTACTGGAACGGCTGCTCGTACGGGACCCGGCCGCACGGCCCGACGGCGCGGAGCTGGAACAGCTGCTCCGGAACGCGAGCACTGCTCCGGGAGCGGCTGCCGCACCGGTCGCGCCCCCGCCGGCCCTCGGCCGGTACGGACCTCCGGCGACCCCCGCGACACCGACGCCGTCCCCCTACGGGGGCGCGTACGCGCCCTCGTACGCCTCCCCGTACGCGGCCACGGCGCCCCTCCCGGCGACCCCCGGCCGGCGGCGGCCCCCGGTGCTGCTCGCCGCCGCCCTCGCGGCGGTTGTGACCGCCGGTGTGATCGGGATCGTCCAGTGGCTGCCCGACGGCAGCGCCTCCAACGGCGGCGCGAAGGGCGGAGCACAGGGAGGCGCGAGCGGCGCTCCCGCCGCCTCGGCGCCCGTGCAGCAGTCCGGTGCACCCTCCGCCGGCACGCCCGGTCCGACGGCGCCGCAGACCGGCACGCCCCAGGCGAGCACCCCTCAGGGCAGTCTGCTCGACCCTGCGGGCGTCCGGGCCGCGCTGGCCGCGCTGAAGCAGAAGACGGGCACGACCACCTTCGTGAACCTGCGGATCTACGAGGACTACGTCATCGCCGCGGTCCCGACCGCTCCCGGGGCCCAGACGGTCGACTCCTGGCAGTACCGGGACGGCGACGTCACCCGCACGGGACCGGCCGGCACGGTCAAGGACCGCGCGCCGCTCATCGACATGTCCACGGTCGCGTGGGACGCCCTGCCCGCCCTGCTGGAGCAGTCCCAGCGGGACCTCGGGGTGGCGAACCCCACCTCGCGCTACGTCATCGTCGAGCCCTGGATGATGGACCAGAGCCCGTCCATGCGTCCCTACCTCAGCGACGAGTACGGCCAGGGCGGTTACATCCTCGCCGGCACCGACGGCAAGGTCCGGAAGGTCTACCGCTCCTGAGGCCGGGGGAGCGCCCGGGGCTGCGGACCTCCCCCGCCGACCGGCGGGGGCCGTTCCCCGTTCCCCGGGCTTCCTAGTAAGGCCCGTTGACGTTGTCGATCGAGCCGTAGCGGGCCGCCGCGTAGTTGCAGGCCGCGGTGATGTTGGCGACCGGGTCGTACGAGTTCAGCGAGGTGCCGGGCACGTGATAGGCCTTGAACGTCGGGTCGATCACCTGGAGCAGGCCCTTGCTGGGAATGCCGTTGCGGGCGTTGATGTCCCAGTTGTTGATCGCCATCGGGTTGCCCGAGGACTCCCGCATGATGTTGCGGTGAATTCCGTTGTAGCTGCCGGGAATGTTGTGCTTGGCCATGACGGACAGCGACTCGCGGATCCAGCCGTCGAGATTGTTCGGGTAGGCGGTGGCCGGCTTGGCCGCGGCCGGCTTGGCGGTGCCCTTCGCCTGGGCGCCGACGGCCAGCTTGAGGCCGGGGCGGATCACGGACGGGTTGTCGCCCACGGCGCTGCGGTTCGCCGCGTAGAGCTGCTGCCAGCCGCCGCTCAGGGAATGCTGCGCCGCGATCTTCGAAAGGGTGTCACCGGCGACCACGGAATAGGTGGTGGAAGCCGCGGTCACCTCCACGGGAGCCGCGGTCACCTCCACGGCCCCGGCGGCGGTGGTGCCGACCAGGGGGAGGGCGAGCGCCGCGCCGCCCGTGCCGGCCAGGGCCAGCTTGCGGGTGAGCGGGTTGTGCTTCGGCCGGCGGTGCTTTCCCTTTGCGGGCATGGCGCAATTCCTCACATGGGGGGACGGAGAGGCCCCGGAGGAGGTCGGTTTCGACAGCGGTCCACCGGGAATGAGGGTGACCGTAGGCGAGCCCGCCGCGCCCGAACAAGGCCCGAATTCGACCGGTAGATCGACTTCCTGCTTTCCGCCCCGAAAATGACCTTGAAGGGCCGTTCGCGCAATAGTCAACTTTCTTTCGTGGAAAAGGGAATCGCCCGCTCGGCGGAAATGATGTTGACGCTTTCCGAGTGACTCACATCACGGCTCCGCGGGCGGGTTCCGGCCCCTCCGCACAAAGGGACAAGTCCCCTCTCCGCGGGCTGGATTCGGGCGACCCGCGCGTTGCTGACGAATCGCCCAAATCGGGTGCATTCGGCGGTTCGGCCCCCGTCTGCGGTCCCTCAGAGACCCGCCAGTGACTCCAGGGCGGCCGTCACGGCGATGTCCGAGGCCGGCAGCAGGGGAAGCCGCACGCCGGGGGACGGGATCCGGCCCTGCGCGTGCAGGACGCCCTTGACGACCGCGGGGTTGGGTTCCGCGAAGGCAGCCGAGGACCACCGGGCCAGCGCGTGGCCCAGCGGCCGGGCCCGGGCCACGTCCCCGGCCCGCCAGGCCGCGGCGAGTTCCGCGAACCGGGCCGTCGCCAGGTGCGCCGAGGCGAGGATCCCGCCCGCCGCGCCCAGCGCGAGCAGGGGCGAGAGGTACGCGTCGTCGCCCGCCAGCACCTCGAAGCCCTCCGGCAGGTCGCCGAGCAGGTCCACCGCGTCCTGGCCGATCCCCCCGGCCGCGTACTTCACCCCCGCGACCCCCGGCAGCGACCCCAGTGCCCGCAGCGCGGCCGCGTCCAGCGACTGCCCGGTGCGGTACGGGACGTGATAGACGATCAGCGGAACGGGGCTCACCTCGGCCAGCCTCGAGAAGTGCGCCAGCACCCCCGCGGCCGAGGGCCGTACGAACGGGGGCACGGTCACCAGCGCCGCCCGAGCCTGCGGCCACCGCGCCAGCCGGGCCAGCGAGGCCTCCGCGGCCCGGGTCCCGCTCGCCCCCGCGCCCACGGTCAGCGGCGCCCCCCGCTCTCCGCAGACCCGGGCGCACACGCCGGTGACGAGGTCGCGTTCCGCCTCGTCCAGCGCGGCCGTCTCGGCGGTGGTGCCCAGGGCCACGATCCCGGTGGCGCCCGCGTCGAACACCTCGTGGGCGAGCGCCTCCAGCGCATCGGCCGCGATGTCCCCGGCCGGGGTGAAGGGGGTGACGAGCGGGACGTGGATGCCGTGGAGACCGCCCGAGGGGCCGGTGTCCGAGGGGGCACCGCCCGCACGGTCTCCGGGGAGGCTCCGCGGGAGGTGCCGGACGGTCGTCGCTGCGGTGTCGTGTGTCATGCCTCGACCCTCGCCGGTACCGAGCGCCGAATCCAGTTCGCGTTCCTTACCCCACCCGTAAGCTGAGCCGATGCTCGACGTCCGGCGCCTGCGCCTGCTCCGTGAACTCGCCCATCGCGGCACCATCGCCGCGGTGGCCCAGGCCCTCGCCTTCAGCCCTTCGGCGGTCTCCCAGCAGCTCGGCGTCCTCGAACGCGAGGCCGGCCTGCCCCTGCTCGAGCGCACCGGCCGCCGGGTCCGGCTCACCCCGGCCGGGGAGAACCTGGTGCGGCATGCGGAGGCGGTCCTCGAACGGCTCGAACAGGCCGACGCCGAACTCGCGGAGGCGCGGAGCGGCCTGGCCGGTGTCCTGCGGATCGGCTCCTTCCCCACCGCCACCCGGGCCATCGTCCCGGCCGCCCTGACCACCCTCGCCCGGCGCCACCCGGCCCTGGAGCCGATGGTGTCGGAAACCGACCCGGCGGCGGTCGCGCACGCCCTGCGGGCCGGGGACCTGGACGTGGCCCTGGTCCACGAGTACGACTTCGTGCCCGCGCCGCGCGAGCCCGGCCTGACCGCCGAGCCGCTGTACGCGGAGGCGATGCACCTGGCCACCCCCACTCCGATACCGCCCGGCCCCGGCCCCGTCCCCGGCCCCGGCCCTGGCTCCCGCTCAGGGTCCGTCCCCGGCCTCGGCGCCGTTCCCGATCAGGCCGCGGTCCTGCGCGCCCATGCCGACAGCCCGTGGATCACCGCCACTCCGGACACCCTCTGCCACGCCATGACCGTGCGGGCCTGCCAGGCGGCCGGGTTCACACCTCGCGTGCGCCACCAGGTCGACGAGTTCGCCACCGTCCTGGCCCTGGTCGCGGCCGGGCAGGGCGTGGCCCTCGTGCCGCAGCTCGGCATCGACGGCCACGCCGCCCCGGGGGTCCGCCTGACCCGGCTGGCCATGTCCCGCCGCACCCGGATCGCCTTCCGCAGCGGAGCCGCCGCCCACCCGGCCGTGGCCGCCTTCGCCGCGGCCCTGCGGGCCTCCGTACCGCCGGAACCGGCCGGATCCCGCTCCTCGGAGTGAGGCAACTCCCGTACACCCCGCGGCCCGTGTACGTTCGGACGACAGCCAACGAGAGCGGGGTAGGACGTGACGCATCGCGTACGAGGGGTCATCGCCCGGAGCAAGGGCGCACCGGTGGAGACGACGACGATCCTCGTGCCCGACCCGGGACCCGGTGAGGCGCTCGTACGGGTGCAGGCCTGCGGGGTCTGCCACACCGACCTGCACTACCGCGAGGGCGGGATCAACGACGAGTTCCCCTTCCTGCTCGGCCACGAGGCCGCCGGGATCGTGGAATCGGTCGGGCCGGAGGTCACGAACGTGGCCCCGGGCGACTTCGTCGTCCTCAACTGGCGGGCGGTGTGCGGCACCTGCCGTGCCTGCAAGCGGGGCCGCCCCTGGTACTGCTTCGCCACGCACAACGCCACCCAGCCCATGACACTGGAGGACGGCACCCCGCTCTCCCCGGCGCTGGGGATCGGCGCCTTCGCCGAGAAGACCCTGGTCGCCGCCGGACAGTGCACCAAGGTGGACCCGGCCGCCGCACCGGCCGCGGCCGGACTCCTCGGCTGCGGGGTGATGGCGGGCCTCGGCGCGGCCCTGAACACCGGCGAGGTCGGGCGGGGCGACTCCGTGGCCGTCATCGGCTGCGGGGGAGTGGGCAACGCGGCCGTGGCAGGAGCCCGGCTGGCGGGCGCCTCGAAGATCATCGCGGTGGACCTGGACGACCGGAAGCTGGAATGGGCCCGCGGCCTGGGCGCCACCCACACCGTCAACGGCCGCACGCAGGACGTGGTCCAGGCGATCCAGGCCCTGACCGACGGCAACGGCGCCGACGTGGTCATCGAGGCGGTGGGCCGCCCCGAGACGTACCGGCAGGCCTTCTACGCCCGCGACCTCGCCGGGACCGTGGTCCTGGTCGGGGTGCCCACACCGGAGATGAAGCTCGAACTGCCGCTCCTCGACGTATTCGGCCGCGGTGGATCCCTGAAGTCCTCCTGGTACGGCGACTGCCTGCCCGAGCGGGACTTCCCGCTCCTCGTCGACCTCTACCTGCAGGGCCGCCTGGACCTGGACGCCTTCGTCTCCGAGACGATCCCCCTCGACGGGGTCGAAGCCGCGTTCGCCCGGATGGAACGGGGCGAGGTGCTCCGCTCCGTCGTCGAGTTCTGACGCGCCGCCGGCGTCAGGCGGGCTCCAGGAACGGGCGGGTCAGGTGCGCGGTGGCCGGCCGGGCGCCGCGCTCCGCCGCCCGGGCCGGCGCGCCACCTCCGCGCGCTGGACCCGGCGGGTGCCCGGCCGGGCGACGGGAGTGGGTTCGAAGAAGGTGCCGGTAGCGTCCATCAGGGCCACTACCTGTCCGTGTCGGTCCGTTCGCCTATTGTGCGAGCATGACCGAACGCCTTGATCAGCCAGCTCCCTTGGAGCCCATGCCCACCGACTGGACGCGCGCCCTGGCCGTGGTGGCGCACCCGGACGACCTCGAGTACGGCTGCGCGGCCGCGATCGCGGACTGGACGGACGGCGGCCGTGAGGTCGTCTACCTGCTCGCCACCCGCGGGGAGGCGGGCATCGACACCATCGCCCCCGCCGACTGCGCCCCGCTGCGCGAGGCGGAGCAGCGCGCGAGCGCGGCCGTCGTCGGCGTGTCCCAGGTGGAGTTCCTCGACTACCGCGACGGAGTCGTCGAGTACGGCCTGGACCTGCGCCGCGACATCGCCGCGGCGATCCGCCGGCACCGCCCCGAGCTCGTCATCACCCTCAACCACCGCGACACGTGGGGCGGAGCCGGCGGCGGGGGCGTCTGGAACACCCCCGACCACAAGGCCGTCGGCCGGGCCACGCTGGACGCTGCGGCCGACGCCGGCAACCGGTGGATCTTCCCCGAGCTCATCTCGGACCAGGGCCTGGAGCCCTGGAACGGCGTGCGCTGGGTCGCGGTGTCCGGATCCGTCACGCCGACGCACGCGGCCGACGCCAGCCCGGGCCTGGAGCGGTCGGTGAAGTCCCTGCTGGAGCACAAGGCGTACATCGAGGTCCTGACCGACCAGGACCCCGAGGAGTACGTCCGCGCCTTCCTCACAGGCAACGCCCAGCAGACGGCGGCCCGGTTCGGCGGCCGCCCGGCGATCCCGTTCGAAGTCTTCCCCTGCTGACCCGGGCCTCCCTGGACTGACGCTCCGTCAGATCGTTGTGGGGCCGGGTCCGGGGGGTGCGGGACGAGGTGATCGACACCATCACCACGGACATCGCGGAGGGTGAGGAGCGCCTCCGGCTGGAGACCGCGGACGGCGTCGCGGTCCTCACCCTGTGCCGGCCGGACCGGCTCAACGGCTGGAGCTGGGAGTCCACCCGTCAGCTGGGCCTGCTGGCGGACCGCATCCGCTTCGACCCGGCCGTCCGGGTGGTCCTGCTGCGCGGCGAGGGGCGGGCCTTTTGCGCGGGCATCGACGTGAGCGCCCCTGGCGGAGCCGTCACCGGTGCTTCCGCCGCCGAGCGCACCCGCAACTACTACGAGGGCATCCGCTGGGTCCACGAGCGCTTCGCGGTCCTCGCCCGCCTCCCGCAGCCGGTGATAGCAGCCGTCCAGGGGTACTGCCTCGGCTTCGGCTTCGAACTGGCCCTGATGGCCGACATCCGGGTGGCGGCCGAGGACGCCGTCTTCGCCCTCCCGGAAGCCCGGCTGGGCGTGGCGGTGGACGCGGGCGGGGACCTGCGGATCGCCCGGGAGGCGGGCGCCGGCTGGGCCAAGTACCTGGCCCTGACGGGCCGCCGCATCGACGCGGCCACGGCCGAGCGGCTCCATCTGGTCCAACTGGTCGTCCCGGGAGCCGAGCTGGACTCCACCGCCCGGGCGATGGCGGCCGAGATCGCCGCGAACGCCCCCCTCGCCGTCCAGGGCATCAAGCGCGACGTGGACGCCTATGCCGACGCCGCCCTCCCCGCCGCCCTCGACCGCGTCGCGATGACCGCGGCCCTCACCCTCACCTCGGACGACTGCCGCGAGGGCTACGGCGCCCAGGCGGCCCGGCGCCCGCCGCACTTCGGCGGGGCCTGACCGCGGCCGGAGCGGGAGTCAGCCGCCGAACGGGCCGCGCCCGAGCTGCTCCCGCACGGGGACCACCTCCGGGCTGACCACCGCCCGGCGCTGCCAGTTCGCCCCGTCGACCACCAGGGTGTGGCCCGTGACGAAGCGGGCGTACGGCGAGGCCAGGAAGGTCGCGGCCCAGCCCAGTTCCCGCGGCGCGCCGGTCCGCAGGGCGGGCTGGCGGGAGTCCCGGCCCCCGGGTGCGGCCCGCGCGAGGCCCTCCCGGATGTCCGCGGTCATGTCGGCGTGCGGGAACAGCCCGGGGACGAGCCCGTTGATCTGGATGCCGTAGGGACCCCATTCCACGGCGAGCGTCTCCACGAGGCTCTTCACCCCGGCCTTGGCCGCGGCGCTGTGGGCGAAGCCGGGCCCGCCCGTCCAGGCGTACGAGGCGCCGATGTTCACGATCGACCCGGGGGTGCCCGCAGTGAGGTGGCGGCGGCCGAACTCGCGGGTCACGAACCAGGTGCCCGTCAGGGTGATGTCGACGACCGCCCGCCAGGCGTTGGGCGAGAGGTCCTCGGCCGGGGAGGGGAAGTTGGCGGCCGCGTTGTTCACCAGGACGTCAGGCAGGCCCAGGGCCGCCCCGGCCGCGTCGAAGACTTCTGCGACCCGCCCGGGGTCCCGGATGTCGCAGACGGCCGCCGCCACCCGGCCCGCGCCGGGGACGGCCGCCAGCTCCTCGCGGGCCGCCTCCAGCTGCCCGGAGCGGCGGCCCGCGATCACCAGATCGGCTCCGAGCCGGGCGAACTCGGTGGCGATGGCCTTGCCCAGCCCGGTGCCGCCGCCGGTCACGAGGACCACCTGCCCCGCGTACGAACCGGGAGGCAGGGCGGCGGCGCCGGGCGGCGGCGGCGCGGGCAGACCGCGCGGCGGGTTCTCCATGCGCCCATCGATAGCGTGCGGACGCTCAGATCACCAGGGCGCGGACGGGATCAGCTCTGCGGCGCCTGCGCCTGCTTGCTCGCGCAGGTCCAGATCACGGCACTGCTCGCCCGGGTCTCCCGGTCGATGACGGTGCCGCCGACCCGGTCGTCGTCCGTGGCGGCGAAGGCGCGGCTGAGCGGTACGTCGCCCGGGGCGCCCGCCGGGAAGGGCAGCGCCAGCGGAGCCCCCTTGCCCGGCCAGTAGACGGCCTGGAAGGAGCTGGGCCAGCTCTCCTCGAAGGTGGTGGCGGTGCCGACGGCCACGTTCGTCGACGGGCTGCTGCCCGAGAGCTCCAGGTTGCGGTGGCCGCCGAGCCGGCCCGGGTCGGCGGGCAGGGCGTCGTAGGGCTTCTTCCAGACGGCCGGGGTCTGCTGCGGGTCGTTGCGGTAGTGGTAGTCCTCCAGGCCGACGACCCGGCCGCGGTCGTCGATGTCCTTGCCGATCGTGGAGTACGAGGAGTGGTCGCCGTTCCACACCTGGAGGCTGTACGGCGGGTAGCCGCCGCCGGCGGGCCAGACCACCGGGAAGGTCTTGGTGACCTGGACGTCGTTCTCGTAGTCGATGTAGGAGCCGGTGGCCGTGCCGACGATGTCGCCGCGCTTGTTGATCCCGCTCAGCCGGACGACTTCGGTACCCGGGATCGCGTCGGCGGGAACCGGGAGTTCGCGTACGACCTCGCCGTTCACCCACTCCTTGGCGACGCCCTGGTCGACGGCGACGACCCGGCCGGACTCGTTGACGTCCACGTCCACGGCGTGCCCGTCCGCGACGGGCGCGGTCAGCGCCTCGGAGGTCGCGGAGCCCCGCTGGTGGGTGAAGGCGATCGTCGCGTGGTCCGAGGTGCGGGTGGCCGTGCCCACCATCAGGCCCTTGGCGCTGACGGCCTTGAGGCTGCCCTGGTCGAAGCCGGCGGGCAGCGGGACCGCGTGGGCCGTGTGCTCCGGGCCCGTCCAGTAGGCGGGCCGGCCGCCGCTCGCGCCGACCACGAGGCCGCCGGCGCCGAAGCCCCTCACCGTGCCCCCGGCCAGCCCCGCCACGGCGGGCAGGAGCTCGATGCCCGGGGTGCACGCCGTCGCCCCCGTCGTCGCCGCGGCCGGTCCGGCGGCGGTGACCAGCCCTGCGAGGAGTGCCGCGGCCCCCGCCGCGGCCGTCACGCTTCTCGTCCCGATTCTGTTCACGGTTCAGTCCCCCTGATGGTGCATGTCATATGCCGTATGGCGTCTGCCTGTTGATCCGAAAGCACATGCTGCCCCACCGGGAGACCCTCTGCACACCCGTTTCGTACGGTCGGCAGGGAACGGCCCCGGAGCCGGCCCGCGGCCGCACGGACCGCCTCCGTCGCCCCAGGTGCCCCGATGGGTTCACAGGAAGGCAAGCGACCGCTTAGTATGCCCGCGGAGTGTGTTCCTCGACGGCGGCTGGAGGCCCCGGATGCAGGCATGGCGCGTACATACCCCCGGCGAACCCCGTGAGGCCATGCGCCTCGAGGAGATTCCCGAACCGGTGCCCGGCGAGGGCGAGGTGAAGCTCAGGGTGCTCGCCGCCAACGTCAACTTCCCCGACGCCCTGCTGGTGCGGGGGCAGTACCAGATCCGGCCCCCGCTGCCCTTCACCCCCGGCGTGGAGGTCTGTGGCGAGACCGAGGACGGCCGCCGCGTCATCGCCAACCCGAGCCTGCCCCACGGCGGCTTCGCCGAGTACGTCACCGCGCCCGCCCGGGCCCTGCTCCCCGCCCCGGACGCCCTCGACGACGCCGAGGCTGCGGCCCTGCACATCGGCTACCAGACCGGCTGGTTCGGCCTCCACCGGCGGGCCCGCCTCCAGTCCGGCGAGACCCTGCTCGTGCACGCCGCCGCCGGAGGGGTCGGCAGTGCCGCCGTCCAGCTCGGCAAGGCTGCCGGAGCCACCGTCATCGGGGTCGTCGGAGGCAAGGCCAAGGCCCGCACCGCGGAGGAACTCGGCTGCGACCTGGTGATCGACCGAACCACCGAGGACCTCGTGGCACGCGTCAAGGAGTTCACCGCCGGGCGGGGCGCCGACGTCGTCTACGACCCGGTCGGAGGCGGGGCCTACACCGCCTCCACGAAGTGCGTGGCCTTCGAGGGCCGGATCGTCGTCGTCGGCTTCGCCAGCGGCACGGTCCCCACCCCCGCCCTCAATCACGCCCTCGTCAAGAACTACTCGGTGCTCGGCCTGCACTGGGGGCTCTACGCGGCCAAGGATCCCGCCGCGATCCTCGCCTGCCACACCGAACTCACCCGCCTCGCCACCGAGGGCGTCATCAAGCCGCTCGTCAGCGAACGCGTCCCGCTCACCGACGCTGCCGACGCCGTGCAGCGCCTCGCCGACGGGACCACCACCGGCCGCCTGGTCCTCGTACCGGCCCTGGACGGAGGCACCCGATGACCGGCACGCCCGCTACGCCCCGTACGGCAGGGACTCCCGAGCCGGCCGGCGCGCGCGTCACCGCCGAGGAACTGCGCACCCGCGTACGGGACCTGCTTTCCGCGCACCCGCCCGCGGACACCCCCCGCGAGGACTTCCTGCGCGCCCGCTTCGACGCCGGACTCGCCTGGGTCCACTACCCCGAGGGCCTCGGCGGACTCGGCGCCCCCCGCTCCCTCCAGGGCGTCGTCGACGCCGCGCTGGAAGCCGCCGGAGCCCCCGACAACGACCCGCGCCGGATCGGCATCGGCCTCGGCATGGCCGCGCCCACGATCCTCGCGTACGGCACCGAGGAGCAGAAGCGCCGCTTCCTGCGCCCCCTGTGGGCGGGGGAGGAGGTCTGGTGCCAGCTCTTCAGCGAACCCGGCGCCGGATCCGACCTCGCCGCGCTCGGGACGCGCGCCGTCCTCGACGAGGCCGCGCACGAGTGGGTGGTCGACGGCCAGAAGGTGTGGACCTCCAGCGCCCACACCGCCCGCTGGGCCATCCTCATCGCCCGCACCGACCCGGAGCAGCCCAAGCACCGGGGCATCACCTACTTCCTCTGCGACATGCACGCCCCCGGCGTGGAGGTCCGCCCGCTGCGCCAGATCACCGGCGAGGCCGAGTTCAACGAGGTCTTCCTCACCGGGGTCCGTATCCCCGACAGCCACCGCCTCGGCGCCGTCGGACAGGGCTGGGAGGTCGCCCGCACCACCCTGATGAACGAGCGCGTCTCCATCGGCGGCATGCGCATCCCGCGCGAGGGCGGCATGATCGCGCCGGTCGCCGCCGCCTGGCGCGAGCGGCCGGCCCTGCGCACCCACGCCCTCCACCAGCGCCTGCTCGAACTGTGGGTCGAGGCCGAAGTCGCGCGCCTGACCGGAGAACGGCTGCGCCAGCAGCTGGCCGCGGGGGCGCCCGGCCCCGAGGGATCGGGCATGAAGCTCACCTTCGCCCGCCTCAACCAGGAGATCAGCGGGCTGGAGGTGGAACTCCTCGGCGAGGAAGGCCTGCTGTACGAGGACTGGACCATGCGCCGCCCCGAACTGGTCGACTTCACCGGCCGCGACGCCGGCTACCGCTACCTGCGCGCCAAGGGCAACAGCATCGAGGGCGGCACCAGCGAAATCCTCCTCAACATCGTCGCCGAACGCGTCCTGGGCCTGCCCCCCGAGCCGCGCGACGACAAGGACCTCGCCTGGAAGGACCTGGCCCGATGA
Organism: Streptomyces sp. NPDC058646; assembly: GCF_042716875.1. Taxonomy (NCBI): domain Bacteria; kingdom Bacillati; phylum Actinomycetota; class Actinomycetes; order Kitasatosporales; family Streptomycetaceae; genus Streptomyces; species Streptomyces sp. NPDC058646. The sequence goes on along the minus strand of NZ_JBHXRK010000005.1, from coordinate 190,401 downwards.
CCAGCCCGAGCGCCCCCTACGACCTGCTCTACTCCGAGACCGAGGAGGAACTGCGCTCCGCCGTGCGGTCCCTGCTCGCCGACCGCTGCGACGCCGCGAGCATCCTCGCCCGCGCCGAGACCGGCCACCCGTACGACCCCGAGGTGTGGCGGACGCTCGCCGCCGGGATCGGCGCGGCCGGCCTGCTGGTGCCCGAGAAGCTGGGCGGCCAGGGCGCCGGCCACCGCGAGGCGGCCGTGGTCCTGGAGGAACTGGGCCGGGCCGTCGCCCCGGTACCGTTCCTGACCAGCGCGGTCCTCGCCACCGAGATCCTGCTCGGGTGCGAGCCGTCCACGCCCGAGGTGGCGGCGCTGCTCGCGGAGACGGCCTCCGGCCGGCAGGTGTGCGTCCCCGCCCTCCCGCTGACCCTGGCCCCCGGCGCCCCCCTGCCGACCGGGGTACGGGACAGCGGCTCCGGTGCCCTGACCGGCGCCGTGACCTCCGTCGCGGACGCGGTCGCCGCCGATGTCCTGCTGGTGCTCGCCGACACCGGGCTGTACGCGGTCCCGGCGGCGGGGGCCGCGCTGACCGAGCGGGTTCCCCTGGACCTCACCCGCCCGCTCGCCACCGTCACCCTCGACCGGGCCGCCGGCACCCGGCTTGCCGACCCGGCCGTCGCCCGGGCGGCCGTCGCGGGCGCCCTGCTCACCGGAGCCGGACTGCTGGCCTCGGAGCAGCTGGGTTTGGCGCAGTGGTGCCTCGCCGAGACGGTGGCCCACGTACGGACCCGGCACCAGTTCAACCGGCCCGTCGGCTCCTTCCAGGCCCTCAAGCACCGCCTCGCCCGGCTCTGGCTCGACGTGGCCTCCGCCCGGGCAGCGGCCCGGGCGGCCGCCGACGCCCTCGCGACGGGAGCGCCCGACGCGCCGCTCACCATCGCGGTCGCCCAGGCGTACTGCTCGGGGGTGGCGGTCCGGGCCGCCGAGGAATGCGTGCAGCTCCACGGCGGCATCGGCATGACCTGGGAACACCCCGCCCACCTCTACCTCAAGCGGGCCAAGGCCGACTCCCTGGCCCTGGGCACGGCGGGCCACCACCGCGGGCTGGTGGCGGACTTCGCGGAGCTGCCGGCCCCCTGACGGAAAGCGGGTCGCAGCAGCGGTACCGGTCTGCCTCCGGAAGGTCTCCGAGGACGAGGAGCGCGTCACCTACGCCTTGGGGAGACCCGGAGGCCTTCACGCGCCGCCTCGCCCCGGCCGTCGCGGGGCCCCGCGCGGCGGCGCCCGGCGACGGCCGCGTCGACCACCTGTTCCTCAAGGCCTCGCGGAAGATCGACGCGGTGCGCGAGGAGTCCGGCCCATGGCCCGGGCGCGGGCCGAGCGCCAGCCGACCGGACCCGCCGGACGGTGCGGTCGGGCGGCCCCGGGCCGTGCGGCATCGCGGGCGGTGAGGACGGACAGGACGGTGAGGCCCGTCAAGGGGCGCGGGGCCGCCCCGTCCGGAACGTCGGACGGGGCGGGGCATGGCCCGGCCGAACGGCCGATGCGGGGACGGGGCGCGGTGGGGCAGCCTCTGCGGGCGGCCCCCACCCGCCGTCCCCGCTCCGAAGGAGGCGCCGTGCTGTACGCCCCTCCACCTCCTCGGCACAGCCGCCTTCGCCGCCTCCGGCGTGCTCGCCGCGCACCGGGCGAACGGCGTGCTCCCGCCGCTGCCGCTGCGCGAGGAGGTCTGCGCGCCCGCCGCGCCCGCCGCCTGCTTCGGCCTGCACGGGGCCGGGGCACCGGACACGCCGCCATCACCGTCTCCGCGTCCCCGGGCTTCGCGCTGCGCATGGCCGCGGTCCTCCGCGCCCCGCCCCTGCCCCGCCTCCAGCGCGTCCCCGGCTGATCCCTGTGCTCGCCGCATGACGGCCAGCATCACCGCGCTCGACGCCGCCGGGCTCCGCGCCCACCGCGAGGAACTCGCCGCACTCCTGCTCGCCGTCGTGGAGTCCGGATCCTCGCTCGGCTTCCTCACCGGGCTCGACCACGAAGGCGCCGCCGCCTGGTGGGACTCCCTGCTGCCCGCCGTCGAGGACGGATCCCTCGCCCTGTGGGTCTCCCGTACCGGCGGGGACGGCCGGATCGACGGCACCGTCAGCTGGTGCCGGGAGTCCAAGTCCAACGGCCGTCACCGCGCCGAGCTGCGCAAGCTCATGGTCCACCCGGCCGCCCGCGGCAGGGGCACCGCGCGCCCTGCTCGCCGAGGCCGAGGCCGCCGCCGCCCGCGCCGGGGTGGTGCTGTTGTTCCTGGACACCGAGACGGGCAGCGGCGCCGAGCACGTCTACCTCCGCGCGGGCTGGACGGAGGCCGCCACCATCCCCGACTACGCCACCGCCCCGGCCGGCCGCCTGCGGTCCACCACCCTCTTCTACAAGCACCCTCAGGGGTGACCTCGCCCGCCGAGCGGCGTTAGACCCGTAGCCGCCGGCCACGAGCGAGGGAGACCGCATGCAAGCCGCCCTACCACTGACCCGCCGTACGGTCCTGCGCTCGGCCTTCACCGCCGCCGTGCTCGCCGGTACCACGGCCGTCCTGGCACCCGTGCTGCGCGCGCGGCGGCCCCGGCAGACCCTCACCCCGGCCCCGCTCGCCGAGGAGACGTACCGGGGCCGGCACATCGCCGTCGACCGGGCGGGGGTCCGCATCGACGGCCGCCCGCTGCACGTCATGCGCCGTGCCGACGGCAGTTACCTGAGCGGGATCAACCACTTCCAGTCCTATCCGACGCCGCTGGAACTGGCCCGCGCCGCCGTCGACGAACTGGGCACCGCCCAGCTGGCGATGGCCGCCCCGCACCACGGCTGAGGGAGGAGCCCCGCATTGTACATCCGGCAGAACCAGAAGAACCTCACCAGCGCCCAGAAGAAGCGCTTCACGGCGGCCGTGCTGGAGCTCAAGCGCGACGGCACGTACGACCGCTTCGTACGCACGCACGACACGTACTTCGTGCCCGACCGGGACCGCAAGCTCCGGGTCGGGCACATGTCCCCCTCGTTCTTCCCCTGGCACCGGCGCTACCTGCTGGACTTCGAGCGGCAGCTGCAGAGGGTCGACCCGGGCGTCTCGATCCCGTACTGGGACTGGACCACCGACACCAGCCCGGTCTCCTCGCTCTGGGCGGACGACTTCCTCGGCGGCACCGGGCGCGCCGCCGACCGGCAGGTCATGACCGGGCCCTTCGCCTACGCCAAGGGGAACTGGACCGTGACGGTGGGCGTCACCGAGTCCCGGTTCCTCACCCGCAACCTGGGACGGCCGCAGAACCCGATCACGCTGCCCACCCCGGCCGAACTGCAGTGGGCGATCGACGACCCGGTCTACGACACCTCGCCCTGGGACTCCACCGCCACCGCGGGCGGCTTCCGCAACAAGCTGGAAGGCTGGGCCGCCCCCAGGAGCGAGCGCTGGCGCAACCACAACAAGGTCCACCAGTGGATCGGCGGCCACATGACGGGCGGTGCGGCCCCCAACGACCCGGCGTTCTGGCTGCACCACGCCTTCGTGGACCTGATCTGGGACCGCTGGCAGCAGAAGCACCCCCGCTCCGGATACCTGCCGGCCGCCCCCCTCCCGTACGGGGACCTCCAGCGCGGCCGCGTGATCGCCCTGGACGAGCCGATGCCCCCCTGGGACGTCACCCCGCGCGAGATGCTGGGCCACCGGGGCATCTACCGGTACGAATGACCCCGTGGCAGCGGAAAGGGCCCCCGCCCGGTGGCGGGGGCCCTTCAACCGGTCGTACGGTCAGTGATCAGTGACCGTAGCCCTCGGTGTGGTGGTCGCCGCCGCCCGAGGCGTTGACGCAGGTGTTGCCGAACGCCGGGTTCAGCAGGGCGATCACGTTGACGGTGTTGCCGCAGACGTTGACCGGGACGTGGACCGGAACCTGGAGCAGGTTGCCCGACAGGACACCGGGGGAGCCGACAGCCGCACCCTGCGCTCCGGCATCGGCGACGGCCAGACCCGCACCGGCGGCCACGGCGGTACCGGTGACAGCGGTGATGGCGAATGCCTTCGCGATACGCGACATCAAGATCTCCTCGAGAGGTTATGGGGCGCCGCAGATTCTGCAGCATTTGACATGGCATACAACGCAGCAGTGGCCCTGGGGTCACGGCCCGTGCGCCGACCCGGTGACGGCACATCGCACCGACACCGTCCCGGGCCCCTCCCGGACGGGCCCGGGCGCGCCTTGTCAGCCGTGGGACGGCTGTGCGACGGTGCGCGCACGGCACGGGTGCCGGCGGACGGATCCAGGAGGAGACAGATGAGCGCAGCGGGCGGCGGCCGCCCCCGGGTCACGACCCGGTACGGCGTGGTCGAGGGGCGGACCGGCGCGGACGGGACCGCCGCCTTCCGGGGCATCCCCTACGCCGCACCGCCCGTCGGCGCCCTCCGCTTCGCCGCCCCCGCGCCCCCGGCCGCCTGGGACGGCGTACGCGACGCGGGCACCTACGGACCCACCGCGCCCAAGGTCCCCTACGCGGAGCCCTTCGCCTCCCTGCTGTCCGACCCGCAGATCCCCGGGGACGACTGCCTGAACCTCAACGTGTGGACCCCCGCCCCCGTCGGCGGGGAGACCTCCGGGGCCGGGCTGCCCGTCATGGTGTGGATCCACGGCGGGGCCCTCACCCGCGGCTCGTCGGCCGTGCCCGTCTACGACGGCTCGGCCTTCGCCCGCGACGGCGTCGTCCTCGTCTCCTTCAACTACCGCCTCGGAGTGCTCGGTTACGGGCTCTTCCCGGACGCCCCGGCCAACCGGGGCCTGCTGGACCAGATCGCCGCCCTGGCCTGGGTCCGGGACAACATCGGGGCCTTCGGCGGCGATCCGGCGCGCGTCACCGTCTTCGGGGAGTCCGCCGGAGCGATCAGCATCGGCGCCCTCCTCGCCGCCCCGCGTGCCGCCGGGCTGTTCGCCCGGGCCGTCCTGCAGAGCGGGGCCCCCGAGGTGCTGCCCCGGGACCGCGTCCGCACGACGGTCCGGCGGATGGCTTCGCTGCTCACCGTGGAAGCCACTGCCGAGGCCTTCGGCGCGGTCGGCCTGCCCGCCCTGCTCGCCGCCCAGGCGGCCGTGCTGCGCCGGTCCGGCCCGCTGCTCGGCACGGCCGCCTTCGGCCTGGTCACCGACCCCGACACCCTCCCGTACGACCCGCTCGACGCCCTCGCCGGCCCCGGGGCCCCTGAGGCGTCGGCCGATGTCCCGCTGCTGCTGGGCTGGACCGCGCAGGAGCACAGGCTCTGGCTCGCCCCCACCGGCTCCATGCGTCTGCTGGACCGGCTGGGCCCGCTCACGGTGGCCCTCGCACGCCTGCGCAGCGGCAAGGGCCGGGACGCCGTACGGGCCCTGCGGGCCGGACTGCCCGGTGCGGGCCCGGCCGAGATCGCCGGCTCCCTCCTCGCCGACCGGCTGCTGCGCGATCCGCTGCGCCGGCTCGCCGGAGCCCGGCGGACGGCGCCGAGCTTCGTCTACGAGTTCGCCTGGCCCTCCGGCATCCCCGGTCTCGGCGCCTGCCACGCCCTGGAGCTGGGCTTCGTCTTCGACACCCTCGGAGTCCCGGAGACCGCGTGGCTGGCGGGACCGGACGCCCCGCAGGCGCTGGCCGGGGAGATGCACGCGGCCTGGGTGGCCTTCGCCGTGACCGGCGACCCTGGATGGGAGCCGTGGAAGGGCGACGGCCCACCGAAGGTGTTCGGCGGGCCGGAGCGGGAGCAGGGGAGGGGCGAGGGGGAGGTGAGCGCGTCGTCCGCTACTCGACGGGCCCTTCCATGACCTTGCTGATGAACTGGATCGGGCCCTCGCCCATGTTCGGCACGTAGGTCTTGGCGTTGTGCTGGCCGCCCTTGATGACCCTCAGGTCGGTGTGGACGGGGCCCTTGTTGCCGAAGGTCGCGATGAACTTCTGCACGTCCGGCAAGGTCTTCTTGTTGTTCTCGCTGTCCCCGACCTGGAAGGCCAGGTACACGTCCGGGCCCTTGCGGTCGATGAGCTGCTTCGCGAGGACCTCCGGATTGTTCTCGGCCTTCTCCTTGTCGTGTCCCTTCCAGAGGGAGGAGTCCGGGACGATGTCCGGGCCGGAGGCGATCACGGCCTTGAACTTGTCCGGGTGCTTGAGCACGGCCTTCAGACCCGCGAAGCCGCCGGTGGAGGAGCCCATGAAGGCCCAGCCGTCACGGGACTTGACGGTGCGGAAGTTCGCCTTCATCAGGTCCGGGACGTCCTCCGTCAGCCAGGTCCCCATCTTCGGCTGATCGGGTATGTCGGAGCCGTCCCAGTACACGCCCTTGTCGTCCGGCCCCGGGTTGAGCACCGGCATCGCCAGGATGAAGGGCTTGCTCTTGCCCTCGGCGTACCACTTGCTGATGCTCGTCTGGAGGCCCAGGTCGGTGCCCATCCAGTAGTTGCTGGGGTAACCGGCGCCGCCCGGCAGCGCGATCATGACGGGGAAGCCGCTCTGCGCGAACTTCGGATCGTCGTACTCCTTGGGAGCCCAGACCCACACCTTGCCCTTGAAGCCGGACTTCTTGCCGTCCAGCGTGGTGACGGCGACGTGCGTGCCGTCGGGGAGGGTCATCGCATTCTTGAACTCGGCCGTCGGGCCGGTGGGCATCAGCATCTTGGAACTCGACGGCTGCTGGGCCTCGCCCGGCTTGCCCGCGCCGCCGGCCGCCGGCTTCCCGAAGGAGACCGCCGTGCCCTTGTCGGTGAAGGGGGGTATCTCGAAGTGGTTCAGCACGAGCGCCGCGACCCCCGCGAGCGCGAGGACGGCGCCCCCCGCGACCACCCAGCGGCGCACCAGGGACCTGCGCGGGCGCTCCGGCCCGGGCGGCTCCTCCCCGTACCGCGGCTCCTCCTCGTACGGCGCCCCGGGAACCCCGTACGGCTGCTGCTGCCCGCCCCGGGCACCGTACGGCTGTCCGCCGTGGGGCGGTTGCGGCTGCTGTCCTTCCGGCCGGTACGGCTGGTACTGCTGCCCGTCTGGTGCGTGCGACATGTGCGGTGGCTCTCCGGCTGGTGCTGCCCCGGTGGGGCGGGTGGTCTGGGGTGCGCGATCCTTCCGTTCGAAGGATGAACGGACGGAAGGCAGGGTTCCCCACTTTTCCTTTTCTTGGGGTGCCCTAGGGAAGACCGTTGCCCCTGCACGGCGGCGGCCCCCGCCGCGGTCGGCCTCGGCGGAGGACGACCGCGGCGGGGGCCGCGGGAGCAGGACCGTCACGGCCGGGAGCGGACGGGGTCAGGCGGGGACCAGGGTCCGCCGGCGCCGCTTGCGCTGGGCGGCGGCCGACAGCCTCAGCTCGATGATCGACCGTACGGCCGGCCACTCCTCGTCGAGGACCGAGTAGAAGGCGGTACTGCGGACCGCGCCGTCCAGCCCCCGCGAATGGGCCCGGCGGACCCCCTCGCTGGTGAAGCCCAGCCGTTCCATCGCAGCCCGGGACCGTCCGTTGCGGGCGTCCGCGCGCAGGGAGATGCGCCGCACCCCCCAGGTCTCGAAGGCATGGCGGAGCATGAGCAGCTTCGCCTCGGTGTTGATGCCGGTTCCCTGGGCGCCCGGGGACAGCCAGGTGTTGCCGATCTCGGCGGCATCGGGGACCGCAGTCGCCGGATCGCCGAACGGGACCCCGGGCACGGCGGGCCACACCAGCGGCCCCTGCCAGTAGTCGAGCTCCAGGAACCGGGTCGAACCGACGACCCGGCCGTCGGTGGCTCTGACCACCGCGAACGGGACCGAGCGACCCGCCGCCTGATCGGCGAGGGCACGGTCGATGTACTCGTGGGACGCCTGCACGCCGTGGGGTACGGGAGTGAAGGCGTAAGTCGTACGATCCTCGGCCCCGGCCACGGCCAGGGCCTCGGTGTGGTGGGGGGCGAGGGGCTCAAGCCGCACGGTGCGGCCGGCGAGGAGTACGGGTACGGGCACGGAGCCTTCGGTCCTTCTGGGCGGTGGGGTGGTTGCACAGTCTGCGTTTCTGACGTCGCCCCCCGTGCAAAACACGGGTGAAAGGCAACGGGCGGTCAGGTGAACGCGAGTGGCTCAATGTAGCCCCTTAGGGTCCTCTCATGAACCCCTCATTCGGCAATGACGCGCCAGTGATTTTCGACGACTTGGGTCCCCGTGACGGGGTGCCCGTAATCCTGATCCACGGACATCCGTTCAACCGCACGATGTGGTCCCCCCAGACGGCCGCCCTGGTGGCTGCCGGCTACCGAGTGATAGCCCCTGACCTGCGCGGATACGGGGAGAGTCCGGTGAGCCCGGGGGTTTTGCGACTGTCCGGTTTCGCGGACGATCTCGCCGCCCTCCTCGACCTGCTGGGCATCGGACAAGCGGTCGTGGGCGGCGTGTCCATGGGAGGGCAGATCGCCATGGAGATGAGGCTGCGCCACCCGGGTCGGGTCCGTGCCCTCGTCCTCTCCGACACCTCTCCCGTTCCGGAGAGCGAGGAGGGCAGGACATTCCGCCACGCGGTCGCCGAACGGCTCCTCGCCGAGGGCATGGCGCCCTATGCCGACGAGGTGATCGACAAGATGCTGGCGCCCTACAACGTGACCGGCATGCCGGAGGTCGCGGCCCGCGTCGGCGCCATGATGCGGGCCACCGACCCGGAGGGCGCCGCCGCCGCACTGCGCGGACGCGCCGAGCGCCCCGACTACCGGCCGGTCCTCGCCCGGGCCACCGAGCCCTGCCTGGTGCTGGTCGGGGCGGACGACGTCTACACCCCGGTCGCCGAGGCCGAGGCCCTGCACGCGCTGATGCCGCACTCGGTGCTCACGGTCATCGAGGGGGCAGGCCACCTGCCGGGGGTGGAGCAGCCGGAAGCCTTCAACCGGGTGCTGCTGGACTTCCTCGCCCGCCTCTGAGGGCGGGGCGCCGGCGGGTCCGGCGCCCGCTGCGGTGCGGGGGCGGCCGGCGGAGGGCGGACCGGACGGGTCCGACTCCGAGGTCGCCGCCTCCTCCCCGGCGGGCGGCTGAGATCATCCGGGGATGGACGAGGTACTGCGCACACTGGCCGCGGTGGGCCCCTTCTTCGCCGTGCCGTACGGGAGGGAGCCGCCCGGCCCCGGATTCCGGCCGCTGGCCGACCTCTACGGGGACGGGCTCGGCCCGTACGTGGCCGAGGTCGGCAGGCGGATCGGCAGCGGACCGGACCGGGCGGCCGCCTCGACGGCGCAGTTCGGGATCGCCTCGCGACTGTGGTCGATCGGGCTCGGGTGCGTGGCCCTGGCCGGGCGGGTACCGGACCTGGACCCGGACCGTGTCCGGTGGCGGCTGCCCGGTGCGGGTTCGCTGGAGCTGTGGCTCCCGGAGGCCGTGGCGCTGCCCGCGCAGTCCCTGGGCGCGACCGTCCTCGGGAACCTGGCCGTGTTCGACGCGCGGCTGCGGGAGGAGTTCGGGGTGTCGCCCAAGGTGCTGCGCGGCAATGCCGCGTCCGGACTCGTCGGGGCGCTGCGGGTGCTGACCGACCGGGTCGAGGGTGATGCGGCGGTGCGGGCGGCGGCCGCCCTGCTGACCGACGACGGCCCCCTGGCCGGGACCGGCACCTTCGTCCACGAGCCGGGGCTCGGAGTGGCCTTCGTACGGCGCAGCTGCTGCCTCTACTACCGGGTGCCCGGCGGAGGTTACTGCGGGGACTGCGTACTGCGGACCCGCTGACGGCACGGGGCCACCGGGGAGCGGACGCTCCCCGGTGGCCCCGCGAGGTCGTGCCGGACGTCCTAGAAGGTCAGGTTCCAGGAGTCGATCTTGCCGGTGTCGCCACCCGCGTTGTCGTTCACGCGGAGCTTCCAGGTGCCGTTCGCGACCTCGGAGGAGGCGTTGACGGTGAAGACCCGGTTGATGTTGTCGGCACTGCCACCGGCCCGGTTGTGCACGGTGTACGCGGTGCCGTCGGGGGCGATCAGGTCGACCTTCAGGTCACCGGTGTAGGTGTGCACGATGTTCACGCCCACCTTGAGGGTGGCCGGGGCGTTGCCGGTCACCCCGCTGACGGCGATCGGGCTCTCCACGGTGGTGTTGTCGCCGATGGCGAAGTCACCGGCGTTCTCGAAGTACTTGCCGGGGGGCGGGGTGGCGCCGACGGCCTTGAGGGCGTCGACCTGGCCCTCGCCGAAGAAGCCGTTCTTGGCGGTGGTGCCCTTGCACCGGCTGTCCGACGGGCAGGCGACGTCGTTGGCCTGGGTGGCCAGCTTGTCGCGCAGCTGCGCCGGGGTGATGCCCGGGTTGGTGCTCGCCAGCAGCGCGGCCACACCGGCCACGTGCGGAGAGGCCATGGACGTGCCGCTCATGCTGCCGTACTTGCCGCCGGGCAGGGTGCTGTAGATGCCGGTGGCGTCGCCGCCCGGGGCGGTGATGTCGACGACGTTGAGGCCGTAGTTGGAGTACGAGGCCTTGGCCGTGGTGCCCATCGCCGAGACCGTGACCACGCCCGGGAGCTCGGTCGGGATGTCCAGGCAGGCGTTGGTGATGGTGCGGGTGACCGGGGTCGAGTCGTTCGGGCTCTCGGTGTCGGTCGTCTTGTTGGCCAGGTCCAGGTTGGAGTTGCCGGCTGCCGCGACCTGCAGCGAACCCTTGCTCTCCGCGTACTCCTGGGCGCGCTTGACGCCCTCGATGATCGCGGCCTGGTCGGCGTTGTCCGGGCAGTTGAACTGCCACGGGTCGGTGTAATAGCTGTTGTTGGTGACCTGGAAGCCGTGGTCACCGGCCCACATGAAGCCGCAGACGGTGTTCTCGGCGAAGAAGAGCGAGGAACCGGGCTCCGCGATGCGGACCGAGGAGATCTTCACGCCCGGGGCCACGCCGATGACGCCCTTGCCGTTCTTGGCGGCGGCGACCGTACCGGCCACGTGCGTGCCGTGGGTGCCCACGTCACGCCAGGAGCCGGCGCGGGTGTCCGCCTTGCCGTACGCGCAGGAAGCGGAGTCCGCCGCGTTGAAGTTGGGTGCCAGGTCCTGGTGCTGGTCGTCCACACCGGTGTCCAGGATGCCCACCTTGACGCCGGCCGAGCCGGTGGTGACGGCCCAGGCCTGGTCGGCCTTGATCTGGGTCATGTCGACGCGTACCGGCTCGCCCGAGGGAGTCGTGGACTGCGAGGGGTTGGCCGGCAGTGCCGGGTTGTAGGCATCCGCCGGGACGTCCGAGGTGCGGGTGGCACCGACCTGCTGGACGCCGCTGACACCGCGCATGGTGGTGGCGAAGGAGCCGGACGCCGAGTGGGCGACGATCACGCCGATCGCGTCGTAGTGGGCGAAGACCGTGCCGCCGTTGGCGGCGACCGCGGAGCGCACCGCCGAGGTGTCACCCGCAGCGGTGATCACGAGGTAGGCGCGGGTGCCGGCAACCCAGGTCGCACTCTGGGAAGTCGGCGCCGCGGCCTGGGCCGGAGCGGCGGGAGCCGGGGCCGGCGCGGAGGGGGAGACCGGGGCGGTGCCGGCGAGCGCGGCGGGAGCCCCGAGGGTCAGTGCGGCGCCGAGTGCGGCGGCCAGCACCAGGGTGCGTCGAGGCCGGCTGGATATGTGGGGTATCAATGCGTCCTCCGATGACCCGGTGGGTCGCACCTACCGGGCCTTACGAAACGAGTGGTGGACGCAAGATGTCAGACGCGGACCCCGCTGCGGAAGTACCTTTTACAACCCGGGGGTTCGTTTATCGGTGGCCGGGAACCGAGTATGGGTGAGATGTGCGGGTGTGTGCCGGGTCCGGCCGGGCTGGGCACCGTGGGGGCGAGTCCTGCCCGGCCGGACCGTGCGGGCGTACGGGCTAGACCCGTGCGCCGTCCTTGTCGCCGCCCGGCTGGAAGGGCACGGCCTCGGTCTTCTGCGCGCCGCCGGGGGCGGAGCCCGTGGCGGGATCGTCGCCGTGGACGTCGCCGTGGTGGTCGTCGACCAGCGTCGTCTCGTCGAACGGAAGGCGTCCCGCGAGGACTTCGGTGGCCCGCTGGTGATCGAACTCCTTCGTCCACGTCCCGATGAGCACCGTCGCGACCGCATTGCCCGCGAAATTCGTCAGGGCGCGGGCCTCGCTCATGAACCGGTCGATCCCGACGATCAGGCCGACGCCGTCCACGAGTTCGGGCCGGTGGGACTGGAGGCCCCCGGCGAGGGTGGCCAGCCCGGCACCCGTCACCCCGGCGGCACCCTTCGAGGCGATGATCATAAAGAGCAGCAGCGAGATCTGCTCCCCGAGCGTGAGCGGCGTACCCATGGCCTCCGCCACGAACAGCGAGGACATCGTCAGGTAGATCGCCGTCCCGTCGAGGTTGAAGGAGTAGCCCGTGGGCACGGTGATGCCGGTGACCGGGCGCGAGACCCCGAGGTGCTCCATCTTCGCGATCAGCCGGGGCAGCGCCGACTCCGACGAGGACGTGGACAGGATCAGCAGGAACTCCCGGCCCAGGTAGCGCAGCAGCGCGAACACGCTGACGCCCGTGCACACCCGCAGCAGGGTGCCCAGGACCACGAAGACGAACAGCAGACAGGTCGTGTAGAAACCGATCATGATGACGGCGAGGGACTTCAGCGCGTCGAGTCCGGTCGCCCCGACCACCGCGGCGATCGCCCCGAACGCGCCCACCGGCGCCACCCACATGATCATCGCCAGCACCCGGAACACCAGCTTCTGCACGTGCCCGATCCCGCGCAGCAGCGGCTCGCCGGCCCTGCCCATGGCCTGGAGCGCAAACCCGCACAGCAGCGCCACGAGCAGCGTCTGCAGCACCTCGCCCCCGGTGAAGGCGGACACCAAGGTGGTCGGGATGATCCCGAGCAGGAACTCGGGCGTGCTCTCCGCCCCGCCCGCCTTGGCCTGCGCCTCGCCCGCGCTGCGTGCGGCCTCCGTCAGGTGCAGCCCGCTGCCGGGCTCCAGCAGGTTCCCCACCAGCAGGCCGATCGCCAGCGCCACCGTGGACATCAGCATGAAGTAACCCAGCGCGAGCCCGCCCACCGCACCCACCTTGGCGGCCTTGCGGACCGAGCCGATGCCCAGCACGATCGTGCAGAAGATCACGGGGGAGATCATCATCTTGATGAGGTTCACGAAGCCCGTGCCCAGCGGCTTGAGCTCCACGGCCACACCGGGGGCGGCGAAGCCGACGGCGATGCCGAGGAGCACCGCGGCGATCACCGCGATGTAAAGGTAATGCGTTCTGTCGCGTCTGGCGGCCACGATGCCTCCTGGTGGTGAATACGTTCGGGGAGACCATCGCCCAGCCTGTGACCCCGGTCACCCTTGCGTTCATTGAGTTCACGGCCCGGGGCACACTGAGCGCCATGTTCCGTTTGCCCCGCCCGCCGCGCAGCCTCGCCGGCCAGCTCTTCGCCATGCAGGTGCTGCTGGTCGCCGTGGTCGTCGCCGGATGCGCCGTCTTCGCGTACGCGACCGCGCGCGGCCAGGCCGAGGACGCCGCCCGGCGCCAGGCCGGGGCCGTGGCCCGGGCCGTCGCCGACTCCCCGTCGGTCCAGGAGGCCGTACGGGGGGCCGCGCGCGGCACCGACCCCTCGTCGGCGCTCCAGCCGTACGCGGAGCGGGTGCGCGTCGACGCGGGGGTGGACTTCGTCACGATCATGGACCCGGCCGGGCGGCGCTGGACCCACCCCGACCCCCGCCGGATCGGGGAGCCCTTCCTGGGCAACACGGCACCCGCACTCCGCGGCCAGACCTTCAGCGAGACCTACACGGGCACCCTCGGCCCCTCGATCCGGGTGGTCACCCCGCTCACCGACCGGGGCCGGGTGGTCGGCATGGTCAGCGCGGGCATCACCGTACGCGCCGTCAGCGCCCGCCTCGCCGCCCAGCTCTCCGCCCTCGCCTGGGTGGCGGCCGGCGCCCTCGCCCTCGGTGGCCTGGGCACGTACGTGGTCAACGCCCGGCTGCGCCGGCACACCCACGGCATGAACGCGGCCGAGCTGAGCCGCATGTACGACTACCACCAGGCCGCCCTGCACGGCGTCCGCGAGGGCCTGCTCATGCTCGACGGACAGCGCAGGATCACCCTGATCAACGACGCCGGGCGGGAGCTGCTCGGGCTGCGGAGCGGGATGACGGGCACCTCCGTCGCCGACCTGGGACTGCCCGCGCCGATCACCGGCGCCTTGCTCGCCGACCGGCCCCGGACGGACGAGGTGCACCTCACCGCGGACCGGGTGCTCGTCGTCAACAGCTCGCCCGTCGCCGGCGGCGGCCGCCGCGGCACCGTGGTCACCTTGCGCGACCACACCGAACTCCAGGCGCTCACCGGCGAGCTGGACCATGAGCGCGGGTTCACCCAGGCGCTGCGCTCCCAGGCCCACGAGGCGGCCAACCGGCTGCACACCGTGGTCTCCCTCATCGAGCTCGGCCGGGCCGGGGAGGCGGTGGACTTCGCCACCGCCGAACTGGAACTCGCCCAGGCCCTCACCGACGAGGTGGTCACGGCGGTGGGGGAGCCGGTCCTGGTGGCCCTCCTGCTCGGCAAGGCCGCGCAGGCGCACGAACGCGGGGTCGAACTGGTCGTCACCCCGGACAGCAGCGCCGTCGACGGCGCGCCCGGCATCCCGCCCGCCCGGGACCTCGTGACCGTGCTCGGCAACCTCGTCGACAACGCCGTCGAGGCCCTCACCGGGGTCCCGGGCGGGCGGATCGCCGTCACCGTGCGGCCCGACGGCGGCGAGCTGCTGCTGCGCGTCGCCGACAACGGTCCCGGGCTGCCGGAAGGGGCCGCGGCCGACGTGTTCCGGCGGGGCTGGTCGGGGAAGGGGGAGGGGCGGGGCCTGGGTCTCGCTCTGGTCCGGCAGGTGGCCCAGCGGCACGGCGGCAGCGTGTGCGCCGGGGAAGTGCCGGGCGGGGGCGCCGAGTTCACCGTACGACTGCCGCTGGCTCGGGAGGTCCGCGCATGAACGCCACGGGCAGGACGGGACCGGCGGGCACGGCCGGCCGCGGGGCGGCGGAGGGTGACGGGGCCGGGGCGCCCGGGGTGCGGGTGCTGGTGGTGGAGGACGACCCGGTCGCCGCCGCCGCGCACGCGCTGTACATCGGACGGGTGCCCGGCTTCACCGCCGTCGCCGTCGTCCACTCGCTCGCCGAGGCCACCCGGGCCCTGGAGCGGACCCGGGTGGACCTGCTGCTGCTCGACCTCGGCCTGCCCGACGGGCACGGCCTGCGCTTCGCGCGCGGGCTGCGGGCCGCCGGTCACCCCGTGGACGTGATCGTGGTGACCTCGGCGCGGGATCTGGCCGTGGTCCGCGAAAGCGTCTCCCTCGGCGTGGTCCAGTACGTGCTGAAGCCCTTCGCCTTCCCGACCCTGCGCGAACGCCTGCTGCGCTACGCCGAGTTCCGTGGTGCGGCGGGCGAGGCGGCCGGGCAGGACGACGTGGACCGGGCGATGGCCGCGCTGCGGGCGCCGGGCCCCGCGGAGCTGCCCAAGGGGCTGAGCGCGCCCACCCTGGACCGGGTCGCCGCGCTGCTGCGGGCGGCCCCCGAGGGGCTGACCGCGGCGGGGGCGGCCGAGGCGGCCGGCACCTCCCGCATCACCGCCCGCCGCTACCTGGAGCACCTGGTGGACACGGGGCGGGCCGACCGGACCCCCCGGTACGGTCAGGTCGGCCGCCCCGAACTGCACTACCGCTGGCTGGCGGGGGCCGCGGCGGGCTCGGTGTCGAAGGTGTAGAACTTCCGGTGGTCCAGCATGTCCGCCGGGGTCACGTCGTTCCACGGCCGCATCGTGTCGTTCAGGTCCACCACGTTCGCGGTGCCCGCGCCGGGCAGGTACGTGGACTGCGGGTGCCGTGCCTGCCAGTCGGCCCACAGCTTGTCGACGAAGGCGTGGTGCATCCAGAACACCGGGTCGTTGGGGGAGACCCCCGTCGACATCTGGCCGCCGACCCAGACGTGCACCCGGTTGTGCAGGTTGGCGCCGCGCCAGCCCTCCAGGTGGTTGCGGAAGCCGTTCGAGGAGCTGTTCCAGGGGGCCATGTCGTAGACCGGCATGGCGAGTACGGCGTCCACCTCGGCCTTGGTCGGCAGCTGGGCCACGCCGGAGCCGAGGGCGCGCCGCAGGTACGGGCGCCCGTCCACCCGTACGGCTATGTCCCACTTCCCCGTCGCGTACGCGAAGGGCCCGTCGAGGACCTGCCCGTCGCGGGCCCGGCCGGTACCGCCGAGGAAGTCGGGGGCCCAGAGCGAGGAGCGGGCGGTGCGGTCCACCGTCCAGTCCCAGTAGGGGAGCGCCACGCTCGCGTCCACTTTCTGCAGCGCCGCCTCGAACTCCAGCAGGAAGCGCCGGTGCCAGGGCAGGAACGACGGGGATCTGTGCCCGACCCGGTCCCCTGCATCGGTGTCGGCCATGATGAAGCCGTTGTGGGTGGTGACGAAGCGGTCGTAGCTGCCGGTGCGCTTGAGCTCCAGCAGGGCCGCGGTGAAGGCGCGCTTCTCCTCGGGCGTGAGCGAGGCCTGGTTCTTGCGGACGGTCATGCCGGGTCTCCGAACGGGACGAGGGCGGCGCCCTGGAGGTCGCGGACCGCGGCGCGGGCGAGCGAGGCCGGGTCGGAGTAGGTCTCGTAGTGGTTGATCACGCTGATCCAGCTGCCGTCGGCGTTGCGCATGACGTGCAGTTCGCGCCCGTCTATCCGCACGCTGGGCAGGCCGGGGGCGTGGTGTCCGCCGTGGTGACCGCCCGCTCCGGGGGTGATCTGGATGCGGCGGCCCTGGTAGACCTCGTCGACGGTGCGGGCGGCGCCGAAGGCGGCGGGCGTGGACGCGGGGCGGGTGGCTGCCGTCGCGGCGGCAGCGGTGAGACCGAGTGCGGTGAGTGCGCCGGCGGTGGCGCCTAAGGCCTGACGGCGGGTGATCTTGTTCATGGCCCGAGAGGTATCAGGACGGGGGAGACAGGCGGCCGGTATCTGGACATCTGCCGATAAGTTGCCCGTAAAACCAGTTGGATGATCTTCCCGTCCGAGCCGGATCCAACGGCCCGGACGGGAAGATCTGCGGATCAAAGGCTACTGGACGGTAATTTCTGCGGCGACCCGGGGAGGGTATGGAAGGGGTCACACCGCAGAGACGGCCGGAAGCGGTGGTGCCGAGCGGGTCCGCCGGGCCGGGGCGGCCCGCCCCGGGTGACCTCCGCCGGGATCGTCTGTTTCTTCCCTATAGTCCCGATATGGCTCTTCATGAGACGAAGGACACCGGCGCCCCCGATGCCGACACGGACGTGTTCGCATCCGCCCTGAGCGGCCAGATCCTTCCCAAGTACCGGATGCCGGACGACCACTCGTCGACCGAGGTGGTCTACGAACTGCTCCACAACGAGCTCCTCCTCGACGGCAACGCCGCCCAGAACCTGGCCACCTTCTGCACCACCTGGTCGGACGACGGCGTGCACCGCCTGATGAACGAGTGCCTCGACAAGAACATGATCGACAAGGACGAGTACCCGCAGACCGCCGAGATCGAGGCCCGCTGCGTCAACATCCTGGCCGACCTGTGGAACGCCCCGCCGGGCACCGCGGCCACCGGCTGCTCCACCACCGGCTCCAGCGAAGCCGCCATGCTCGGCGGCCTGGCCCTCAAATGGCGCTGGCGCGCCCGCCGCCGCGCCGAAGGCCGTTCCACGGACCGGCCCAACCTGGTCTGCGGGCCGGTCCAGATCTGCTGGGAGAAGTTCGCCCGCTACTTCGACGTCGAGCTGCGCCAGGTGCCGCTGGAGGACGGCGCCACCGGACTGCGGCCCCACCAGCTCTCCGCGTACGTCGACGAGAACACCATCGGCGTCGTCGCCATCCTCGGCGTCACCTACACCTGCGACTACGAGCCCGTGGCCGCGATCTCCACCGAACTCGACCGCATCCACGCCGAACACGGCTGGGACATCCCCATCCACGTGGACGGCGCCAGCGGCGCCTTCGTGGCACCCTTCCTCCACCCCGACGTGGTGTGGGACTTCCGGCTGCCGCGCGTCGCCTCCGTCAACACCTCCGGCCACAAGTACGGGCTCGCACCCCTCGGCGTCGGCTGGATCGTGTGGCGCACTGCCGACCTGCTGCCGGCGGACCTCGTCTTCGACGTGGACTACCTGGGCGGCGACATGCCGACCTTCGCCCTCAACTTCTCCCGGCCCGGCGGCGAGGTCATCGCCCAGTACTACCTCTTCCTGCGTCTGGGCCGGGGCGGCTACCGGCGCGTGCAGGAGGCGTGCGCCGAGACCGCCCAGTACCTCGCCCAGGAGATCGCCGACATGGGCCCCTTCACCCTCCTGTACGACGGCCGGGGCGCCCTCCCCGCGGTCTCCTACACCCTCAGCGACCCCGCCGGAGCGGGGTTCAGCCTCTACGACCTCTCCGACCGGCTGCGGATGAGGGGCTGGCAGGTGCCCTCGTACCCGCTGCCTGCCGACCGCCAGGAGACCGTCATCCAGCGGGTCCTCGTCCGGCACGGGGTGACCCGCGATCAGATCGCCCTGCTCGTCACCGACCTGCGCCGTGCGGTGGAGCACCTGCGGACGGCGCCCCCGCCGGTCCCGGCCGCCGCACCCCGCTCCGGCTTCCACCACTGACCGACGGGCTCCGCCCCCGCGGCCGTGACCGGACATTCGCCGCCCCGGCAGGGGTGTCCGGCAGCCCGCCTCCCCGCCCGCCCGCGCCTGCTCCGGTCCGCCCCTTCCGATCCAGGCCCTGTCGTCACAGTGGCGCGGGCCAGGCGCCACTTCGACGACAGGGCCTAGGGGCTCCCGGCCCCGCCCGGCAGCCGGGGCGTCGGCCACTGCATCCCCAGGGCCGTCAGGGCCTCGACCCGGTCCGGCGTGAGGGAACGCGCCCGCGCACGCTGGTTGGCGATCCAGGACCCGAGGCGCAGCTCCCGGCCGCCGACCCGCTCCACGTGCGCGCGCGGGACCCGCAGGTGCTTCTCGCGGGAACGGAACTGCCGGGCCGCCTCCAGGTGCTCGGCCCAGGCGGTGGCATGGCCGCGGCGCGGCCGCGTCCGCTCCGCCCCGGCCCCGGGGGTCAGCCCGAGGGCGTGCTCCAGGAGCCAGCGCTGGGCCCAGGACAGCCGTTCCCAGGACGAGGCCTGCCCCCGGGCCCACACGCCCAGGTCCTGGCCCTGCACCACCACCTCCCCGGGGCCGAGCGGGAGCCGCCCGCCCCCGTCGAGGTGGACCCGCAGCAGGTGGAAGGCGCGCTGCCAGGCGATGTCCCAGGCCGGGCACCAGGAGGGATCGACGGCGTCGAGGGCCTCGCGGCGCTCCGCCGGGAGTGCCCCGGGCCCCTCGCGGCGGGCGGCGGCCCGCTGGTTCTTCACCCAGACTCCGACGGGCGCGCCGTTCCAGGTCGCCTCGACCGGCGGCAGGAGGTGCCCGTGTTCCGCCGCCCAGGCGCGGGCCGCTGCCAGCCCTTCCTCGAAGGCCACGTCGAAGTGGCTCCACACCATGCCGAGTTCGTCGAGCTGTGCCACCCGCTCCCGGCCGAGCGCGCCCCGCCGATGGGTGCGCCGCGCGTCCGCGATCCACTGCCCGAGCGGGAACCGGGCCGACCCGGGCGGCCACTCCTCGCCGCCCGCCGGGACCCTGTAGGCGAAGGGCACCTTCAGGTCCCCGGCCCGTGCGGCGTAGATCCGGGCCGCCTCCACCCCGCGCCGCCAGTGCTCGCGCTCCGGGTGCAGGACCCGCAGCCGGATGAAGGCGGCCAGCTGCGCCGGGTCCCTGGGCGTGGAGAAGCCGAGCAGGGACCGCGCCCCGCCCGACACCCCGGAGGCGGCGGGGGAGGCCGGGCCCGGGCGGCTCGGCGCCTGCGGCTGGGCCAGGGACTCCACCAGGCGGGTGTCGTGCGCCCGCAGCGCCTCCAGCAGCCGCGCCAGGTCCCCGTACGCCCGCGAGGTCAGCATCGTCTCGGGGGTCTCGCCGGGCCCCAGCAGCACCGGCACCACCAGCGAGGCGACCTTCCCCTCCCCGGGCCGGATCCGCAGCGCCCGCCCCACGGCCTGGACCAGGTCGGGCATGGATCCCCGCAGGTCGGCCCAGAAGACCGAGTCGCACTCCTTGGTGTCCACCCCCTCGCCCAGCACCCGGACACTGCCCAGGAAGGCCTTGTCCGCGATCCTGCCGTCGGCGGTCCGGCCCTCCGCGAAGGCGTCCAGCACCCGGCGCCGGTGAGCCGCCGTGTGCTGCCCGTACAGCCAGTCCGTCCACACGGTGCGCGGATACGCCGGCCGCGCGGACCTGCTCGTGAGCCGCAGCCGCTCCGCCACCGCCGGCAACCCGGCGGCGAAGGCCTCGGCTTCCCTGGTGAGGTGATGGAAGACGAGCGTCCGCCGGAATCCCTGCTCGGCCGCCGCCTTCACCAGCGCCGTCTGGAGCGCGGCCAGCCGTGCCCCGCGCACCGCGTCCGAGCGGCCGTCGCCGCCCAGCAGCACCGCCGCCTGGAAACCCGGGTCGGTGACGTCCACGCACACCACCCGGTACGGGGCACAGATCCCGCGGTCGATGGCCTCCGACAGGGACAGCGTGTAGCAGCGGGCGCCGAACGGGCCCCGCGGATCGTCCTCCATGGAGGCCACCAGCTCGCCGTGTCCGGCAGGACGGCCTCCCTCGTCCTCCTCGCCGTCCTGCCAGACCCGGGGCGTGGCCGTCAGGTACAGCCGCCGGACGGCCGGGATGCGCGCGTTGTCGTGCACCACCGCCCACGGCTTGCCGATCCGCCCGGACGTCCGGTGCGCCTCGTCCACCACGATCAGGTCCCAGCCGGGCAGCCCGGCGAGGTGCGCGCGTTCGACGGTGCCCAGGCCGAGCGAGGCGTACGTGGCGAACACCGTCACCCGGTCCCCGGGGAGGCGGCCCCAGCGGGCCAGTTCGGCCGGATCGGTCGTGGTGGGCGCGCCCGCGTCCTTCTCGGCCAGCGAGCACACGGCGAGGTACCGGCCGGACCGGCCGCCCTCCCGCCAGACCCCGGCGGTCTGCGCGAGCAGGTCCAGCGAGGGCACCAGCACCAGCACCCGCCCGGCCTTCAGCTCCTCGGCCGACCCGACGGCGACCAGGGACTTCCCGGAGCCCGTGGCCATGATCACCTGGGTGCGCAGACCGGCCTCGGGCACCCGGCCCCCGGCGGGCAGCTCCAGGGCCCGCACCACCGCGTCGACGGCCTCGCGCTGGTGCCGGCGGAGCTGCTTCTTCACCATGTCCTCGTCCCCGCCACTCCCGCAGCCCTCGCGGAACCACCCGTGTGATCAGGCCGTTCCGCTCCAGCCTCTATCCCGATCCCATTCTGACGCACGGGGGCGGTCGTGTCGGGTACCGGCGCGGCCCTGCCCCTCGACGCGGGGGCGGGCCCGCCGGAGGCGAGGGAGCGCGGTCACGTGCGGGCGCCGAAGTTCTGCGTCCACCACGGACCGCCCTTGCCCTGGTGGATGCCCACGCCGATGTCCTTGAAGGAGCAGTTGAGGATGTTCGCCCGGTGGCCCGGGCTCTTCATCCAGCTGTCCATCACCTGCTGCGGGGTCTGCTGACCCTTGGCGATGTTCTCGCCGTACGTCGACCAGCGGTACCCGACGGCCGTCGTCCGCTTGCCCGGGTCCGAGCCGTCCGGGCTGGTGTGCGAGAAGAAGTCCCGCGCCGCCATGTCGTCGGAGTGCCCCTGCGCGGCCGTGCGCAGCTGAGGGTCCTCCTGCAGCGGACCGCAGCCGGCCGCCGCCCGCTCGCTGTTGACCAGGGCGACCACCTGGCCCGCCGCGCCCTGCGGCGCGGGAGCCGGAGCCGGGGCGGAGGCGCGCGGCGTCGGCGAGCTGCTGCGCGACGGGGAGGCGCTCGGGCTCGGGCTCGCGGTGGACGGGCTCGGGGAGGCGGAGGCCGAGGGGGAAGCCGACGGGGAGGGCGGAGCAGAGGGGGACGGCGAAGCCGACTCCGAGGGCAGCGCGGCGGGCTCCGTGGCCGACAGTGCGGCCAGCGGGGTGGCGGGTGCGCCGCCGGCCTCCGAACGCCCGGCTTCGGGGAGCGTGCCGAGGTACACCAGGCCACCGCCCGCGACGCACGCGGCGAGCACCGCGCCCCCGATCACCCGGCGGCGGCTCTGCCGCCGCTTGCGGAGCGCGCCCCGGCCGCCGTGGGCGGTGTCGACCGGGCTGAGCTGGTGCGCGGCGTCAGTGAATCCCGCTTCCGTGCCGTCGCCGGTGGCCGAGCCCGCGAGGGCGAAGTCGGCCGCAGCGCCCGCCCGTACGCCGGCCAGCAGGGCCGCCGAGACCGGGACCAGGGCCAGCCCGGCGAGGAGCCCCTCGGCCGGGAGGAGGCCGCTCCACAGCCCGGAGCAGCGCACGCATTCGCGCGCGTGCCGGGCTATTCGCTTGCGCCACAGCGCCGAGGGCCGGCCGTCCCAGCCGGCCGTGACCGTGCGCAGCCCGTCGCACGGGGGTTGCGTGTCCAGCGCCCGCTCCACCACGCGGGCCGCTTCCAGCTGGGCCTTCATCCGCTGCACCCGGACCGCGGTGTGCTGCGGGGACAGCTCCAGGGCCGAGGCCATCTCGGCTCGGGTCAGCTCCCCGGCGCACTCCAGCCACCAGAGCGACAGCAGCGCCCGGTCGTCCGGCTCCAGCCAGCGCGTGGCACGGGCCGTCTCGCGGCGCTGCCCCTCCAGCTGGAGGCGTACGACGGTCAGGTCGGCGAAGTCCGCGCCCGGGTCGGCGATGTCCGCCGCCGTCTCCAGGGTGCTCTCGCCGTAGCCGCTCCGGCGGGCCTGCCCGTAGGCCCGGACGCGGTTCATCGCGATCGCCACCAGCCAGGACCGGAAGCTCTCCTCCGCGCGCAGGCCGCCCAGGCCGTCGAGCGCCCGCAGCATCGTGTCCTGCACC
Organism: Streptomyces sp. NPDC058646; assembly: GCF_042716875.1. Lineage (NCBI taxonomy): Bacteria > Bacillati > Actinomycetota > Actinomycetes > Kitasatosporales > Streptomycetaceae > Streptomyces > Streptomyces sp. NPDC058646. The sequence continues at coordinate 167,581 of NZ_JBHXRK010000005.1, read as the reverse complement.
ACGTCGTCCACGTCGCAGGAGCCGCCCAGGGCCCGGCCGACGATGTTGTAGACCAGCGGAAGGTAGGCGCTGACCAGCGCGTCCTGCGCGCGGGGGTCGCCCGCGCGGGCCGCTGCCACCAGCTCTGCCGTGTGCTGTGTAGTCATGTGATGAATCCCTGTCCGTACCGGCGGTCGATGATGCCCAATAACTGGGAGACCGTCGAGCGGGGCTCCGATAACACTTATCCCGAGGACTGGTTCCCGGCCTCCCGGGGAGAGCCGTGCGGGTTGTCCGCCGCGGCGCCGACAGCATCGCATTCCACGGCTCGGGCGCCGTCGCCGCCCTCGCCGCCGTGCCCCCGGGGCCGCCGGCGTCCGGGGACTCCGAACCCGTCCGGGAAGTCCGGAGCATCACCTTCTGGAGCCCTCCGTCCCCCGGGTGCCTTCCGGGACCGCGACCCGCGGAGCGGGGAACTCCGGGCGCGGGTCCGACCGTTGAGGTCAACGGACCACAGAACGGCCGAACGGGTGACTCCGAGACGTATGTGGGGGGCGGCATGCCGACGTTGCTCTTACGGGAATCCGGGCTCCTACGGGAATCCGCTCGCACCTGGAGCCGGTTCGCCGCGTGCGCCTCCCTCGCGGCGGCCGTGGCCGGTGCGACCGTCCTGATCGCCGCCCGGCCCAGGCCCGCGGCGCGGCCCGGCGGCGCGGCCCCCGGACCGCTGCTGCGCACCCCGGCCGGGCGGATCCCACGGCTGCGCCACCTGGACCGGCCCGAACCGGTCGGAGCCCGTCCGGCCAGGGACCTTCCCGGGGAGGGCCGGCCGGGGCAGGGCCGTGCGGGGCGGAGCGGGCCGGCGGAGGCCGGCCGTACGGAGGCCCACCGCGGGCGGGACTTCGCCGCGACCCCCGCGTACGTCGAGCGGGACGCGGGGGCGCAGCTGCGCGCGGCCCTGTCCCGGCCCGGGTTCGTGCTGGTGGTGGGCGAGCCGCTGGCGGGCAGGACCCGGCTCGCGTACGAAACCGCCCGTGCGCTCCATCCCCGGCACGCGTTGGTCCGCCCGCTGGACCGCTCCGCGCTGCCCGAGGCCGTACGCGTCGCCGGGCGCCGCCGGCGGGCCGTGCTGTGGCTGGACGACCTGGAGGACTTCCTCGGCGCGGCCGGCCTCACCACCGCCCAACTGGACGCAATGCGACGGGTGGTGGTGGTCGCCACGATGCGGACCGAGGAGTACGTGCGGTACGGGTCCCGCGAGGCGAGCCGACTCGTCGGCTCCGACCAGGACGCCTGGCGGGACGGCCGGGACCTGCTCCGCCGGGCCGTCGTCGTCCGCCTCGACCGGCCGTGGTCCCCCGCGGAGCGGCACAGGGCCGGGGGGCACCGGGGCGATCCGCGGATCGCGGCCGCGCTGGGCGCGGGGGAGCGCTTCGGCGTCGCCGAGGCCCTGGCGGGCGGGCCGGGACTGCCGGCCCGGTGGGAGGGCGGCTGGGCAGCCGGTGCCCGTCCGCGGGGCGCGGCCGTGGTGGCCGCCGCGGTGGACTGCCGCCGCGCCGGACTGCGCCGCCCGGTTGCGGGGGAGTGGCTGCGCGCCCTGCACCCGCCCTACCTGGCCGCGCGCGGCGGCGCGGCCCTGCGGCCCGAGTCCTTCGCGGAGGCCCTCGACTGGGCACGCGCGGCGGAGGGCGCCACCGGGGCCCTGCTGACGGGCGGCCGGGCGCGCGGGTACACCGCCTGCGGCCGCCTGCTGGACGCACCGGGCCTCGGGCCCGTACCCGACCACCTCTGGCAGGGGCTGCTGGCCCTGGCCGGGGCCGAGGACGCCTACGACATGGGGCTCGTCGCCCACCAGGAGGCGCGGCCGGGCCGCGCGGTACTGGCCTTCACCCGGGCCAGGAGCGGCGGGGTCACCGAGGCCGAACTGCCGCTGGCCCTCGCCGTCGGTGACGCGGGACGTCCGCGCAGGGCCGCCGCAGACCTCGCGGGCATCGCCCGGCGGCGGGAACTGCGGCTCGGCCCCCGCCACCCCGCCACCCTCGCCGCCCGCCACCAGCTGGCGCATTTCACCGGGGAGGCCGGCGACGCCCGGGCCGCCGCCGCCCGGTTCGCCACCCTCGTGGCCGACACCCGGGCGGCGCTCGGACCCGGCCACCCGGACACCCTGGCCGCCCGGCACCAACTGGCCTACTTCACCGGCGTGGCGGGCGACCCCCGGTCGGCGGCCCGCCAACTGGAGTCGCTGCTGGCCGAGCGGCTGGCGCTCCACGGTCCGGACCACCCCCACGTGCTGGCCGCCCGCCGAGGCCTGATCTGGTTCCGCGCCCCGCAGGGCTGCTCCGCGGCCGGGACGGCCGAGGCGGAGCGGCAGACGGCGGCGCTGCGCGCGGACGCGGAGCGCGTCCTCGGCCCCCGCGACCCGCACACCCTGGCCGTCCGTGCCACGGGCGCGGCCCTCGCGGCCCGCGCCGGCCGTTCCGCCGAGGCCGTGCGCTCCTGGGCCGCCCTGGTCGCCGACCGCACCGCCGTCCTGGGCGAGGAGCACCCGCACGCGCTGCACTCCCGGCTGGAATGGGCCCGGGCGCTGATCGCCGAGGGGCGGCGGCAGGAGGCCCGCGATCTGCTGGTGGGCACGCTCGCGGTGGCCGGGCGGAGCCTGGAGCCCGGCCACCGGCACCTGCGGCTCGCCCGCGAACTCGGCGCCGCCGTCACAGCAGCGGAGCCAGGGCCTCCGTAACCGCGCGCAGGGCCGGCGCGTACGCCTCCAGCTCCTCGCGGGAGACGAGGAAGGTGACGGTGGTGATGCTGACCCCGCCGAGCGGGCGGCCGCCCGGTCCCAGGACGGCGGCGCCGATGCAGCGGATGGTGGCCTCGTTCTCCTCGTCGTCCAGCGCGAAGCCGCGGGCGCGCACCGCCGCCAGGTCCGTGTGCAGCGCCGCCGCGGTGGTGAGCGTCCTCGGGGTCCGGCGCGGCAGGCCGGTGGCGCGGACCAGGGCCCTCACCTCCTCGGCCGGCAGGTGCGCGAGGACGCTCTTGCCGATCGCGGTGGTGTGCAGGGGCATGCGCATGCCGACCCGGGAGGCCGTCTGGAAGGGCTGGTCGCCCTCCAGCTTCCGGATGTAGGTGATGGTCTGCCCGCTGTGCAGGGCGAGGTGCACCGTCTGGCCGGTGGCCCGCTGGAGCTCGCCGAGGATCCGCCCGATGCTCGGCGGTTCCCCGCCGCTGACCCGTGCGGACAGCTCGCGCAGCCGCGGGCCCACCCCGTAGCGGCTCTCGCCCTCCAAGCGGACGAAGCCCTGCTCGACCAGCGAGGCCAGGATGCGGAAGGTGCTCGACTTCGGGACCGAGGCCGCCGCCGTGACGTCCGTCAGGCGGTGCGGCCCGCCGGGCGCGGCCACCGCCTCCAGGACCCGCAGCGACTTCTCGAGAGCGGTGCCGGCCGCCGAGGTCCGGCCCCCGCGGCTGCGCCCCGACTCCGCCGGCCCTGCCGTGCCGGCCGGCTCCGCCGCCGGTTCCGCAGACGCTTCCGCGGCTTCGCTCTCGCTGTCTGCGTGTGTCGCGTCCGTTGACACGGGATCTCCCGGGCTGTGTAGGGTCTAGACCACATGGTTCCGGCACACGATACCCCGTTCCACTACGTGGAACAGAGGGAGGGTTCCTTGTCCTGCCATCCGTACGCCGTCATAGCCGCCCAGCGCCTGCTGCCCGTGCTGCGCAACGCCGATGCCGACGGGGCGGTCCGGCAGGTCACGGCCCTGCTCGCGGCGGGCTGCCGCGCCGTGGAGCTGACCACCTCCACCCCCGGCTGGGCCGAGGCCGTCACCCGTACCGCCCCGCTCACCGATGCGCACGGCCGCCGGGCCCTCGTCGGCGTGGGCACCCTCACCACCGCGGCGCAGGCCGAGGCCGCCCTGGATGCGGGTGCCGCCTTCCTGGTCTCCCCGTACCCGGCGCCCGAGGTCCGCGAGGTCGCCCGCCGCCGGGCAGCGGCCTTCGTCGAGGGCGGCTTCACCCCGGGGGAGATCGCCTCCGCCGCCCGCTCCGGGGGCGCGGCCAAGGTCTTCCCGGCCCACGTCGGCGGCCCGCGCTTCGTCCGTTCCCTCAAGGCCGTGCTCCCCGAGGCCGTGATCATCCCGACCGGGGGCATCCGGCCGGGCGACGTCCACGAGTGGCTCACCTCCGGGGCGACCGCCGTCGGCATCGGCGACGGCCTGCCCGCCGACCCGGCCGAACTGGCCGCGGTCTTCGCCGAGCTGGCCCTTCCCTGCTGCGCCCGCTGCGCCCACCGCACCCCGGAGCCCCGCCCGTGACCGGGGCCGGGGCGAAGCCGGCCGCGATCCGGTCCACTGCGATCCGGTCCACCGCGACGCCGGGCGGGTACGACGTCCTGGTCCTCGGCGAGGTGCTCGTCGAGATCCACGCAGACGCGGCCCTGCGGGACGCCGCCGACGGGACGCCGGCCCGGATCTCCTACTCCGGCGACGCCCTCAACGCGGCGGCCGCCGCGGCCGCCGCCGGGGCCCGGACCGCCCTTCTGGCCGTCGTCGGCGACGACGAGCTCAGCGTCCCCCTGCTGGCCCGGGCCGCCGCACTCGGCGTGGACGTCTCCCACGTACGGCGGGCCCCGCACCCGAACGGTGCCTACCTGCTCTCCGCCGACACCGAAGGCGACCGCGCGTTCGTCTACTGGCGTACGCGCAGCGCCGGTTCCACCCTGTCGGTCCGCCACATCGCGTCCTGGCGGGACCTGCTGACCGGCTCCGCCGCGCTCATCACCAGCGGCATCACGGGAGCCCTCTCGGCGAGCAGCCGCGCCGCCGTACTGGCCGCCGCGGAGACCGTGCACGCGGCGGGCGGGCACCTCTCGTACGACCCCAACTTCCGCTCGCGGCTGACCGGCCGGGCGCAGGCTCGGGACCTGCTGGCTCGGCTCGCGCCGCTGACCGGCCTGCTCAAGACCTCCTGCCCGGGCGATGCGGAGGCCCTGGTCGGGACCGGCGATCCGCGCGCCGCCGCCGCCCGCTGCCGCGCCCTCGGGGCCCGTACGGTCGCCGTCACCGCCGGCGCCGGCGGGCTGCTGCTCGACACGGGCGGGTCGGTCACCCGTCACCGTGTCCCGGTCAACCCCGCCCCGGTCGACGCGACGGGTGCCGGGGACTGCTTCACCGGCACCGCCACCGCCCGGCTGGCCCTCGGCGACACCCTCGAGGACGCCGTGGCCTACGGCACCGCCGCCGCCTCCCTGTCGGTGTCCGGCCGGGGTGGCACCGGGTACGTCCCGCCCTTCTCCCGGACCGCCGCGCTGGCAGCCGCACACCGGGGCGCGTAGCGGGCCGTTCGGATCCCCGGCGCATGAAGGGCGCCGCCGGGCCGGATCGGTTTCCGCGGCCCGGCGGCGCCGGTCTGTGTGCCTCGCCGGGAGGCCGCTGTCAGCGGCCGCGCAGACCCCGGTCGACGGCCGTCAGCAGCTCGGCGTCGGCGGTGTCCCCGTCCAGCGACCAGAACATCGCCCCGCCCAGTCCCCGGTCACGGACGTACCGGGACTTGGTGCGCAGCACCTGCGGATCGTCGTAGGTCCACAGCGTGGTCCCGTCGAAGAGCCAGGCGTGACCGCCCCGGCGGTCGCGGTGGACCTGGTAGGTCCCCGAACCCGCCAGCTCCTTCAGTTCCTTGTAGTCCTCGTACCCGGCGGCCCAGGTGGCCGGTGCGGGCCCGGCTGCGGGCTGCCCCATGCCGTCCCCGCCGCCGGTGACGCCGGTCCAGCCCTGACCGTAGAACGGCATGCCCACGACCAGCTTGCTCGCGGGCGCGCCGCGCCGCAGCCAGGCGTCCACGGTGCCGTCGACGCTGAAGTCGTTGCGGGCGTGGAGCGCGGACTGCTGGGCGGTGGTCTTCTCGCCGGACACGTGGAAGTCGTAGCCCTGCAGGGTCACGAAGTCCAGGTCGCGCATGATCCGGCGGACGTCGAAGCCCGCGTCGATCTTGGCGGGGGCAGTGGGGACGAAGGCCGTCAGCTCGTACCAGGACTTCTTCCGCTGGCTGCGCGCATAGGCGTCGAGCTGCGTGCGGAACTCCTGCACGAGCGCCGTGAAGTTGCGCTTGTCCTCCGGCCGGAACTTCGTGTCGGCGTCCCCGGCCGAGCCCGGCCACTCCCAGTCCAGGTCGATGCCGTCGAAGACGCCGGCGGCCGCGCCCTCGCCTCCGCGGGCGCCGTCCTGCGGCAGGTTGCCCTTGATGTAGAGGTCGATGCAGGACTCCACGAGGGCCTTGCGGGACGCCGGGGTGAGGGCGGCGTCCGAGAAGTGGGTGGACCAGCTCCAGCCGCCCAGCGAGATCATCACCTTGAGGCCCGGGTGCTTGGCCTTCAGTTCGCGCAGCTGGTTGAAGTTGCCGGCGAGCGGCTGGTCCCAGGTGTCGGCGACGCCGTCGACCGAGTTCGCGGCGTCGAGCGGGCGGCCGTAGTCGGCCCAGGCATCAGCTTCGCCGGGCACGTTCCCGGTGAAGCACTTGCCGTCCGCGCTGACGTTGCCGAAGGCGTAGTTGATGTGGGTCAGCTTGCCGGCCGAGCCGTTCGCGTCGAGGTCCTGGACCTGGAAGTCCCGTCCGTAGACGCCCCATTGGGTGAAGTAGCCGACTTTTCGGTGGGCGCGGTCGTGGCCGCCCGCCCGCTCGTCACCGTGCGCGCCTGCGGCGGGCGCGAAGGCGGTCAGCAGGGAGAGGGAGCAGGCGGCGACGGCCAGTCTGCCGAGCATGCTGCGGCGCATGGGCTTCCTTTGCGGCTGCGGGGAATGTGCGGGTGCGCGTGCGCTGTGCATGCCGGAAACTATTGGTCTGGACCAGAGTGGGTCAAGAGGGCGGGCCGAACTGGACCGGGCGCGGCGACGACATCGGCGGCGCCGGCCGCCGCCGGCCGCCCGCCGTCTCATGCAGCGGACGGCAACCGGATTCGTCGGCCTTCCGGTCCGCCTCGTCCGGTGGGGCGCTGACCAGCGAAAACGTTTTCCTGCGGGGGCTGTTCGATCGCCTTCGGAGCCTCCGGGCCCCGTTTTCCACCCGGTTGCGCAACGAATTCAGTGGATCTTCGGAGCGCGCCGTGTCATCGTTGGTCTCGCCGAAGGGGTGTAGCTCAGCTGGTCAGAGCGCCGGTCTCCAAAACCGAAGGCCGCAGGTTCGAATCCTGCCGCCCCTGCACCATCGAAGTGCCGCTGTGCCGATAACGCCCAGGCAGGATCCTGATCCCGCCTGGGCGTTGCCGTGTTCCCGGGGCTCCGGCGGACCGCCCGCCGGTGGGCGGGCGGCGCGTACGCGTCGCGTCGCCGAAGGCCTGCCCCGTCAGCTGACGATCTCCCAGGCCTCACAGCCGCTGGTCTCGAAGACCTCGCCCTTCTTGACCGTCACGCGGGTCGGACCCTCGGGGTTCCCGTTGGCGATGATCGCGGAGAACTCGCCGGAGTCGTTCTTGTTCCGCGCCCAGTAGCAGTTCGGGATCGAGGAGCTGGAGGGGCCGGGCGTCTTGTAGGTGCCGGCCGCGACGTCCTCGCCGACGAGGTACGTGCCGGGGCCTATGCTCCTCGCCGGTCCGGCCGGTCCGGCCGGTGCGGGTGACGGTGACGCACTGGGAGCGGAGCCGGCGCTGGCGGACGCCAGGATCTCGGCCGTGGCGTCGAGGATCTGCTGATGCGTCAGCTCCGGTGTCGCGGTGACGGTGACGGTGACCGTGACGGTCGGTGCGGGCTGCGCTTTGCTGCCCGCTGAGCTGCAGCCGGTGGCGGCGAGCAGAGCGAGTACGAGCGCTGCCGCGTGGCTGGTGCGCATAGGTCCCCCAAGACGTTGTCGGTGTGGACAGATCATGCGCTGTGCAGCCCGGGTGACCGGCCGGTAGGACCGTTCCGTTACGCATGCGGCGGTGACGGCGCCGGAACGTCGGGCGACGGTTCCACCCCGCGCAGAGCACCCAGCGGCATCGTCTACCGTCCGGGTATGGAAGAAGACCAGGGGGGCGGAGAGTGGGACCGGCTGGAGTACGCGGACACCGTCGGTGACCGGCTGCGAACGGCTCGCCGGAACGGCCTCGTCTGGAACCGTGCCGCCCCCGACGGGATCCTGGTGCGGCTGCTCGACACCACCCCGGCGCTGCTCTGGCGCCGTGACCTGCCCCAGGCGGTGCTGGACGCGGCCGCCGACCACCCGGACGGCGCCGTCCGAGGGCGGCTGGCCGAGGCCGCCTCCCACCTCGGACTGTCTGCCGAGCACTGGTCCAGGCTGCTCCTCGGGGAGCCGCGCCCGCGCATCCGGCACCTGATGCTGTGGGCCGCGGCCGACGCGGGTGCCGCGCTGACGGACCGGGCGTACGAGGTGCTCGCCGCCGACCCGTCCGTCCTGGTCCGCGAGGCGGTGGCCGGGCCGGCCACGCTGCCCCCGCGGCTGCGGACCGTTCTGGCGGCCGACCCGGCCCCGAGGGTCCGGGCCGCCGCCTGTGGCGTGGCCCGCTGGCCGGACCTCGACGAGGCCGTACGCGCCCGTCTGGCCGAGGACCCGGCCCCGGCCGTGCGGACCGCGGTCACCTTGGCCAGGCACGAGGAAGTACCGCTCACGGCCGACTTCTTCGAGGCCGCGGAGCGGGGCAGCCACCTGGTCGGCGGCTACCGGCTGGAGCGCCGCCTCGCCGAACTGCTCACGGCGGACGAGGACCCGCGGACGAGGCGGGCCCTGGCCGCGAACCCGTACCTCGACCGGGACCTCGTCGAACGGCTCGCCGCCGACCCGGACGACGACGTACGCCTCACTGTGTCCACACGGCCCGAGCTGACCGAGGAGCAGCGCGCCGCCGTCCGCGTGGTCGTCGACCCGTCCCGCAACCGGATCCCGCTCCCGTGGGTGGAAGCCCTGCACGAGGACCCGGAGGCCATGTGCCGCCTCGCCGCCTCCGCACACCTCCTGGTGCGCAGCAGCGTCGCCACGGCCCGGCGGCTCCCGCCGGACGTGGTGCAGAGGCTGGCCCGGGACGAGGACCGGGTCGTACGGCTCTTCCTCGCCGAGCGGTGCGACGACGCGCCCTCGGAGTTGCTGCTCGAGGTCTGGCAGTGGTGGGACGGCAGCCTGTCCACCCCCGACCGCCCCTACGGGCACCCGAACTTCCCGCGCCGCGACCTCCTCCGGTACGCCGACCACCCGCACCCGCGCCTGCGACAGCTCGCCCTCGACGACCCGGACTCGACGCCCGGGCTGGTGGAACGCTTCAGCGAGGACCCCGGCGCCGAAGTACGGCTGCGTGCCGCGACCGACCCCCGGCTGTCGCCCGGCACGGCCGTACGCCTGCTCTCCGACCCGGCCTCCGCTGTCCGGGCCGTGGCCGCCCGGCACCCCGCGCTCCCCGTACCGGTCCTGGTCGGGCTGCTCGGCGAGGAGGCGACGGCGGAGGCCGCCGCACGCAACCCGGCCGTGCCGGTCGCGGTCATGGACCGGATGACCCGCACGGCCTGATGACGCGCACGGGCCTGATGACGCGCGGGCCCGGTGATCCGCTCCCGGATCAGGAGGAGCGGCCGCAGCCGTACTACGGGTTGCGTGCCGCGCCCACGGCACCGGCGAAGCCGTTCATGAGTCGGAGCAGCGGCGGACTGCCCCGTGGTCCCCGGCGGGCGGGCGACGAGAGCCGCGGCACATCGAGGCGCCTGCCGAGCGCCGGGGACCGTCGGACGCCCCTATGCGCCGCCGGGTTCCTGGTAGCCGTACGGGCGGGTGATGATCTCCATGCCGTGCCCGGCGGGGTCCGGGAAGTAGACGCCGCGCCCGCCGTCGTTGTGGTTGATCTCGCCGGGCCGCTTGCCGTGCAGATCGGCGTAGTACGGGATTCCGGCCGACCGGATCTTCCCGAACGCCACGCTGAACTCCTCCTCGGAGACGAGGAACGCGTAGTGCTGCAAGGTGATGGACTCGGCGGGGATGGTGACGAAGTCCAGGGTGACGCCGTTGCTGACCTCGACGGGGACGAAGGGGCCCCATTCGGTGCCGACCTCGAGGTCGAGGATGTGCGCCAGGAATCCGGCGGACTCCCTGTTGTCACGGGAGTGGATGATCATGTGGTTCAGTTCTACTGCCATCAGTGAATGCCTCCGAAAGGCACGTCACGGGCGCCTCCATGCCTCACCCAGTCGGTGACCGACACGCGATGCCGTGATCACGATCGTAGGCATCCCGCCGGATGCCGTCCACCCCGTTCCCCTGCGGCCCACCCGCCGGCCGCTCACTCCACGTGTGCGCGGTAGCGTGCGATCACCTCCCGCAGCACCTCCTCGCCGTCCCGGGCCCACAAGCCCGGGTGGAATATCTCGACCTCCACCGGCCCCCGGTAGCCGGCAGCGTCAGCCAGTTCCCTGAAGGCTCGCAGGTCGATCGATCCGTCGCCCAGCTGTCCCCGCCCCAGCAGCACCCCTTCGGGCAGCGGAGTCACCCAGTCGGCCACCTGCACGGACGCGATGCGCCCGCCCTCACCGGCCCGGCGCAAGTCAGCCGGCAGCCGTTCGTCCCACCACAGGTGGTACGCGTCGGCCACCACTCCGACCTGCTCCGCGGGAAACTGCTCGGCGAGGTCCAGGGCCTGGCCGAGGGTGGAGACGACACAGCGATCCGCGGCGAACATCGGATGCAACGGCTCGATGCCCAGCCGAACCCCGTGGGCCGAGGCCCATGGGGCCAGATCGCCGAGGACGTCGGCTATCCGTCCACGGGCCCCCACCAGGTCGCGGTCGCCTGAGGGCAGCCCGCCGGAGACCAGGACCAGCGTGTCCGCGCCGAGTTCGGCCGCCTCCTCCACGGCCCGGCGGTTGTCCTCCAGCGCCCCGGCTCTTCCCGCCGGGTCGGAGGCGGTGAAGAAGCCGCCGCGGCACAGGGAGCTGACGCGCAGCCCGGCGCCGGAGACTATCTTCGCCGTCTCCCGCACCCCGAACCCGCGCACCGGGTCCCGCCAGAGTCCGACCGCACCCACTCCGGCCGCCGTGCACCCAGTGACCAGGTCGGGCAGTGACCACTGGCGGATCGTCTCCTGGTTGAGGCTGAAGCGCGCCGGTGCCGGCCCGGACGCGAGGGCGGGTGTGGGGGAGGAGATGCTCATGACGTCACCCCGTACACCGCGAGCAGCCGTCGCATCCGGTCCTCGGCAAGTTCGGGGTCCGGGAACAGGCCCAACCCGTCCGCCAGTTCGTAGGCCGTCGCCAGATGGGGCAGCGACCGGGCCGACTGCAGCCCGCCCACCATCGTGAAGTGCTCCTGGTATCCGGCGAGCCAGGCCAGCAGGACCACCCCGGTCTTGTAGAAGCGGGTGGGCGGTGCGAAGAGGTGTCTCGACAGGGGGACCGTCGGATCCAGCAACTCCCGGAAGCCCGTGGTGTCCCCCCGGTCGAGCGCGAGCGCGGCCCGGGCGGCGATCGGGGCGATCGGGTCGAAGATCCCCAGAAGAGCGTCGCTGGCCAGCTCGCCGTCACCGGCGATCAGTTGCGGATAGTGGAAGTCGTCCCCCGTGTAACAGCGGACTCCCGCGGGCAGCCGCCGGCGGATGTCGGCCTCCCGCTCCGCGTCCAGCAGCGAGACCTTGATCCCGTCCACCTTCTCCGGGGATTCAGCGATGACCTTCAGGAAGGTGCCGGTGGCCTCGTCGAGGTCGTCGTGGCCCCAGTAGCCGGCCAGTTCCGGGTCGAACATCGGTCCCAGCCAGTGCAGTACGACCGGTCGCGCGCTCTGCCGGAGCAGCCGCCCGTACACCTCCAGGTAGTCCTCCGGGCCGCGGGCTGCGGCGGCCAGAGCCCGCGAAGCCATCAGGACCGCTGCCGCGCCACAGGCTTCCGTGTGCGCCAGCTGCTCCTCGTACGCCGCGGTGATCACGGCCAGGGAGTGCGGAACCCCGGCGGTGAGCTGATCGGTGCCCGCGCCGCAGACGAGCCGACCGCCCACTGCCCTGGCCTCGGCCGCGGAACGCCGGATGAGCTCTGCCGCCGTCGCCCAGTCCAGGCCCATCCCGCGCTGCGCGGTGTCCATGGCCTCGGCGACACCGAGTCCCTGGGCCCACAGGCGGTGACGGAAGGCCAGCGTGGCCTCCCAGTCCACGACCGGCCCGGCCTCGGCCGACGCGGCCAGCGGGTCCGCCACCACGTGAGCGGCCGCACAGAAGATGCGCGCGCCGGCCGGGCCGCAGGTCAGCGGAGGGAAGGGGTCAGCGTTCGGACGGTACAGGCGGTGTCCGCCGCCGGCCGAGGGGAGTCGGATGCTCACAGGGTCACCTCCGGCACCGTCAGCCGCCGGCCCTCGGCCGAGGACCGCAGGCCCAGATCGGCGAGCTGTACCCCGCGCGCCCCGGCGAGCAGGTCCCACCGCCAGGGTTCGTCGAGCACGATGTGCCGCAGGAACAGCTCCCACTGAACCTTGAAGCCGTTGTCGGACGGGATGTTGTCCGGGACCTCCTGCCACTGCGCCCGGAAGTCCTCGCCCTGGGGCAGATCCGGATTCCACACCGGCTTGGGCGTCGTCCCGCGGTGCTGGATCCGGCAGCCGCGCAGCCCGGCGACCGCCGACCCGTGCGTGCCGTCCACCTGGAACTCCACCAGCTCGTCGCGGTGGACCCGGACCGCCCAGGAGGAGTTGATCTGTGCCACGGCGCCGCCCTCCAGCTCGAACGTCCCGTACGCGGCGTCATCGGCCGTGGCCTCGTACGGCTTGCCCGCCTCGTCCCAGCGGCGGCCGATGTGCGTCCGGGTGAGGGCCTGCACCGTGCGGACGCGGCCGAACAGCTCGTGCAGCAGGTACTCCCAGTGCGGGAACATGTCGGCGACGATGCCCCCGCCGTCCTGCGCCCGGTAGTTCCACGACGGACGCTGCGCCGGCTGCCAGTCCCCCTCGAACACCCAGTACCCGAACTCCCCGCGTACTGAAAGGATCTCGCCGAAGAACCCGCCCTCGATCAGCCGCCTCAGCTTCAGCAGCCCCGGCAGGAACAGCTTGTCCTGGACCACGCCGTGCTTGATCCCCCGGGCGGCGGCCAGCCGGGCGAGCTCCAGCGAGGACGCGAAGCTCACGGCCGTCGGCTTCTCGCAGTACACGTGCTTGCCCGCGGCTATGGCCTGCCGTACCGCCTTCTCGCGGGCGCTGGTGACCTGGGCGTCGAAATAGACCTCGACCTCCGGATCGGCCAGCACGGCCGCCAGGTCGGTGCTCACGTGCTGCAGCCCGTGCTCCTCGGCGATGGCGCGCAAGGCAGTCTCCCGCCGCCCCACGAGGACCGGCTCCGGCCACAGTGTCGTGCCGTCGCCCAGGTCCAGGCCGCCCTGCTCGCGAAGGGCGAGCAGCGAGCGGACCAGATGCTGGCGGTACCCCATCCGCCCGGTCACGCCGTTCATCGCGATCTTGATCGTCCTGCGTCCCACGGTGTCCCCTCCTTCGTGCCTGCGACAGGGAAAGCGGGATAGAAAGCGCTTTCATCCCACTCAGGCTAGGGGGGAGGATCCGCTTGATGCAACACTCGTACGAGGGATAGAAAGCGCTTTCGCGATCGAGGAGTATGGAGATCGACGGACCGGATGAGACGATGACCCCGGCTCCCACAGGGGCAGGGAAAGGGAGGTGCACGATGGCGGTGACACTCGCCGAAGTCGCGGCCCGCGCGCGGGTATCGCCCGCGACGGTCTCGCGCGTACTCAACGGCGGCTACCCGGTGGCAGGCGGCACCCGGACCCGTGTCGAGCAGGCCGTCGAAGAGCTCGGCTACATCGCGAACGGTCCCGCCCGCGCGCTCGCGGCCGCCACCTCCGACCTCGTCGGCGTGCTCGTCCACGACGTCGCCGACAGCTTCTTCGGGATCCTTGCCGGTTCCCTCCAGAGCGCCCTCGCACCCGCCGGGGGCTCGGACGCCCGCCGCCTCGCCGTCGTCTGCAACACAGAAGGCGCCCCCGAGGCCGAACTGGCCTACCTCACCCTGCTGGAGGGCCAGCGGGCCGGAGGGGTCGTCCTGACCGGCGGCGCCGTCGAGGAGCCCGGTCACACCGCGGCACTGACCGCCCGCGTCGCACGGCTGGCGGCCGCCGGCGCCCCGGTGGTCCTGTGCGGCAGACCTCCCCTGCCGGTCCCCGAGGAGCTGCCCGTAGCCACCGTGATGTTCGACGACCACGGAGGTGCCTTCCGCCTCACCGAACACCTCCTGTCACTCGGCCACCGGAACATCGCCTACGTCGCAGGCCCCCCGGACCTGAGTACCACCCGGGAACGGCTCGCCGGCCACCGCGCCGCCCTGCTGCGCCACGACCCCTCCCTGCCCGAAGCCTGCGCGCCCCTCACCGTGCACGCCGGGTTCGAACGCGCCGCAGGCTACGACGCCACCCGTGAACTGATACGCCGCGGTGCGCCCTTCACCGCGGTCGCCGCTGCCAACGACACCGTGGCGACCGGTGTCGCAGCAGCGTTGCGCGAGGCGGGCCTGCGCATCCCGGAGGACGTCTCCGTCGCGGGCTTCGACGACCTCCCCTTCTGTGTCGACACCGCGCCCGCGCTGACCACCGTCCGCGTGCCTCTGCGGGAGGCAGGTGTGCTCGCCGCCCACCTGGTCACCGGACGCAGGCTGCCGCCCCCGGGGGGCATCACCACCCTGCCCACCGAACTGATGGTGCGGGGGTCCACCGCCCCGCCGCGGGCGGGAGGGAGCAGCCCGTGAAGTACGCCTTCTCCACACTCGGCCTGCCCGGTTCCCCGCTCGAGCGCAGCGCGGCCCTGGCTGCCGCCCACGGGTACCACGGCCTCGAACTGCGCGCCCACCTTGAGGAGGCGCTGCACACCGGCAGCCCGGCCGCCGCGCGCACCGCGGCTCTGCGGACCGTCGAGGCGGCGGGCGTCACGGTGCTCGGCATAGCGGGATACGCCGAGGTGGCGGCGCCCGGCGACGACGGGCCGGTCCTCGCCGAGCTGCACGCCCTCGTCCGGCTCGCCGCCGACCTGGAGGCCACCGCGGTACGGGTCTTCCCCGGCGGTGCCGGCCTGCCCGAGGCGGCGGCCGACGCCCATGCCGTGCGCAGGCTGCTGGCTGCGGCGCCGTTCGCCGAGCGGCACGGTGTGCGGATCCTGCTGGAGACCCACGACTCGCACCGCACCGGCGCGGCGGTCGCGCGGGTGCTGGACAGGGTCGGGCACCCCGGCGCCGGCGCACTGTGGGACGTACTGCACACCTGGCTGGGGGGCGAGGCCCCGGCGGAGACCCGCGAGGCCCTGGCCGGGCACCTGGGCTACATACAGGTGAAGGACGTCGCGTCGGCCCGGGAGCTCACCCCGCTGGGTCTCGGAGAGGGTGTGCTGCCGCTCGCCGAGGCGGTGGCCGCCGTACCGGGGGACGGCTGGCTCTGCTGGGAGTACGAAAAACGCTGGTACCCGGGAGCCGCCGGACTGGCCGGACAGCTCGCCCGGGGCCGTGCACACCTGGAGGCACTCGTGACGGCGGGTGCCCCGGCCGCTCAGGCCGAACGGCGCAGCCGCCCCGGCCCCACGGCGTAGCCGAAGTCCGGGCCGGGACGCGTACCGCTCCGCCCCGCGCACCAGGTGAACCGGCCGCGCGGGGCGGGTGCGCCCGGTGAACCCGCCGCGCGGGGCGGGCAGTCCCTCGGGCGGCCCGGTGCGACCGAGCACGGCGCACGACCGCCCTCGCCCGACGCCCTTCCCGGTGAAGGCCGTGGGGCTACGAGGGTCGCCTGGAGGGGCCGGGGCGGGGGGCCGGGGCCAGCGCGGGGCACGCTGTACCGGGCCCGCCGGCAGCCCGTCTGCCAGGCGCGCTGCGGGGGTCACGTCTGCCCCGCGGGCTTCCGCACGTGTGCTCGGACCTGGAGGGGCTCCGTGGCGACGTGGCGACCACGCCCGGCATCGCGTGACGTCACGACAGGCCGCAGCAGGGGCCGCTGAGTCCGGCTCGGGGACGATGCCTACGCAGTGCCGGGGAGCCGGACGGTGACGAGGAGGCCGCCGGCGGGGCGGGGGGTGAGGTCGAGGGTCCCGTCGTGGGCGCGGACGATGCTGTGCACGATGGCCAGGCCGAGGCCGACACCGGCGTGCTCGTCGGTGCGTACGCGTTCCGTACCGCGCTGGAAGGGTTCGGTGAGGGTCGGCACCAGTTCCGGTGGGAGCGGACGGCCCGTGTTCTCGACCCGCAGCACGCTCGTGTCACCGTGCGCCTCGGTGTGGACCGTCACGGTACCGCCGACGGGCAGGTTGTGGACGATGGCGTTCTGGACGAGGTTCGCCACCATCCGCAGCAGGAGCTGCGCGGAGCCGCTGGTCAGGGCCGTCCCGCCGGTGACGTCGAGCGTGATCCGGCGCTGTTCGGCGAGGGGAAGCAGCGTTTCGGCGGCTTCTTCGGCGATGAGGGAGAGGTCGACGCGCTCGCGGGTGAAGTCTGCGCGGTCTCCGCGGCTGAGCAGCAGGAGGGCCTCGGTGAGATCGATCGCCCGCGCATTGACGACGCTCAGGCGTTCGACGAGTTCGTCCCGGTCCCGCGTGGGGTCCTTGCGGGCGACGTCGAGGAGCGTCCGCGAGATCGCCAGCGGGGTGCGCAGTTCATGGGAGGCGTTCGCCGCGAACCGCTGCTGCTCGGCGACGTGGGACTCGAGTTGTTCGAGCATCGAGTCGAAGGCGTCGGAGAGTTCACGGAACTCGTCCTGGCGGCCCGTCATGCGGAGCCGGTGGGACAGCGACCCGTTACCGGCCGTCCGTGCCGCAGCCGTGATCTGGGTGAGGGGTGCGAGCATCCGGCCGGCGAGGATCCATCCCCCCACGAGGCCGAGCACCAGCAGGAAGGCCAGGACCGCGGCCGCCCTCGGGGCGAAGACGCGCAGGAGGTTGGACCGGATGGGGAAGACGCCGGGGGTGGGGGTGCCGGAGGGGACGATGAGCGTCGCGCGTTCGGGGACGTAACGCAGGAGGAACACCCACACCGCCGCGAGCAGCAGGACGCCGGCCAGCATCAGGAATCCGGCGTAGCTGAGGGTGAGCTTGGACCGAACGCTCAACCCGGGCGCTCTACGCACGGTCCCCTCCCTCGTCTTCGGCATCGGGTCGAAGGTGCCCGTGCGTGTCGATGCGGTAGCCGACGCCGGGCACCGTGGCGATGACCCAAGGTTCGCCGAGCCGTTTGCGCAGTGCGGAGACGGTGATGCGCACGGCGTTGGTGAGAGGGTCGGCGTTCTCGTCCCAGGCCCGTTCCAGCAGCTCCTCGGCGCTGACGACTCCGCCCTCGGCCGCGACGAGGACTTCCAGCACCGCGAACTGTTTGCGGGTGAGCGCCACGTAGCGTCCGTCGCGGAAGACCTCCCGGCGGAAAGGGTCGAGCCGTAGACCCGCGATCTCGCGGACCGGGGGCCGGGCGTACGCGCGTCTGCGGTCGAGCGCCCTCAGCCGCAGGACCAGCTCCCGCAGTTCGAAGGGTTTGGTGAGGTAGTCGTCGGCGCCGAGCCCGAACCCGGAAGCCTTGTCGTCGATCCGGTCGGCGGCGGTCAGCATGAGGATCGGGATGCCGCTGCCGGAGGCGACGATGCGCCGGGCGACCTCGTCGCCGGAAGGGCCGGGGATGTCGCGGTCGAGGACCGCGAGGTCGTAGGAGTTGACGCTGAGCAGTTCCAGGGCGGAGTCGCCGTCGCCCGCGATGTCGGCGGCGATCGCCTCCAGCCGGAGACCGTCCCGGACGGCTTCGGCCAGGTAGGGCTCGTCCTCGACGATCAGTACGCGCATGTCCGCAGCCTAAGCAGCACACCGTATCCGCGACGTATGCGATGGCGTACGCGAAGACGTGTGCCCACCTGAGCGGAGGATCAGCCTGCCGGTGCGAGCACGGGGCGGGGCCGGTCCGACGGCGCTTCCGCCGCAGCGCGCCACCAGCGGCGGGACGCCAGCGCGGCGAGCGCGGCGCCGGTGGCGTTGACCAGTACGTCGTCCACGGAGGACACCCGGTCCAGCCGCAGGACGTACTGTGCGGTCTCGACCAGGAGCGAGCAGCCCGCCCCGAGCGCCAGGATCCGCGGAACGGACGCCAGCGCCGCGAACCGCATCGGCGCGAAGAACCCCAGCGCCGCGAAGACCAGCAGGTTGCCGGCGATCCCGAGCGGCCCCATCACGAGCAGGTCGCGCAGCGGTTCCAGGCTCACCCGTCCGGGGACGACGCTGGCCCCGGCCCCCGGCATCATGGTCATCCACACGAACGGCACCGTGCCGTGGACCATGCCCACCTCGGCCAGCGACATCCGCCACGCCGATGCGACGCCGGCGGCGCGCCGACCGCGCGCCAGAGCCCACACCACCAGCGCGGCCAACGGAAGCGCGACCAGCGTCATGAGCACCACGCCGTTGAACGTGTCGAAGCAGCCGTGCCACTGCCCGGCCATGCACATCGGAGCGGCCATCATGAGCGGCCGCCGCACGAGGAACGCGGCGCCCGCCACGGCGAGGACCGCCAGGCCGAGGAGCACGATCCTGCGCGTGCGGCGTGGCGGTGCTGACCGGGGTGCGTGGTGGTTCATGCCCCCATGGGAGACGGAGGGCGGTTGCGGTGGCGTATGCGCTTTCCGATACGCCCGCGATACGCGATACGCGATACGCGATACGCGGTACGCGGTACGCGGAGATCCGTCCCCTCCGTGGAACGGGCGGCCCTGAGGACCACGGCCCGCAGGGGGAGGGCCCGGGGGCCGGCCCCCCGGGGCGGACGGGCTACGGGCGGATGGTCAGGCGGGGGAGGAGGTCCAGGTGCTGGCGGGGAGGCTCCTGAGCGGTGCCTGCCGCCGCCGTCGAGGACAGCCGGTCCAGGAGGAGTCCGGCCGCGCGGGCGCCGACCTCGTGCTTGGCCGGTGCCACCGCGGACAGGGGCACGTCGGCCATCCCGGCGACCTCGTCGTCGTACGTGATCACGGCCAGGTCCTCCGGCACCCGCACGCCCCGCGCCTGGAGCCGGGGGATCAGCATGATCGCGTCGGTGTCGCTGTGGATGAGCGCGGCGGTCACCCCGTCCTTCGTCACGGCCTCGTACAGGTAGTCCAGCGTCCGGGCGAACAGCTCCGCATCCGTGAGCGGCGCGGGGCCGGCCGGCGGCCACGGCGGCGCGGGTTCCAGTCCGAGCGCGGTGACGGCGGCCTCGTACCCGGCCCGCAGCCGTGCCGTCGTCGGGGTCGTCCGGCTGGCGAGCGCGATCCGGAGGTGTCCCGCCGCGGACAGGTGCTGCACCGCCCCGGCAGCGCCGTGCGCGTGGTCGGACGACACCCGGTCCAGCGCCGCGGCCGGGTGCCCCGGCGGGGCCCACCGTTCCACCAGGACCGTGGGGACGGGGAGTTCCGCCGTCCACGCGCCCTCCCCGGCCCCGGGGGACCCGGCCTCCCAGTTCGGGGTCAGCAGCAGGCCGTGCGCGCCGGTGGACAGCAGCCGGTCGGCCTGGGTCCGGTCCTCGCCCGGCAGGTAGCGGGTCAGCCCGACTGTCAGCCGCGCCCCCCGGGCCTCGACCGCCTCGCGGGCGCCGCGGACGATGTCGGCGTAGTAGTACTCGGTCGTGGGCACCACCATCCCGATCACCAGCCCCTCACCGGCGCCGCCCGCGACCGCCGGTCTGCCGGACACCCCCGGGGCCGGTGCGCCGGTCGGCACCCGGACCGGCCCGGCGCCCTGCGCCCGGCCTTCCGGCACCCGGCTGATCACCCCGTGCATCCGCTGGATCTCGCCCCGGGCCGCCATCGCCTCGATGTCCCTGCGCAGGGTCACCGGGGAGACGCCCAGCTCATGGGCCAGTTCCGCCACGCGGACGCTGCCGCGCTCCTGGACGAGCGCGAAAACCTGTGCCTGACGTTGGTCCACGTGCGGTCTCAAGGGGTCCCCCTGCGGTCTGCGCCGGTCTGCGGTGGGCGGTCGGCGTCTGCGGTCGGCTGGTCCACCGGTCTGCTGCCGGCCGGTGTGTGGTGCGTGCGGTGTGCCGGTGGGTCCGCGCCGGCAGCGCCATCATAGACAGCTGAACCGATCGATTCGATCGATTCCGATCAATCAGTCATTGACGATGTGCTCGGAACGTTCATATATTCGGCGACGTCCGCACCTCAGGCATCACGATCTCTCCCGGGAGTCAGCGCATGCTCACGCACGACCAGGACGGATTCCGGCGCGCCGACCGCCCCCACCGCATCGTGTCGGGGGCCCTGCACTACTTCCGGGTCCACCCCGACCTGTGGGAGGACAGGCTCGGGCGGCTGCGGGCGCTGGGTGTCAACACCGTGGACACCTACGTCCCCTGGAACTTCCACGAAACCGCCCCCGGCCAGGCCGACTTCACCGGCTGGCGCGACCTCGGCCGCTTCCTGCGCACCGCCCAGGAGCTGGGCCTCGACGCGATAGTCCGCCCCGGCCCGTACATCTGCGCCGAATGGGACTTCGGCGGCCTGCCCGCGCGCCTCCTCGCCGTCGACGGTCTCCACCTGCGCTGCTCCGACCCGCGCTTCGAGGCCGAGGTGGACGGCTGGTTCGACCTCGTCGTCCCCGAGCTGCTGCCCCTGCTCGCGAGCCGCGGCGGGCCGGTGGTCGCCGTGCAGATCGAGAACGAGTACGGCTCGTACGGCAACGACACCCGCTACCGCGCGCACGTGGAGCAGGCCCTCGTGGAGCGCGGCGTGGACTGCCTGCTCTTCACCGCCGACGGCCCCGAGGACGCCATGCTCCAGGGCGGCACGGTCCCCGGGAGGCTCGCCACCGCCACCTTCGGAAGCCGTCCCACCGAGCGCCTCGAAGCCCTGCGGCGCTACCAGAGGACCGGTCCGCTCGCGGCGATGGAGTTCTGGATCGGCTGGTTCGACCACTGGGGCGAGGACCACCACGTCCGCGCCGTCGAGGAGGCGGCCGGCTCGCTCGGCGAACTCCTCGCCACCGGCGCATCCGTGAACCTCTACATGGCCCACGGCGGTACCAACTTCGGCTTCTGGGCGGGCGCCAACCACATCGGCTCCCGCCCCGGCGACCCCGGCTACCAGCCCACCGTCACCAGCTACGACTACGACGCGCCCATCGGCGAGGCCGGGGAACTCACTCCCAAGTTCCACGCGTTCCGCGAGGTCATCGGCAAGTACGTGCCGATGCCCGAGGAACCGCTGCCCGAGCCGCTCCCGCGGATCATCCCGGACCTGGCCACGCCCGCGGGCGCCGTGCCGCTGCTGGACTCCCTCGACCTGCTCGGCGGGCCACCGGTGCTGCGCCCGGCCCCCGAGTCCATGGAACGCCTCGGCCAGAGCCACGGCCTGATCCACTACCGCACCACCGTCACGGGCCCCCGCCCCGCCATGCCCGTCAAGATCGACGGTCTCGGCGACCGCGCGTACGTCTTCGCCGACGGGGTCCCGCTCGGGATCCTCGACCGCAACGCGCCCGACGAGGGGCTCGACCTGCCCGTCGGCGAGGCGGGTGTGGTCCTCGACCTCCTCGTCCGCGCCCAGGGCAGGGTCAACTACGGCCCGCTCCTCGACGACCGCAAGGGCATCTGGCGCGGGGTGCGCCACGGCCATCAGCAGCTGTTCGCATGGGAGATCCGGCCCCTGCCGCTGACCGACCTGACCGGCCTCGCCTTCGCCCCCGGGGCCGCCGCCGAGGCCGCGCCCGCCGGCCGCCCCGCCTTCCACCGCTTCACCCACACCCCCGGGCACGCCCCCGCCGACGGCTTCGTGGACGTGTCCGGCTGGGGCACCGGCCTGGTCTGGCTCAACGGGTTCCTGCTCGGCCACTACGACACCCCGCGCGGCCCGCAGCGCACCCTGTACGCCCCCGGGCCGCTGTGGACGACCGGCGAGAACGAGATCATCGTGCTCGAACTGGAACGCCCCGGCACCGCGCTGCCACTGCTCGACCAGCCCGACCTCGGCCGTCCCACGGTCGTCACCCTCCAGTGAGAGAAGCTCCTCACGTGAAGCGCACCAGCACCCGCCTGGCCGACGGCCGAGACCTCTTCTACTACGCCACCGACACCGACACCGACACGGATCCGGGCACGGACGACGGCGCGCCCCGGGCCTTCCCCGACACCCGCCCGCTCGGCCCGGCCCCGGCGCGGGCCACCGAGGTGCGCCGGGACCCGCTGCTCGGCGACGCCGTCGTCATCGCCTCCCACCGCCAGGACCGCACCTACCACCCGCCCGCCGACGCCTGCCCGCTGTGCCCGTCCACCCCGGACCGTGCGAGCGAGATCCCGGCCCCCGACTACGAGGTGGCCGTCTTCGAGAACCGTTTCCCCTCCCTCGCCGGCGCCACCGGCCGCTGTGAGGTCATCTGCTTCACCCCCGACCACCGCACCTCCTTCGCCGAACTCGACGAGGAGCGTGCCGCGCTGGTGCTGGCCGCCTGGACCGACCGCACCGGCGAACTCTCCGCCCGGGAAGGGGTCCGGCAGGTCTACTGCTTCGAGAACCGGGGCGCCGAGATCGGCGTCACCCTCGGCCACCCCCACGGGCAGATCTACGCCTTCCCGTTCGTGACCGCCCGCACCACGCGCATGCTCGCCACCGTCGCGGAGCACCGGGCCCGCACCGGCGGCAACCTCTTCGACGAGGTCCTGGCCGCCGAACGGGCCGAGGGGACCCGCGTCGTCCTGGAAGCGGAGCACTGGACGGCCTTCGTGCCGTACGCCGCCCGCTGGCCGTACGAGGTCCACCTCTACCCGCACCACCGGGTGCCCGACCTGCCCGCCCTGGGCGACGCGGCCCGGACCGAGTTCCCCGGGGTCTACCTGGAGCTGCTGCGCCGCTTCGACCGGCTCTTCGACCGCCCCGATCCGACCCCGTACATCGCCGCCTGGCACCAGGCCCCGGAGGGTGAGGGCCGCGCCGACTTCGCGCTCCACCTGGAGCTGTTCACCGTCCGGCGAACCGTCGACAAGCTGAAGTACCTCGCCGGGACCGAATCAGGGATGGAGGCCTACATGAACGACGTCCGGCCCGAGGACGCGGCCGCACGGCTGCGGGAGGTGGCGAGCCGGTGAACAGGGCGGCGCACGACTTCAGGGAGCTGTACGGGTACGGGCCCGAGGGGGTGTGGGCGGCTCCGGGCCGGGTCAACCTGATCGGCGAGCACACCGACTACAACGACGGCTTCGCCCTGCCCTTCGCGCTGCCGCAGCGCACCGAGGTGGCTGCCGCCCGGCGCACTGACGGGACCCTCAGGCTCCACTCCGCGGACGTCCCCTCCGGCCCGGTGACCCTCGACCTCTCCGCCCTCGATCCGGCACACCCCCCGCAGGGCGCCGACGGCTGGGCCGCGTACCCGGCCGGGGTGGCGTGGGCCCTCCTGGACGCCGGCCTTCCGGTCAGCGGCGCCGACCTGCACGTCCGGTCCGACGTGCCGACGGGCGCGGGCCTGTCCTCCTCCGCGGCGCTGGAGGTGGCCACCACGCTGGCCCTCACCGACCTGTACGGGCTGCCGCTCACCCGGCCCGAACTGGCTGCGCTCGCCCGGCGCGCCGAGAACGCCTACGTCGGAGTCCCCTGCGGGGTGATGGACCAGATGGCCTCGGCCTGCGCGACCGACGGGCACGCCCTGCACCTGGACACCCGCAGCCTCGACCAGCGCCACATCCCCTTCGACTGCGCGGCGGCGGGCCTGCGCCTCCTCGTCATCGACACCCGGGTCAAGCACGACCTGGCCGACGGGGCCTACGCCCGGCGCAGGGCCTCCTGCCACGAGGCGGCCGCGGCCCTGGGCCTGCCCGCACTGCGCGACCTCCCGTACGACGGGCTGGAGCAGGCGCTGGCCCGTCTCGACGACCCGGTCCGGCGCAGGCGGGTGCGGCACGTGGTCACCGAGAACGAACGGGTCGTACGGATCGAGGAGCTGCTGCGGGCCGGGCGGCTGCGCGAGACGGGCCCGCTCCTCAGCGAGGGGCACGCCTCGCTGCGCGACGACTACGAGGTGTCCTGCCCGGAACTGGACCTGGCCGTCGCCACGGCCGACGCGGCGGGCGCGTACGGGTCCCGGATGACCGGAGGCGGCTTCGGCGGATCCGCCCTGTCGCTGATCGACGCGGACGCCGAGCCGGAGGTGGTCCGGGCCGTCACCCGGGCCTTCAGGGAGGCGGGCCATCCACCGCCCCGCATCACGCCTGCGGCCCCGTCGGGGGGAGCGGCCCGCCTGGTCTGACCGAGGCGGGCGACCGGGGGAACGGGACGGCGAGCGGCGCGCCGGCCTCTCCTAGACTGACCCGATCATCAGTCAGGTGTCGTACGAGTGCGGAGGCACGGAACCCATGCGCTATCTCACCCTCGGCCGTTCGGGTCTGCTGGTCTCTGCCATCGGGCTCGGCTGCAACAACTTCGGCGGACGCCTCGGTGCCCGGGAGACCCGCGCGGTCGTCGACGCCGCCCTCGACGCGGGCATCACCCTCCTCGACACCGCCGACATCTACGGCGGCCGCGGCGGCTCCGAGCGCCATCTCGGGCAGGCCCTCAAGGGCCGCCGCGACCAGGTCGTCCTCGCCACCAAGTTCGGTTACGACGGCGTGGACATGGAGTTCGGACCCGCCGCCGGCTCCCGCGGCGGCCGCGCCTACATCAGGAGGGCCGTCGAGGACTCGCTGCGCCGCCTGGAGACCGACCACATCGACCTCTACCAGCTGCACAGCCCCGACCCGGCCACCCCCGTCGCGGAGACGCTCGCCGCCCTCACCGAGCTGGTCACCGAGGGAAAGATCCGCTACATCGGCCACTCGAACCTCACCGGCTGGCAGCTCGCCGAAGCGGCGCACGTCGCCCGCGAGACCGGGGCGGCGCCCTTCGTGTCGGCACAGAACCAGTGGTCCCTGCTGGAACGCTCGGCCGAACGCGAGCTGGTCCCGGCCGCCCTGCACTACGGCGTCGGTGTGCTGCCCTACTTCCCCCTCGCCAACGGCTTGCTGACCGGCAAGATCCGGCGCGGTGCACCCGTGCCGCCCGGCTCCCGCCTCGAAGGCCGCGACGCGTACCTCACCGAGGAACGGCTCGACGTGGTCGAGGCCCTGGCCGCGCTCGCCGACCGGTACGGCCGCAGCGTCCTCGAACTCGCCGTCGGCTGGCTCTCCGCGCAGCCCGGCTGCGCCTCCGTGATCGCCGGGGCCACCTCCGCCGAACAGGTGCGCGCCAACGCGGCCGTCGCCGACCGCCCGCTGGAGCCCGGACTCCTCGCCGAGATCGAGGCCGTCGCCCCGGACGTGACCGCGTGAAGGGCCTGCTGCGCTGCGCGGTCCTCGACGACTACCAGCAGGCCGCGACCACCCTCGCCGACTGGTCCCCGGTCGCGGACCGGGTCGAGGTCGTTGCCTACACCGACCACCTCTCGCACGAGGACCGGCTCGCCGCACGCCTGGCCGACTTCGACATCGTCGTCACCCTCCGCGAGCGCGTGGCCTTCCCGGCCTCCCTGCTCGACCGGCTGCCCCGGCTCAGGCTGCTCGTCGCCAGCGGCATGCGGAACTCGGTGATCGACTACGCGGCCGCCGCGCGCAACGGGGTCACGGTCTGCGGCACCGGCAGCTCCTCCACCCCGCCCGTCGAGCTGACCTGGGCCCTGCTGCTCGGGCTGGCCCGCGGCGTCGTCGCCGAGTACGACGCCCTGCGCGCGTGCGGCCCCTGGCAGAGCACGATCGGCGCCGACCTGCACGGCAGCACGCTCGGCCTGCTGGGCCTCGGAAAGATCGGCAGCCGCGTCGCCCGGATCGGCCTCGCCTTCGGCATGGACGTGGTGGCCTGGAGCCAGAACCTCACCGCGGAGCGGGCCGCGGAGGTCGGAGTCACCCTCGCCGCGTCCAGGGAGGAACTCCTCGCAGGCAGCGACTTCGTCTCCGTGCACCTCGCCCTCGGCGAACGGACCCGCGGCCTGATCGGCGCCGCCGAACTGGCTCTGATGCGGCCGACGGCCTACCTGGTCAACACCTCACGCGCCGCCGTCGTGGACCAGGACGCGCTCCTGGAGGCCTTGCACTCCGGGACCATCGCCGGCGCGGGCGTCGACGTCTTCGACGTGGAGCCGCTGCCCGAGGAGCACCCGCTGCGCAGCGCGCCCCGCCTGCTGGCGACGCCCCACCTGGGCTATGTCACACGGTCCAACTACGCCACGTACTACGGCGAAGCCGTCGAGGACATCCGCGCCTTCCTCGACGGCTCCCCCGTACGACTTCTCCCGTAGACCCTCCCGGGGGGCGCCCCGGCCGGTACGGGCCGGGACACTCCGGGGAGGGGCAGGCGCGTCAGGACACGATGTCCTTGCGCGAGAACCCCCGGAAGGCGAGCGCGAAGAGCACCAGCGCGTACGACACCGACACCGCCGCCCCCTTGGCCATCCCGCCCCACTCCAGCTGCGGCTGCAAGGCGTCCGCCCAGGCGAACTGCCAGTGCGCCGGCAGGAACTCCCGCCAGGAACCGAGCGCGGTCACCGCGTCCAGCACGTTGCCCACGATCGTCAGCCCCACCGCACCGCCGACCGCGCCCAGCGGCGCGTCCGTCCGCGTGGACAGCCAGAACGCCAGCCCGGCCGTGACCAGCTGCGACACGAAGATGAAGGCCACCGCCAGCGCGAGCCTCGGCACGGTGTCCCCGGCCGGGAGCGCGCCGCCCGTCGGAATCTTCAGCGGCCCCCAGCCGTACGCGGCCGTGCCCGCGGCGAGGGCCACCACCGGCAGCAGCACCATTGCCGCCAGGCTGAAGCCCAGCGCCACCACCAGCTTGCTCCACAGCAGCCGGGCCCGCGGCACCGGCGAGGCCAGCAGGTAGCGCAGCGAGGACCAGCTGGCCTCGGAGGCCACCGTGTCCCCGCAGAACAGCGCCACCGGCACCACCAGCAGGAAACCCGCCGAGACGAACAGGCAGGTCGCGGCGAAGTTCGCGCCGGACGCCGTGGCCGTGTCGATCAGCGTGATCCGGCCGTTCCCGCCCCCCGGACCGTCGTCCGGCCCGCCACCCACCGCGAACGCGATCATCATGATGAAGGGCAGCGCGGCCAGCACCGCGCCCATCACCAGCGTCCGCCGCCTGCGCCACTGCCTCAGCGCCTCCACGCGCAGCGGCAGCGTACGACGCGCCCGGTAGCCCGGGGCCACCTCCTGTACGGCGCTCACGCCGGACCTCCGATCAGGGTGAGGAACGCGTCCTCCAGCCGGCGGTGCGGCCCCACTCCGGTCACCGGCACCTCCAGCCGCACCAGTTCGGCGATCAGCCCCGCGGCCGTCGCACCTTCGAGCCGTACCAGCAGCCCCTCGTCGGAGGCCACCACGGACCCCACTCCTTCCAGCGCGGCCACCTTCTCCACGCCCACCTCGTCCACCGGTTCCGCCAGGGTCACCAGCAGGGTGTCGCCGCCACCGGTGATCTCGGCGACCTCGCCCGCCTGCACCAGCCGCCCGCGGTCCATGACCACCAGGTGCGTGCAGGACTGCTCCACCTCCGACAGCAGGTGGCTGGAGACGATGACCGTCCGCCCGCCCGCCGCGTAGCGGATCATCACGTCGCGCATCTCCCGGATCTGCGGCGGGTCCAGCCCGTTCGTCGGCTCGTCCAGGATCAGCAGGTCGGGCATTCCGAGCATGGCCTGCGCGATCGCGAGCCGCTGGCGCATGCCCTGCGAGTACGTGCGCACCGCGCGTTCCAGCGCGTCGCCGAGCCCGGCGATCTCCAGCGCCTCCGCCATGTGGGAGTCCTCGGCGGGCCGGCCGGTGGCCTGCCAGTACAGCTCCAGATTGGCCCGGCCCGTCAGATGCGGCAGGAATCCGGCGCCCTCCACGAAGGCCCCGACCCGCGACAGCACCGGAGCCCCGGCGCGGACCGCGTGCCCGAACACCCTGATCTCCCCGGCGTCCGGCGAGATCAGGCCCATCAGCATCCGCAGGGTGGTGGTCTTCCCGGCCCCGTTGGGCCCGAGCAGCCCCAGCACCTGCCCCTTCTCCACCCGGAACGACAGGTCGCGCACGGCGTAGCGGTCCTGGGCCTTCGCGTACCGCTTCGTCAGCCCCGTGATCTCCAGCGGAACGTCGGCCGACGCGGCCTCCGGCTGCGGCGTCCCGCCCCGCGCCCCCGCAGCCCCCGGGCCGCCGGTCCGGCGGAACCCGAGCAGTGCGGCGGCCAGCGCGGCCGCGCCCAGCGGCAGCCCCCAGGTCCAGGCGGGCAGCCCGGCGGTGGCGGTCCGTACCCCGTCGGCGACGGGGACGGTCAGCGGGCCCTGCGCCGAGACCGTGTAGGCGGCGGGCGCCGCCGGGGTCGCGTACCCGAGGTCCGTCGCGGCGACGACCAGCCGCAGCCGGTGTCCGGCCTCCACGGAGTGGTCGATCGCCGGCAGCGTGAACTCGACGGTCCGGCCCTCCCGGGCGTCCTCCACCCGCAGGGGGGCGACCAGCTGGTGCGGCAGCACCTGCTGGCGTCCGTCGGGCCCGACGTCGTACACCTTGCCGAACAGCACGGCGCTGCCGTCCGCAGCCGTCGACCTCAGGTGCAGGGTGACGACCGGGGACCCGGTGATCCGCAGGTCCTTGTCCAGGGGCTCCGAATCGAACCGGGCGTTCTGCCCGGGGAAGTCCAGCGAGAGCCCGCCGCCGAAGGCGGCCAGTTGGCCGCCGATGCCGGGCAGGGCGGACAGCGCGGGCGGCGCGCCGCCCGCCGGATGGGCGAAGGTCTGCTCGCGGCCCGTCAGGGCGAACGCGCGCGGACCGGAGGTCAGCCCGGGGTACCGGTCCCCGCTCGCGCCGCGCAGCTGCACCTCGCCGTCGGTGGAGTCGATGCCGCCGGAGCGCGAGACCCGGAACGCCGGACCGGTGTCCGTGCTCCCCGCGGCCCCGTCCTCCTTGAGGTAACGGTCGAACCAGGCCGTCACCCGGGCCTCGACCCGGTCCGCCTCGCGCATGCCGCCGTCATGTCCGCCCGCCGCCCAGTCCACGGAGACCGGTGCGCCGTTCGCGGAGATCGCCCTGGCCATGGCGTCGGCCTGGTCCAGCGGGAAGAGGGAGTCGTCCTGGCCCTGCACGATGAGCGCCGGCACCTTGATGCGGTCACCGACGGCCGACGGACTGCGCTGCTCCAGCAGCGCTCGGGCCTCGGGGTCGGGCTTTCCGGCGACCGCGACCCGTTCGTACATCGCGCAGAGCTCCGGCTGGAAGCGCCCGCAGCCGGGAGCGGGCGCCGGATCGACGGCCCGCGGCCCCTGCTGCGCGGTCCGCTCGGCTTGCGCGGTCCGCTCGGTCTGCTCGGTCCGCCCGCTCTGATCCGTCCCCTCGGTCCGGCCGGGTTGCATGCCCCCGGCGGAACCGGTCGTGAAGAAGATCCCGGCCCAGAGCTTCTTGAAGACGCCGCCCGGGAAGAGGGAGTCCGCCAGGTTCCAGTAGGTGATCTGCGGGGCGATCGCGTCCACCCGCCGGTCGTGGCCGGCGGCGAGCAGCGCGACCGCACCGCCGTAGGAGGCCCCGGACATGCCGACGCGCGGGTCGCCGTCCGCGTCGAGCCGCACCTCGGGGCGGGCCGCGAGCCAGTCCACGAGGCGGGAGACGTCCTTGACCTCGTACGCGGGATCGTTCAGCCCGATCCGGCCGCCGGAGCGGCCGAAGCCGCGCGCCGACCAGGTCAGCACGGCGTAGCCGTCGCGGGCCAGCTGCTCGGCCTGGGCGCGCACGTCGTCCTTGCTGCCGCCGAAACCGTGCCCGAGGAGCACAGCGGGACGTTTCTGCGTGCCGCCGGCGGTGAAGTAGGAGGTGTCGACGGCGACGTCCGGTCCCTGCGGACCGGGCATGTTCACCATCTGGTCCTGGCGGTGCACGGCGGGCGCGTCGTCGGATGCGGCCGAGGCCGTCCAGGTACCGGCCCCCGCGACGACGGCCAGTGCGGCGGCGCCCGCGAGGAGGCGGTCTTGGCGGCGCCGGGGCAGTCGGAGCTTCATGGGTGAACCCTAAACGTCCTGCGCCCCGCGCCCGAGCGCCCGCAGGTGGATGTCCCCACCTTCCCGAGGACTACGCGGGACCGCCGTACGTACCGCGTCCGCGGTACAGCGCGCCGGGCAGGGGACCGGCGGCCGTTGCGGGAGCCCGGTGCCGCCGCCCGCGCCGGGCCACGGCGCCCGACCTGCGGCGTACGCCGTCCCGCGGGAGGATGACCGCATGCTGCTGGCCGAACTCGCACGCGTGTCCGGGGAAGTCGCCGAGGCCTCCGCCCGGTCCCGCAAGACGACCCTGCTCGCGAGGCTCTTCGCCGCCGCCGCCCCCGAGGAGGCAGGCCTGGTGATCTCCTACCTCTCCGGGCGCCTCCCGCAGGGCCGCCCCGGCATCGGCTGGCGCGCCCTCGGCCGGGAGAGCCCGCCGGCGCCGGAGCCCACCCTCACCGTCCGGGCCGTCGACGAGGCGGTGACCGCGCTCGCCGCCGTCTCGGGCAGCGGGGCGGGGGCCCGGCGGAGCCTGATCGTCGACACCCTGCTGGGCGCGGCCACCGAGGCCGAGCAGGCCTTCCTGCGGCGCCTGCTGTCCGGGGAGGTCCGGCAGGGCGCGCTCGACGCGGTCGCCCTGGAAGGCGTCGCCGCGGCGGCCGCGGTGCCGGCCGCGGACCTGCGCCGGGCCGTGATGCTCGACGGCTCGCTGCCCCGGGTCGGCGCGGCCGTCCTGGCCGGTGGCGCCGGGGCGCTCGGCGCATTCACCCTCCGCGTGGGGCAGCCCGTCCAGCCCATGCTGGCCCACACCGCCAAGTCGGTGGGCGAGGCGCTGGCCGCGCTCGGACCCTGCGCCGTCGAGGAGAAGCTCGACGGCATCCGGGTCCAGGTCCACCGCGACGGGGACGACGTCCGCGTGTACACGCGTTCCCTGGACGAGATCACCCAGCGGCTGCCGGAGGTGGCCGAGCTGGCCCGGTCGCTGCCGGGGGAGCGGTTCATCCTCGACGGCGAGGTCATCGGCCGGACGCCGGACGGCCGGCCGGTGCCCTTCCAGGAGATCGCGAGCCGGGTCGGTTCCCGGATCGACGTGGCGGCCGCCCGCCGGACGCTGCCGGTCGTCCCCTACTTCTTCGACGTGCTGGTCTCCGGGGAGGAGGTCCTGCTGGACCTCCCGGTCGGCGAGCGGTACGCGGCCCTGGCCGCCCTGGTGCCCGACTCCGCCCGGGTCCGCAGGCTGCTGGTCGAGGACCCGGTGGCGCAGGCGGCCGAGGCCGATGAGTTCTGGGCCGCCACCCTGCGACACGGGCACGAAGGCGTCGTGGTCAAGGCGCTGGACTCCCCCTACGCGGCCGGGCGGCGCGGCAGGAACTGGCTCAAGGTGAAACCGGTGCACACCCTGGACCTGGTGGTGCTCGCCGCCGAATGGGGCCACGGCCGGCGCACCGGCCTCCTGTCGAACCTGCACCTGGGCGCCAGGGCCGCCGGCGGGACGCACGCCATGCTCGGGAAGACCTTCAAGGGGCTCACGGACGAGATGCTGCGCTGGCAGACCGCCCGGCTGACGCAGCTCGCGACCTCCGACGACGGGTTCACCGTGCGGGTCCGGCCCGAGCTGGTGGTGGAGATCGCCTACGACGGAATCCAGCGCTCCTCGCGCTACCCGGCAGGCGTCGCCCTGCGCTTCGCCCGGGTGCTCAGGCACCGCCCGGACAAGAGCGCGGAGCAAGCGGATACCGTGGAGACCGTGCTCGGGCAGCGCGGCGACGGGTGATTTTGCCTCTGAGGCAAGAGAGATTGCCACCGAGGCAGGCGTCTGGCTCAATCAGGGCATGACTACCGGTCCCACCCCCGGTCCCGAGGACGCGGCCGCGCCGCCCGTGAGCGGTCCCGGCCCCGGCAGCGAGCCCGGCGCCGCTGAACTGCCCGCGGTCGCCCCGCAGCTGCGCGAGCTGCGCCGCCGCACCGGTCTCACCCTGGAGGCCGCCGCCGCGCGGGCCCGGCTCTCTCCCGCCCACCTCTCGCGGCTGGAGACCGGCCGGCGTCAGCCCTCGCTGCCGCTGCTGCTGGGCCTGGCCCGCACCTACGGCACGACGGTGTCCGAGCTGCTCGGCGAGACCCCGGCCGTCGCCGATCCCATCGTACGGGCCGGGGGCCCGGGCGCCCGTGAGGCCGACGGGTGGACGTACTGGCAGGCCGGGGGCGCGGGCCGCGGGATGCAGGCGCTGCGCGTGCACGTCCCGCACGGCCGCAGCCAGGGCGAACTGGTCCGCGTACATCCCGGCGAGGAATGGCTGTACGTGCTGAAGGGGCGGCTGCGGCTGCACCTCGGGGAGACCGAGTACCTGCTGGAGCCCGGGGACAGTGCGCACTTCGACTCGCTCACGGCGCACCGGATCGCAGCGGCCGGCCCCGGCGGGGCCGACCTCCTGTTCGTCCACACCCTGCTGCAGAGCAGCCTCGCCGGTCTGTGCCTCGGCGCGGACACCACCACGACGCACCACCGATAGCCGAGGAGCCGTACCCGTGTCCGAAGGAGAGAACGCCGTGTCATCCGTGTCCCAGGAAGCGCCCGCAACCGCGCCCGCAACCGCGCCCGTCACCGTGCGGGCGCGCATCGAGTCGAAGTTCCCGCGCGGGCTGGTGATCCGGCTGATCGCCTACTTGTTCGTCGGCCATCTCTTCGCCTTCTTCGTCTACCTCCTCTTCGTCCTGGGCGCCGAGAACCAGTGAGGACGGGGGCGCTCGAACGCTCCCGGTTGCACGGCTCACCACTCTGGAAACCTGCAGGTCCTGTCGCTACCCTCCGCGCATGATTTCCACGGTTGTCTGGGGCACCGGCAACGTCGGCCGTTTGGCCATCCGCGCCGTCGAGGCCCATCCCGCGCTGAGACTCAGCGCCGTCATCGTCCACGATCCAGCCAAGGTCGGCCGCGACGCGGGCGAACTCGGCGGACTCGGCCGCCCGTTGGGGGTCGCGGCCACCGACGACATCGAGGCGGTCCTGGCCGCCCGCCCCCGGGCCGTGGTGTACGCGGCCTCCGGGGACGTCCGCCCCGACGACGCCCTCGCCGACATCACCCGGGCCGTCCGGTCGGGCGCCGTGGTGGTCAGTCCCGCCCTGTACCCGCTCTACGACCACCGCAACGCCCCGCCGGAGTTCCGCGATCCGGTCCTGGCCGCCGTCGCGGAGGGCGGCGGCTCCCTGTTCGCCTCCGGGGTCGACCCCGGTTGGGGCAACGACGTGCTCCCGCTGCTGCTCAGCGGTCTGGGGACGACCGTCGACGTCATCCGCTGCCAGGAGATGTTCGACTACTCCACCTACGACCAGCCCGACTCCGTCCGCTACCTCGTCGGCATGGGCCAGCCCATGGACTTCGAGCCGATGATGCTCATGCCCTCGGTGCCGACCATGGTGTGGGGCGGGCAGATACGGATGATGGCCCGCGCCCTCGGCGTGGAACTGGACGAGATCCGCGAGACGTCGGACCGGCGCGCGCTCGACACCACCGTCACCACCAGGACGATGGGGGAGTTCGCGGCCGGTACCCAGGGGGCGATCCGCTTCGAGGTGCAGGGCATCGTCGGCGGCGAGCCCCGCATCGTCATCGAGCACGTCACCCGCATCCACTCCTCCTGCGCCCCGGACTGGCCGGCACCGCCCGACGGGGGAGACGGCGCCCACCGGGTCGTCATCGAGGGCCGCCCCCGCATCGAGGTCACCATCGAGGCCACCGACGAGGGCGAGAACCGCTCGGCGGGCGGCAACGCCACCGCCGTCGGGCGCCTGGTGGGGGCCATCGACTGGCTCGCCGAGGCGGAGCCCGGTCTCTACGACGCCCTCGACGTCCCGCTGCGCCCCGCCATCGGCAAACTCGGAAGGAAGACGTCATGAGGATCGACATCCCCGAAGGCCAGCACCCGATCGAGTACGTGTGGGGCGACATGGTCCCCGGCATCGGCATGGCCGCCGCGAACTTCTCCCTCTCGGTGTACGCCCACACCACGCTGGGGCTGCGCGAGTTCGAGGCGGCCCGGCTGCGCGTCGCGCAGATCAACGGGTGCGTCTTCTGCCTCGACTGGCGCACCGAACGCGAGGGGGAGAAGGTCGAGGAGGAGTTCTCCGAGGCGGTCACCGAATGGCGCACCACCGAGGCCTTCGACGACCGGACCCGGCTGGCCGCGGAGTACGCCGAGCGCTACACCCTCGACCACCACGGCCTCGACGACGAGTTCTGGAACCGGATGACCGCGCACTACAGCCAGCTGGAGATCGTGGAGCTGACGATGAGCATCGGGTCCTGGCTGGCCTTCGGCCGCCTCAACCACGTCCTCGGCCTGGACAGCGTCTGCATGCTGCCCGGGCACTGATCCGGGCGCGCGGGTCCGGGGCCGGTCGGTTCTCCGATCGGCCCCGGTGCCGCTGCGCCCGTCGTCCGGGCCGCAGGGCCTAGAGGTCGGTGGCGATGATCTTCTCGATGTTCCGTTCGGCGAGTGCCGTGATGGTGACGAACGGGTTGACGGTGGTGTTGCCGGGGATCAGTGCGCCGTCGATCACGTACAGGCCGCTGTAGCCGTGCAGCCGGCCGTAGTTGTCGGTGGCCTTGCCCAGGACGGCGCCGCCGAGGGGGTGGTAGGTGAGGTGGTCGCCCCAGATCTTGTTCGTACCGAAGAGGTCGGTCCGGTAGATCGTCCCCTCCTTTTTGTTGATCTTGTCGAAGATGGTCTTGGCCATGTCGATGGACGGCTGCTTCCACGCCGTCTGCCAGTTCAGGTCGACCTTGCCCGCCGCCGCGTTCCAGGTGAACTGGGCGCGATGCGGGTTCTTGGTGATGGAGAGGTAGAAGGAGGCGTAGGTCTCGATCCCCGTCGGCAGGGGGGCCACCTCGGCGAAGGCGCCGCCCGCGTCCCAGTTGTCGATGCCGCCGCAGGGGATGGAGGCCTGGACCTTGCCGGTCGCGTCCCACATGTGGTTGGCGCGCCCGCACATGACGTTGCCGTTCTCACCCCAGCCCTTGCCGATCTCGTCGTTCAGGGCGGGCAGTACGCCGGTGGCCTTCAGTTTGACGAGCAGCTTGCTGGTGCCGACGCTGCCGGCGGCGAAGAACACCCGGTCCGCGGTCACGGTCTTGGAGGCCACGACGGCGCCTTCGGTGTTGAGCTGGTGGAGGCTCACGGTGTAGCCGCCGCCGGCCGCGGGGGCCACCGAGGTTACCTGGTGGAGCGGGGAGATGGTGACCTTGCCGGTGGCCCTGGCCGCCGCGATGTAGGTCTGCTGGAGCGATTTCTTGCCGTAGTTGTTGCCGTAGAGGATCTCCCCGCTGACCGCCGACTTGGGGACGGTGCCGGCGGCCTCCTTCTTCATGTAGTCCCAGTCGTAGACGTCCGGGACGAAGACGAAGGGGAAGCCGGAGCGCTGGGCGTGCTTGCGTCCGACGCGGGCGTACTGGTAGCAGTCCACGGTGTCGAACCAGGCCGGGTCGATGAGGCCGACCCCGAGGCCGGCGTTGGCCCGGGGGTAGTAGGTGTCGTACATCTCGTCGGCATCGACCGAGGGCAGCACGGAGCTGAAGTTCTGCCGCTTGGGCGTGACCGCCATGCCGCCGTTGACGAGCGAGCCGCCGCCCACACCGCGGCCCTGGTAGACGAGGATCCCGCCCATCTCCTCGGCGTCGAGGATGCCCGTGTACTTGGGGACGTTCTTGTCGATCGGGAAACCGAGGAAGTTGCTGAGCGGGGCCTTGGTCTTGGTGCGCAGCCAGTAGGAGCGGTAGTCCGGGCTGGTCGTGTGGGCGAAGATCTTCCCGTCGCTGCCCGGGGTGTCCCAGGCCATGCCCATCTCGACCATGTGGACGTCGATGCCGGCCTGGGCCATGCGCAGGGCCGCGACGGATCCGCCGTAGCCGGTGCCGATCACCAGGACGGGGAGGCGGGCTCCGTCGCCGATCGCGGCGCTGGTGGCGGTGGCTGCCCGAGCCTGTGCCGCGGTGACCTGACCGGCCAGGACAACGGAGCCCAGAATAGAACTCGTTCTAGCGATGAATCCGCGACGGGAAAGCCCATGGGAACCCTTCCCGGGCACGGCATTCTCGGTCATGTGACGTTCCTCACTCTCGGGTGAATGGGAACGAGTTCTACTGCTGCCCGCCTGCGAAGTCACTACATACCTCTAGGTAACTTCGTGACTTTCGGCCGATCACGGCACAGAGCCGGAGCCCTGGCGGCGGTCCGTCCGGTCCGCGACCAGCAGCGATGCGACGGCGGCGACGGCACACCGGGTGGAGGTGCATTCCAGCCGCCACAGCGCCGTGCGGACCGCCGCGCTCCTTCGCCCGGGCTCCGCCACGGGGCGGGTGCCGGCTGCTGCATCGTCGAGCAGCGGATGCCCCCCGCCGCCGCCCATCAGGCGGCCCACGTCGAGCGGGACCGCGCTGCGGCCGGGGAACGCGGCGGCCGGCGCCCGCGCGGCCCCCGCGGCCTTGTCCCGGTCCCGAACCGAGCCAAGACCACCGCGCCGTTGGCGACGTGGAGGTTCAGGTACGAGTCGAGGAAGCCGGGGTTGCCGGAGCGCAGGGTCTCGGGGCCGTCCACCCGGATGACCTGGAGCCGGCGGCCCCTGGCGTCGGTGGCGGCGGACAGGATGGCGAACTGCTCCCGGGTGTCCTTCGCCCAGATGCCGGTGCGGTCGGCGGGCGGAACCTGGACGATCACCACCCCGGGCCGCACGAACCGGGAGGTGACGTCGATGTGGTCGTCGGGATGTCCCGGCCCTTGATTCCCGGCGCCCGGATCATCTTGAAGTTCAGGCCGATCGCGTCCGCCGCCCCGGCGCCGACGCCGCGGAAGACGGCGCCCGAGTCCCGCATCCACAGGGCGGCGACCGGGAGTGAGGAGATGACGGAGACGGAGGAGCCGCAGCGGGCCCGGGCGGTGGCGGCCGCGCCCTCGTCGGCCGCGCACATCAGGACCGGCCCGTAGCGGGTGGCCGTAGGGGCGATCAGGGCGATGTCACCCCGGCGAGGTCGGAGCCCCAGATGGAGCGGCTGGAGGGCCGGGCCATCCAGGTGCGCAAGTGGGGCACGTCATCGAGCGGCACGGTCATCCTGCCGGCGGCGGCCCGTCCAGCCGCCCCGGCGCCCGCCGCGATCGAACGCCGCACGCCCGTCCGGCCGCCCCGGCGCCCGCCGCGATCGAACGCCGCACGTCCCTCCCGCCTCCGACCCGCGGCGACGCGCACCGCCGCGCCTCACCGCCGATCCTCCGGAGCAGGACGCCGGGCCGTCGCGGGTTCGAGCGGCGGCGCGGTCATCGCGCAGTGCGTACGGCACTCCGGCAGGGACCCGCCGGGCGCGGGGGACCGGACGGTCGCCCAGGCCACCACGGCGCCGGCCACGAGCATCCCCGCACACCAGGGCATGGCCCGGCCGAAGGCGGCGTCGAACTGGTCGGCCGAGCGGTACGCCTCCGGTCCCATCCCGGACAGCAGCGGCAGCGCCGCCACCGCCAGCAGCCCGGCCGCGCGCGCCGCCGCGTTGTTGATCCCGCTGGCCAGACCCGCCCGGCCGGGGTCCACCGAGGCCAGGACCGCCGAAGTCAGCGGCGCCACCAGAGCCACCATGCCCATGCCCATCACCAGCAGGGCGGGCAGCACGTCCCGCACGTACGAGGCCTGCGGACCCACCCGCAGCATGAGCAGCGTCCCGGCGGCGCACAGCAGCGGCCCCGCGGTGAGCGGGATGCGCGGGCCGATCCGCTCACCCAGCTCCCCGGACCGCGCCGACAGCAGCAGCATCAGCACGGTCGTCGGCAGCAGCGCGGCCCCGGCCCCCAGCGCCGAGTAGCCGGAGACCACCTGCAGCTGGAGGACGACGAGGAAGAAGAAGCCGCCGAACGCCGCGTACACGCACAGGGTGACCAGGTTGACGGCGGTGAACTGCCGGGAGGCGAAGACGGCGGGCGGCACCATGGGGTCGGCCCGCCTGCGCTCCACCCACACGAACAGCACGGCCAGCACGACGCCGCCGACCGAGGAGGCCACCACCAGCGCGGTGCCGGCCCGGGCTTCGATCAGGGCGTAGGTGAGCAGCGCCAGCGCCGCCGCGCCGAGCACGGCACCCAGCACGTCGAACCGCCCGTGTGCCCGCGGGTCCCTGGATTCCGGTACGTGCCGCAGCGCCACCGGGACGCACAGCACGGCCAGCGGGACGTTCAGCAGGAACACCCAGCGCCAGCCGGGCCCGTCCACGAGCCAGCCGCCGAGGAAGGGCCCCACGGCCGCGCCCACACCGCCCAGCCCCGACCACAGACCCACCGCCCGGGCCCGGTCCTCGGGGTGGATCGACCCCTGGATCAGGGCGAGGGAGCCGGGGGTCAGCAGGGCTCCGCCGATGCCCTGGAGGGCCCGGGCGCCGATCAGGACCCCGGCGTTGGGCGCGAGGCCGCACAGCAGGGAGCCGGCCGCGAACCACACCACGCCGAGCACGAAGATCCGCCGCCGCCCGAAGCGGTCGCCGAGCGCCCCGCCGACGAGGATCAGCCCGGCCAGGGTCAGCAGGTAGGCGTTGACGGTCCACTGCAGGACGGTCAGGTCGGCCCCCAGGTCCTCCCCGATGCGGGGGAGCGCCACGTTGACGACGGTCGAGTCCAGCATCGCCATGCCCGACCCGAGCACGGTCGTGAGGACGATCCAGCGGCCCCGCGCCGTGCCCAGCCGGACCTCCCCTCCCGTGGCAGGGCCGGATCCTGCGCCGGGCCCCGGTACCGGGGGCACGCCGGGGGTGGAGGCGGGTTCACCGGGCGTCGCGGTCATGCCTTCAGGCTGGCGCGCCCGGCGGGGTCCAGCCACCCGGCGGCCCCGGGGCCGCTCGCGTTCAGGGCCGCAGACGGTCACGTCGAGCGTGTAGTGGGCCCCGGACGTGAAGGTCTTCGGCTCGAACGACCGGCTCGTCACGGGGCCGAGGGTCCCGTCGAAGGCCGTGACGCAGATCTGCGCACCGGGGCGGACGGAGTGGCGGGACAGGCTGGCTGGAACCGGTGACCTCGGCGCAGGCCTCCCGGGAGCCCGTCTGGTCGCCGCCCAGCAGGACGAGGCGGCTCCGCTCGGCCCGCAGGCCGCCCTCGGAGTCGTGCCACAGACCCGGGGGCTGCTCCGTGGTGACCACCACGGGAGGATCGCTGCGCAGATCGAGCCAGGACCGGTCCGGGAGGTCCAGCGCTCCCTTCCGGGCCTGCCCCGGCGCGGACGGGCCCTGCGCGGATGCGGACGGGCTCTGGGCCGGTGGGGGCGGGCTCGACGCGGGTACGGACGGGCTCTGGGCGGGTGCGGAGCCCGAAACGGACGGGCGCGGCTCGGCGGGCGTCCGGTCCGGACCGTTCCCGACGACGATCGCGATGATCGCCACGACCGTCCCGGCGATGCCGGCCAGCGCGGAGATCCATGCGGCGAGTTCGTTCCTCCGGTGCCGAGGCCGGGGCGGACGGGCGGATCCGGCGGGACGGCCCGACCCGTCCGTCGTGCCGGGAGTGCCGGGCGGGGCGGCGGGCGCACCACCGGGCGCAGGTGGGCCCGCGGCGGCGGGCCCGGCCCCCGTGCCTGCGGCTCCTGGGCCCGCGGACGCCGTCGTGCCGGGCGCTCCTGTACCCGTGGGTGCTGTCGTGTCGGGCGTTCCTCTGCCCGCGGGCGCCGTCGTGTCGGGCACCGCTGTGCCGGATGCCGTCATGTGGGGCGGCATCATGCCTGGCGCCGCCGCCCACGGGCGTGGCTCGGGCGCGTCCGGCGGAGCGGCGGCGTGAGCGCCGGCATCTCCGGTGACTCCGGCGTTGTCGGCGCCTGCGCCGTCTCCGGAAGCACCCGTCGTCGATGTACCGGCCGTATGTCCCTCAACTCACCCTGCTCGTGGTTCCGTTCGCAGGCGTCCTTCCCGGCGGAGCGGGTTTCAGCCGTGCCGGTGCCGGTGCCGGTGATGCGGTCCACGACGTCACGGGGGGCGCGGGGCCGGCCGTGGACAGCCGCCCCCTCGGACCGACCACCCCGGCGCGAGGGCCCTCCCGCCGCCGGGGTGCGAGCCCGCCGGGGCCCGGCGCGATGCCCGGCGGAGCCGGCGGGCCCCGCGGCCCCGGCAGACCGGGCGAGCGGCGGCGGTGGGGGCGCCGGGACACGGCCGGTTTCGCCCTCTTGTAATGGCCATGACGTCTCCATCAACATGACCCGCGCACGTCACGCGCGCACTTTCCGCACATCCTGCACACCGTGTACGAGGAGACCACACGTGGCCCAACGCAACAGACGACCCTTACGCGCGGCGCTCGCCGCCCTCACCTCGGTCCTGCTCCTGCCCCTCGGTGCGGGCGTCGCCGCCGCCGCGCCGGAGCCCGGGCCCGCGGCCGAGCGCAAGATCGAGGCCAAGCTCCGCGCCCAGCTCGAAGGTTCTGCGAAAGCCGTCTTCTGGGTCTATCTCGACAGCGCCGCCGACCTGACCGCCGCGGGCAAGCAGCAGACCCGCGCCGCCAAGGCAGAAACGGTTCTGCGGGTCAAGAAGGACCACGCCGCGCGCAGTCAGGCCGAGGTCGTCAAGGCGCTGGACGGCGCCAAGGCCGAGTACACCTCGTACTGGATCGTCAACGCCGTCCGCGTCGTCGGGAGCGAGAAGCTGGCCGGGGCCCTCGCGCAGCGTCCCGAGGTCTCCCGGATCGCCGCCGACGACAAGGTCACCCTCCCCAAGCCCGCCGAGGGCAGCCGGGAGAAGGCCGTCGCCGACGCCGTCGAGTGGAACATCGACCGGATCAAGGCCCCCCAGGTGTGGGACCAGGCCGGCGTCCGCGGCGAGGGCATCGTGGTCGCCAACATCGACAGCGGCGTCGACCACACGCACCCCGCCGTGAACAACCAGTACCGCGGCAAGAACGCGGACGGGTCCTACGACCACAACTACCACTGGTTCGACCCCGCGGGCATCTGCTCCACCGCCGCCCCCTGCGACAACAACGATCACGGCACCCACACGATGGGCACCATGGTCGGCGACGACGGAGGCACCAACAAGATCGGCGTGGCCCCCGGTGCCAAATGGATCGCCGCGAAGGGCTGCGAGTCCAACTCCTGCTCCGAGGCCTCCCTGCTCGCCTCCGGCCAGTGGATCGTCGCCCCGACCGACCTGAACGGCCAGAATCCGCGGCCGGACCTGGCCCCGCACATCGTGAACAACTCCTGGGGCGGCTCGGGCGGCGACACCTGGTACCAGGAGATCGTCGAGACCTGGCGCGCCGCGGGCATCTTCCCGGCCTTCTCCAACGGGAACTCCGGCCCGGGCTGCTCCACCAGCGGGTCCCCCGGGGACTACGCGAGCTCCTACAGCTCCGGCGCCTTCGACATCAACAACGCGATCGCGTCCTTCTCCTCACGCGGCGCGGGCCCCGGCGGCATCGTCAAGCCGAACATCGCCGCGCCCGGCGTGAACGTCCGCTCCTCCGTCCCCGGCGGCGGGTACGAGGCCTTCTCCGGCACCTCCATGGCCTCGCCGCACACCGCGGCCGCCGTGGCCCTGCTCTGGTCCGCCGCGCCCGCCCTCGAAGGCGACGTCGTGCAGACCGAGTCCCTGCTGGACGGCACCGCGCAGGACACCGACAGCAGCCAGTGCGGCGGCAGCCCCGCCGACAACAACGTCTTCGGCGAGGGCCGGCTCGACGTGCTCGCCGCCGTGAACGCCGCCCCGCGCGGCGCGATCGGCGCCCTCGGCGGCACCGTCCGCTCCGGCAG
This sequence comes from Streptomyces sp. NPDC058646, assembly GCF_042716875.1. Taxonomy (NCBI): domain Bacteria; kingdom Bacillati; phylum Actinomycetota; class Actinomycetes; order Kitasatosporales; family Streptomycetaceae; genus Streptomyces; species Streptomyces sp. NPDC058646. The sequence goes on along the minus strand of NZ_JBHXRK010000005.1, from coordinate 125,958 downwards.
CGGCGAACCCGTAGCGGGCGCCAAGATCACCGCCGACGGTCCGATCGACCGCACGACCACCACCGCGGCCGACGGCAGCTACCGCTTCACCGCCCTCTCGGTGGGCGACTACGCGCTGACCGCCGCCAAGTTCGGATACGGACAGCAGACCGCGACGGCGACGGTGACCGAGAACGCCACCGCCACCGGCGACTTCACCCTCACCCAGGCCCCCTCCGGCAAGCTCACCGGCACGGTCTCCTCCGCCGCCGGACCCGCCGCGGGCGCCGCCGTCACCGTCGCCGACACCCCGGTGACCGCGACCACCGACGCGCAGGGCCGCTTCGAGGTCACCCTGCCCCACGGCACGTACCGCGTGAACGCCGTCCACTCCTCCCGCTGCGTCACCGGCGGAACGGCCGACGTCACCGTGGGCGGCGACACCACCGTCGCCGTCGACCTCCCCGAGCGCACCGACGGCTACGGCTACGCCTGCGCCGCCACGGGCGACCGCCCGTACGCCGCGGGAAGCCGGCAGCTCGCGCTGACCGGCGACAACACCACCGAGCGCGTCGACCTCCCCTTCCCGCTGCCGCTGTACGGAAAGACGTACGGCCAGGCCTGGATCGGGACGAACGGCACCGTCAGCTTCGGCGGCAACCACACCGGTGACATCAACGGCGACCTCCCGAGCACGGCCACGCCCAACGCGGCGCTGTACCCGTTCTGGGACGACCTCGTCGTCGGCGCGCCGGGCAGCGGCTCCGGTGTCTTCACCGCCGTCTCCGGCACCGCCCCGCACCGGAGCTACGTGATCGAGTGGCGCGAGGTGTCCCACTGGTCGGCGCAGGCGGAGAAGTTCTCCTTCTCGGCGTCGATCGGCGAGGACGGCACCGTGACCTACTCCTACAAGGACACCGGCGGCACCGGGATCAAGGGCGGCTCCACGGCCACGGTCGGCGTGGAGAACGCGACCGGCACCGACGCCTTCAAGTACTCCTTCAACACCGCGGTCATCTCGGACGGCCTGTCCATCGCCTTCCGGACCACGAAGAGCGGTGTGGTGGCCGGCCGGGTCCTCGACGCCAACGACGGCAACGGCGTCGCGGGCGCCACCGTCACGGTGGGCACCGGCGACTCGGCGGTGTCTGCGACCACGGCGGCGGACGGCGGATACGTCGTCCAGAGCCCGTCGGGCTCGCGGGCCGTCTCCCTCGCCGCGCCGCAGTACGAGTCCGCGCAGGCCACGGTGGACGTCAAGGCCGCCGACGTCACCACGGTGACCCGGTCGCTGCGCACCGGCCGGGTGACGGCGTCCAAGCCGTCCGTGGAGGTCGTCCTCGCGGCGGACCAGCAGCGGACCCGGACCCTGGACCTGACCAACCCGGGCCTCGGCACGGCCTTCACGGTGACCGAGGACGCGGCCTGGCTGACGGCCACGCCCGGGACCGGGAACCTGCCGACGGGCGCGAAGGCCGCGCTCGGCCTCGCGGTGGACACCACGGGCCTGGCCCCGGGGACCGTCCTGACCGCGGAGCTGAAGATCACCTCGGCGAGCGGCCGGAGCCCGGTCCTCACCGTCCCCGTCAAGCTCGTCGTGCCGCGCTACCAGGTCGCCCTCGACGCGGGCTCCGACTACGCGGGCACGGACGCCGCGGGCGACAGCTGGTCCCCGGACCGGAAGTACAGCCCGGGCTCCTACGGCTACCAGGGGAACGCCTCCGTCCAGTCCACCGGCCGCAGCATCGCCGGCACGGATGACCAGCGGCTGTTCCGCAACGCCCGTGAAGGCATGTACGAGTACCGCTTCGACAACGTCCCGAACGGGACCTACACGGTGGAGCTGGGCTTCGCGGAGCTCTCCTCCACCAAGCCCGACAAGCGCGTCTTCGACGTCCTGGCCGAGGGCACGCAGATCCTGCCCTCCCTGGACATCTCCCTGGAGGCGGGCACGTACACGGCCCTGACCCGCACCTACACGGTCACCGTCACGGACGGGGTGCTCAACGTCCGCTTCGTCACGCACGGGGGCTTCGGCAAGCCGCTGCTGAACACCCTGCGGGTGACCGACCGCCCCGACAAGAGCTAGCCGCACGGCCGGGGGGGGCGGGGCTCCGTACGCAGCCCCGCCCCCTCCGGCCTCCCCCCCCGCCCACCGTCCGGTCAGCCGGGGTGCGTCACGCCGAACTCCTCGTCCAGCCTGCGCACGAGGGCGCCGGCGCCGGACCTCGGCCCGGTCTGCCGCGCCACGCGGCCGAGGAAGCCGAGCAGGGCCTGCCGCACCCCCTCCAGCAGTCCGGCCACCTCGCCCCGGCGGCGCTGCGGCACCCCCTGCGAGCCCGTCATCCGGATGACACCGTCCTCCAGGAACTCGACCTCGGGCAGCGGTCCGTGCCCGGTCCACTCCGGCATCCGTCCCTCGGCGAGGACGGCCCAGTCCCGCCAGCTCTCCAGCCCGAAGCAACAGCCGGGAGGAATGCGGACGCCGGTCGCTGCGTCCCGCAGCTGCACCCCGCCGGGCGCGATCAGGCACTCCGCGTCGGCCAGGGCTCCTTCCGCGCCGCTGGCAGCGGCGATCACGGCGAGAGCCCGCTCGACCTCCTGTCCGGTCATCGCGGCGCCGAGCACGAGCAGCGCGGTGCCGTCGTCGGAGATCTCGACCACGGGTTCCATCACGATCATCCGTCGAACCTGCCACAGCACCCGGCCCGCCGCCCACGCGTTTTTCCTCCGGGTGCGCGGCCCGCCCCTGCCGTCCGGAGCGCTGTACGGGGCTCCGTACGGGACCGGCATTCGGGTGGTGGCGGCGCGAGCGCGAGGAGGCGTACCGGGGGAGACGCGACGGGCTCGTTAACGTGGGCGACCATGACGCTCCTGAGCCACCAGGCCGAGGACATCCGGGCCCTCCTGGACCGCGCCGACCCCGGAGCGGTCTGGGCGGTCGGCGGACCCGAGGGCGCCCACGCCGGATCGCACCCCCGGTCCTCCTCGCCGCAGGACGCGGACACGCCCTTCGACGTCGGCGGGCTCACCGCCGTCCTCGCGCTGTGGCCCGTCGTCGGAACCCTCGTCGCCGAGGGCGCGCTCCAGCTGCACACGCCGCTCGCCGCCTACGGGGACACCGGAAGCCCGGTCCCCGCCGGAACCACCGCCCACCACCTGCTCACCCACGCCGACGGCACCGCCGCCCTCACCGGCCTCGCCGAGCACCTCGGCGGGGGCGCCCTCGCCGACCTCGCCACCACCCGCGTCTGGCAGCCGCTCGGCATGACGGGGACCCGCTTCGCGGAAGGCACCCTCCACGCACCCCTGGCCGACCTGGTCCGCTTCCTGAGCCAGGTCGTCGCCCCGGACGACACCGACCGGGCGGCCTGGGCCGCCGAATCCCTGCGCATCCGCACCGGCGAACTGACCCCCGCCCGCGGCCTGCTCTGGCACCCGGCCCCGCACGACGTCTGGGTCCACCCCGCCCCGACCCCCGGCGGCCCGGCCCTGTGGGTCTGTCCGCGCCGCCGCCGCTGGGCCCTGCTGCTCCCCGGCGGCGCCCGGGCCGGCTCGCTGCGCGGCGCCTTCCGCGACGCTGTCTTCGCCCCGGCCGGCGCCCGGTGAACCGGTGCCGGTCACCCTCTGCCCCGCCGAGGAGACCCGGAGCAGCTGACCAGGACCCGCAGCCACCACCGTGACGCACCCGACCGACCACCCCGGGGACGAGATCGTGCCCGGCCTCCGGACCGACCCCGGGGGCGTACGGAGACCCGCCGTCGTGTCGGACGAGCCGACCTCGTCGTCAGCCCCCTCACCCGGACCGGGCACGCTCCCGGCCCGGCAGCCGAACACGTGGCGGCGGAGCTGCCCGACGCGGCCCCCACCGCCCCCAGCTCCGTACGGGCCAGCGCCTCGCCCGTACGGCGGTCTCGCCCTCGACGCCGGCCCCACCACGCTCGTGCGCTGCCACTCGGGCTACCGCTCCGGCCTCGTCGTCGCCCAGTGCCCCGTCGACCGGGGCCCGCCCCCGCCGAAGCCGTCGCGCCGGTGCGCCGCAGGCGCTCGCCGGGGGCCTGCACGGCGCGTTGTTCCCCCGGTACCTCCCCGACGGACCGGGCGCCGTCGTGGCTGCTGAGCGAGCAGGACACCCTCCCGTAGCACTCGGGGCGCGCCGCCCGCGGGGGCGACGTACGGTGATGCCGATGTCGCCGACCGTTGATGTCCCGGCTGCGGAGGTACACGGATGCGTACGGTCCAAGGGGTCGCCCTCGACGGGTTCAGGGCCCGGGTACGGGCCCTCGCGGAGCGCAGCGGGCTGCCCGTACGGCCCGCGCCCCAGGAGGCCGCGGGCAGCGCCCCGCCCGCCGACCGGTACGGCCGGTCCCGCGCCGCCGCCGAGGGGGGCGCCCGGTCCCGCCGCGGCGGGACCCCGGTCGCCGGCCGGGCTCCGGCCGGGGCGGTCCTCGCCGCCGCCCCTCCCGGCCGGCGGACGCCGCTGCGGGACTCGCTCCCCCGCGCCGCCGCCCTCGTCCGCGGCCTCGTGCCCGCCCGCCCCGGCTCGGCCCGCCCCTCCGCCGCCGTCCTGCGCGCCCTGCGGGCCCGGCGCGGGGACGCACCCCTCCTCGTACGCGCCCGCACCGGCCCCGACGTGCTCGTCCTCCTCGCCCCGGGCGACCTGCACCGCTTCTACGCCGAATCCGACGGCGTCCTGGCGGCCGGCACCCCGCAGTCGGCCGGATCCGGCTGCGCCCACGCCGAACCCGGCCGGGAGCAGCGGCCGCTGGGCGAAGACGTGCTGGCCGCGGGCGTCCCCGGACACCGCGCCTGCGACCCCTTCCTCACCGCCGTCGCCGAGGAGGCCCCGCACCTCACCGCCTCCGGCACCCTGGAACTCGCCCGCGCCCGCCACGCCGTGGGCCGCGCCGCCCGCCGGATCGTCCTCGGCGACGCGGCCGCCGCCGACGAGGAACTCGCGGGCTGGCTCGGGCAGTCCCGGCCCAAGAGCCGGACCCGCGCCGCCGGCCGCATCCGGGAGTACGCCCGGCAGGCCGGCCCGGGCACCCTCCTCGGGCGGGCCGCCCGCCGCACCGGCCCCGCCGACCCCTTCGTCCAGGCCCGGCAGTGGCTGCTGGCCATGGACGCCATCCCCGCCACCCTGCTGCGCACCCTGCTCCTGCTCGGCGCACACCCCGCCGAGCAGGACGCGGCCGCCGCCGAGGCCGCGGGGGGCACCGCCCGCGGCGAGCTGCGCAGGCTGCAGGCCTGCGTACGGGAATCCCTGCGGCTCTACCCGGTGGTGCCCGACCTGATCCGGACGACCCGCACCGAAACCGAGTGGCGGGGCGTGCGCTACCCGGCCGGCACCGCCGTCCTGCTGCCCGCCGCCTTCCACCAACGCGATCCCGAACGGGTCCCGGCGGCGCACGTGTTCGTACCCGGTCGGTGGAAGAACCCCGACGCCGACCACGACATCCGGATGGCACCCTTCGGCCACGGCGGTGGCCGCTGCCCGGGCGACCGGCTGGGCCTGCTGGTCACGGCCGCGTTCTGCGCGGAGGTGCTGCGCGGCCACCGGGTCGGGAGGACCCGGCCGGTGCTGGACCCGGTGGGACCACTGCCCACGACGCTCGACCCGCAGGCCGTCCGGCTCACCCTCACCCGCCGCTGACCGCGCTGCCGCCGGCCGCGCCCAGCTTCCCCCGCCGCGTCACCTGCCCCCGACCCCGCGCGGACAGCCGCCGCGACCCGCCCGCCGCCCCCCCGACCCCTGCCGAACCCCGCGAGGATGCCATGCCCGACGCCGCGACCGCCGCGTCCACCCCCGCGCCCGCCGACCTGCTCGTCGACCTGTGCCGTGAACTCGCCGAGACCGCCGACGCGGTCGGTGAGGCCGCCCGCTACGCCTCCGGGCTGGCGCTCGGCGCCCGGCTCCCCGCGACCGCCCTCGCCCGCGGCGGCGGCCGCCGGCTCGGCTGGCGCACCCTGCTGCGCACCCTCACCGACCCGTCGGGCCTCGGCTGGGCCCCGCGCGGCCGGGGGGTGGCACGGGCAGGGAGGCTCGCGGGGATGCTGACGGGCCGCGAGAGCCTCGCGGTCACCGTGGCCGTCTGCGGGCTCCGCGTCCGGATCCGGGCCGCGCGCGCCGCCCGGCCCGAGCTCCTCGACGACCCCGGCGCGGCGGCGGTGCTCCGGGCCGTCGAGGAGGGCCGGCAGGGGGAGGCCACGCGACTGTTCCGGGGCCTCATGCGCGACCGGGGTGCCGGGCCCGCCTTCTCCCTGCTCACCCCGGCCTTCGCCGACATCCTCGCCTGGCACGCCCTGACCGACGCCAACCCCTTCAACGACCACGCAGGATGGCAGGTCGCCACCGGCCGGGCGGTGCCCGCCGATCCGCTCCTCGGGTTGGGTGCCGCCTTCCGGGCCTTCTGCGACCGCGGCTCCGGGCTGCCGGCCGGGCCCTCGGGGCCGCCCCCGCCCGATGCCCGTCCCCCGCGGGCGCTCGCGCCACCGGTTCCGTACGCCCACCCGTGTCCGCATCCGCCTCGGGAACGGCCGGGCAGCCTGCGGGCCCACGCGGACGCCCTGCGCACCCATGCGGTACGGCTGCGCGCGACAGCGGCCGCACCGGCGTGGCGGGGCCGCGGAACCGACATGCGCACCGAGGTCAGGACCCTCGCCGGCCGCTGCGCCCGGGCCGCGGACGGGTTCCTCCTCGCGGCGGCGCAGCTCGGAGAAGGGCACCGGCCGCTCTGAACACGGCACGGCCGGTGCCCGGGGCGCTTGCTACAGGATGAGCGACAGCAGCAGGACGAAGCCGAGGCCGACCACCGAGATGATGGTCTCCATCACCGACCACGTCTTGAGGGTCTGGCCGACCGTCATCCCGAAGTACTCCTTGACCATCCAGAACCCGGCGTCGTTCACGTGGCTGAAGAAGAGCGAGCCGGCGCCGATGGCGAGGACCAGCAGGGCGGTCTCCGTGGTGGACATGCCCGCGGCGAGCGGGGCCACCAGCCCGGCCGCGGAGATCGTGGCGACGGTCGCGGAACCCGTCGCCAGGCGTATGGCCACGGCGATCACCCAGGCCAGGAGCAGGGCGGGTACGGCCCAGTGCGCCGACAGGTCGAGGATCATCCGGCCGACGCCCACGTCGATGAGGGTCTGCTTGAAGCCGCCACCCGCGCCCACGATCAGCAGGATGCCCGCGATCGGGGCGAGGGACTTCTCCACGGTGGTCGACAGCCGTGCCCGGGTGAAGCCGGCCGCCCGGCCGAGGGTGACCATGCCCACCAGCACGGCGGTGAGCAGGGCGATCAGCGGCGAGCCGATGACGTCGGTGACGCGCTGCACCGCGTCGGCCGGGTCGTTGACGACGATGTCGACCAGGGCCTTGACCAGCATCAGGACCACCGGCAGCAGCACCGTGAAGACGGTGGCCCCGAACCGGGGGCGGTGCTCCGGCTCCGCGGAAGGCCGCTGCGCGATCAGGTGCTCGGGGGCCGGGACGTCCACCCACCGCGCCGCGTACCGGGAGAACAGCGGCCCGGCGATGATGACGGTCGGGACGGCCACGAGCACGCCGAGCGCGAGCGTGACGCCCAGGTCGGCGTGGAGCGCGTCGACGGCGACGAGCGGGCCGGGGTGGGGCGGGACCAGCCCGTGCATCACGGACAGTCCGGCCAGTGCCGGGATCCCGATCCGCATCAGGGAGTAGTTGCCGCGCTGGGCCACCAGCAGGACCACGGGGATCAGCAGCACGATGCCGACCTCGAAGAAGAGCGGCAGCCCGATCACCGAGGCGATCAGCACCATCGCCCAGGGCATGGCGCGTCCCCCGGCCCGGGCCAGGATGGTGTCGACGATCTCGTCCGCGCCGCCCGAGTCCGCCAGCAGTCGGCCGAGGACCGCACCGAGCGCGATCAGCATGCCGACGCCCGCCACGGTGGAGCCGAGGCCGGCCGTGAAGCCGGCGACGGTCTGCGCGAGCGGGGCGCCCGCGAAGACCCCGAGGGCGAGCGAACCGACCGTCAGGGCCAGGAAGGCGTGCATCTTGAGGCGGGTGATGAGCAGGACGATGACGGCGATTCCCGCGAGGACGGCGAGGCCCAGCTGGGTGTTCCCGGCCGTGGTGATCGGTCCGGTGCCGGCCGCCGCCAGCGTCTCGGCGCTGAGACTGGTCACGGTGAGGGTTCCTCAGTTCTCGGGTGTGCTGTGGTGGGGTGCGGTGCCTCCGGGCCTGCCGCTCCCGGGCCCGGTGCCCCTGGGCGCGGTGCCCCCGGGCGTGCCGAGCTGCCGCAGGGCGGCCAGTGCCCGGGCGGTGATCTCCTCCGGGGATCCCGACACGTCGACGACGACGCCGGGTTCGTCCTGCTGGAGCGGCTCCAGGGTGGCGAACTGGGAGTCCAGCAGGGTCGTGGGCATGAAGTGGCCCTTGCGGGCGGCCATCCGCTTCTCGACCAGCGGGCGTTCGCCGGTGAGGTGGACGAAGACCGTGCCCGGGGCCGCGGCGCGCAAGCGGTCGCGGTACGCGCGCTTGAGCGCGGAGGCCGACACCACTCCGCCGCGGGTCCCGGCGCGGTTGCGGATCCACTCGCCGATGGCGTCCAGCCACGGCCGCCGGTCCGCGTCGTCCAGGGGGGTCCCGGCCGACATCTTGGCGACGTTGGCCGCCGGGTGGAAGGCGTCGCCCTCGGCGTACGGGATCCCGAGCGCCTCCGCCAGCAGCCTGCCCACGGTCGTCTTGCCCGTGCCGGCCACGCCCATCACCACAATGACGCGCTGGGTGCTCACGCCGTACCTCGCTGTCCTCGTCGGCATCGGTCCGTGTTCGTGGGCACTACTGAAGCGCATTAAGTACTACGTATTCAAGAGTTGTGCGGAAAACGTCGCACCTTTCGTTCGCCCGGGGCGTCACCGTACGCTTACGCCATGACCACGGAAGGCAGCCCGGGGCAGGGCCTCCACTCCCATGTGCTGGACACCCTCGGCCTCGCGATCACGGCGGGGGAGTACCCGCCGGGCAGCGTCCTGCGCACGGACGAGATCGCCGAGCGCTTCGAGGCGTCCCGCACCGTGGTGCGCGAGGTCGTGCGCGTCCTGGAGTCCATGCACCTGGTGGAGTCCCGGCGCCGGGTCGGCGTCACCGTCCGCCCCACCGAGGAGTGGAACGTCTACGACCCGCGGGTCATCCGCTGGCGTCTGGCGGGCACCGACCGCTCCCGCCAGCTGCGCTCCCTCACCGTGCTCCGCTCCGCGATCGAGCCCGTCGCCGCAGGTCTGGCGGCGGCCCTGGCCACCCCCGACCAGTGCGCGGAACTCACGGAGGCGGCCCTCGGCATGGTCCGCACCTCGCGCGGCCATCAGCTGGAGCGGTACCTGCGGCACGACATCGCCTTCCACCGCGTCGTGCTGAACGCCTCCGGGAACGAGATGTTCGCCCGGCTCGGGGACGTGGTGGCGGAGGTCCTGACCGGCCGGACCGAGCACGCGGTGATGTTCCACGACCCCGACCCGGCCGCCGTGACCCTCCACGTCCAGGTGGCCGAGGCGGTACGGGAGGGCGACGCGGCCCGTGCCGAGGCGCTGACCCGGCAGATCGCGGTGGGCGCCCTGGAGGAGCTGGACGTCCTCGCCCCGTAAGGGCTCCGACGCCGACCGCCCCGCCCCCGCGGCGAGCGCGGCGGGGCGGGGCGGTGCTGCGGACAGGAGGGTCAGTTCGCGGGGCGCGGGCTCACCGCGTGCGGGCCTGGGCCACGCGCAGCATGTTCCCGGAAGGGTCGCGGAAGGCGCAGTCGCGGACCCCGTACGGCTGGTCGATCGGCTCCTGCAGCACCTCGCCACCGGCAGCCCGGATGCGCTCGAAGGTGGCGTCGCAGTCGTCGGTCGAGAGGATCACCCCGCGCAGCATGCCCTTCGCCAGCAGCTCCGCCATGGCCTGCTTGTCCTCGGGCGAGGCGTTCGGGTTCGCGAGGGGCGGTTCGAGGACGATGGACACGTCGGGCTGCGACGGCGAGCCGACGGTCACCCAGCGCATCCCCTCGAAGCCGACGTCGTTGCGCACTTCCAGGCCGAGCGCGTCCCGGTAGAAGGTGAGGGCCTTGTCGTGGTCGTCGACGGCGACGAAGCACTGTGAGAGCTTGATGTCCATGGCGTCCACGCTACGACCGGGCGTCCGGCTTCGCTTCTCCGTTCCTGACCGGTCTGGTGAAGACCTTCGCCACGCACGCCGGGATGTCCGCGCCCTGTTCGTGGCCGCGCGCCCGGTACGCGCTCGGGCTCTCGCCCACCAGCTCGGTGAAGCGCGAGCTGAACGACCCCAGTGAGGTGCAGCCGACGGCGAAGCAGACCTCCGTCACCGACAGGTCGCCCAGCCGCAGCAGCGCCTTGGCCCGCTCGATCCTGCGCGTCATCAGGTAGCTGTACGGGGTCTCGCCGAAGGCGGCGCGGAAGCAGCGGGAGAAATGGCCCGGCGACATCAGGGCGGCACGCGCCAGCGCCGGCACGTCGAGCGGCTCGGCGTAGGAGCGGTCCATGAGGTCGCGGGCCCGGCGCAGCCGGACGAGGTCTTCCAGCGTCACCCGACCACGATCCCACGGCGCCGGCCCCCGGCGTCCGCCGCCGGGCCGGACCGGGGCCCGGCCCGCCCGGCGGAACGCGGGCCCGGGTCCTGCCGGGCCGGAAACCCGGCCTAGCTGCCCGGTGCGGTGCGCGGGGTGGTCTGCTGGACGGCCCAGCCGTTGCCGTCGGGGTCCGAGAAGTAGACGAAGGACCCCCAGGGCATGTCCTGGATCTCGGTCACCTCGATGCCGCGGCCCTTGAGGTCGGCGTACGCCTCCTCGATGTCGGCGACCACGACCTGCATGTTGTCCAGGGAACCCGGGGTCATCCGGGTGAGTCCCTTGCCGAGGGCGATCGAGCAGGCCGACCCCGGCGGCGTGAGCTGCACGAAGCGGACGTCCTCGCTCACGGCGACGTCGTGGTCGGCGTTGAAGCCGATCCTCTCGTAAAAGGCTTTGGCGCGGTCGACGTCGGTGACGGGGACGGCGACCAGTTCCAGCTTGATGTCCATCTGACGGCTCCAGGATCGGTAGTGCCCGGACGGGCGGTGGGCCCGTCGGCCATCATGCTCCCGGCGCCGGGACCGCGCTGCCCGAACCGGCACCGGCCGCCGCGAACTGCGTGCGGTACAGCTCCTCGTACCGGCCGTCCGCGGCCAGCAGCTCGGTGTGGGTACCGCGTTCCACGATCCGGCCGTCCTCGACCACCAGGATCTGGTCGGCCGCCTGCACGGTCGACAGCCGGTGCGCGATCACGACGGCGGTCCGGCCGGCGAGGGCCTCGCCGAGGGCCTCCTGAACCGCGGCCTCGGAGGTGGAGTCCAGATGGGCGGTGGCTTCGTCGAGGATCACCACCCGCTGGCGGGCCAGCAGCAGCCGCGCGATGGTCAGCCGCTGCCGTTCACCGCCCGACAGCCGGTAGCCGCGCTCGCCGACGACCGTGTCCAGCCCGTCCGGCAGCGAGGCGACGAGCCCGTCCAGGCGGGACCGGCGCAGGGCCTCCCAGATCTCCTCCTCGGTCGCCCCGGGCCTGGCCAGCAGCAGGTTGGCCCGTACCGACTCGTGGAAGAGGTGCCCGTCCTGGGTGACCATGCCCAGCGTCTCGCGGATCGAGTCGGCCGTGAGGTCGCGCACGTCGACCCCGCCCAGCCGGACCGCGCCCGCGTCCGCGTCGTACAGCCGCGGCAGCAGCTGCGCGATGGTCGACTTCCCGGCGCCCGAGGAGCCGACCAGGGCGATCATCTGCCCGGGTTCGGCCCGGAACGACACCTCGTGCAGGACCTGCGTGCCGCCCCGGGCGTCGAGGGTGGCGACCTCCTCCAGGGAGGCGAGCGAGACCTTGTCGGGGGAGGGGTAGCCGAAGGAGACCCCGTCGAACTCCACGGCCACCGGCCCGTCCGGCACCCGGCGGGCGTCCGGCTTCTGGGCGATCAGCGGCCTCAGGTCGAGGATCTCGAAGACCCGCTCGAAGCTCACCATGGCGCTCATCACCTCGACGCGGGCCCCGGCGAGCGAGGTGAGCGGCGCGTACAGCCGGGTCAGCAGCAGGGCGAGGGCGACGACGGAGCCGGCGTCCAGGGAGCCGCGCAGGGCGTAGTACCCGCCCAGCCCGTAGACGAGCGCCAGGGCCAGCGCCGACACCAGGGTGAGGGCGGTGATGAAGGCCGACTGGGCCATCGCCGTCCGGATCCCGATGTCCCGCACCCGCGCCGCGCGGGCCGCGAACTCCGCGGACTCGTCGGCGGGCCGTCCGAAGAGCTTGACCAGCGTCGCGCCCGGGGCCGAGAAGCGCTCCGTCATCTGCGTACCCATGGCGGCGTTCAGCGTGGCGGCCTCCCGTTGCATGGCCGCCATCCTGGCCCCCATCCGGCGGGCGGGCACCACGAACACCGGCAGCAGCACCAGCGCCAGCAGGGTGATCTGCCAGGAGATGCTCAGCATCACCGCCAGCGTCAGCAGCAGGGTGACGGTGTTGGCGACCACCCCGGACAGGGTGTTGCTGAACGCCCGTTGGGCGCCGATCACGTCGTTGTTGAGCCGGCTGACCAGCGCTCCGGTCCGGGTCCGGGTGAAGAAGGCCACGGGCATCCGCTGCACGTGGTCGAAGACGGCTGTCCGCAGGTCCAGGATCAGCCCCTCCCCGAGGGTGGCGGAGAGCCTGCGGGTCAGCAGTCCCAGCGCCGCCTCCGCGACGGCGATCAGGGCGATGAGGAGGGCGAGGCGGGTGACCCTGCCGGTGTCCCGGCCGCCCACGATGGTGTCCACGACCTGGCTGGCGAGCACCGGGGTGGCCACCGCGAGCAGCGCGGTCACCACGCTGAGCAGGAGGAAGAGGGTGAGCCCGCGGCGGTGCGGGCGGGCGAAGGCGGCGATGCGGCGCAGACTCGCCCGCGAGAGCGGCCGGCGGTCCTGCTGGGCGTTGATCGCGCTGTGCAGCGATGTCCAAGCGGTGACTTCCATGTCCATGCACCGAACGTAGGACCTCGACCGAGCTTCAGGTCAATGCTCCGGTCCCGGACCACCCTCCGGTGGCCTCGGCCGAGGGCGCCGGCACGCTGGTGGTCCACGGGCGCCAGTCCGCCGACTCCGCTGAGATGCAGGCCTTTTGGCTTCCGCCAGCACGATCCCCGGGTGCCCGCCCGCCGCCAGGATCCGCCCGAAGAGCGCGTGCGCCGCGGACTTCGACTCGTACCGCAGCTCCCCGGCCCGCCACGGCCGGCCCGCCAGTTGCGCGAACGGCCGCGTCGGGCCCCACGGGACGAGGGGCAGCCCGGCCCCGGTCTGCAGCGCGGACAGGGCCGGGCGGGCGCGCACGGCGTCGACGAGGCCGGGACCCCGGTCGACGAGGCCGCCGTACACCTCCACCTCCGTCCAGCCCAGCTGGCGGCAGACCAGGGCGGCCCACCCCTCGGGTACCGCCCGCGGCAGGACCAGGGCCGCCGGGTACGGGCTGTAGAACGCGGCCAGGGCGGCGTAGTGGTGCGCGGGCCGCTGCTCGCGGTCCAGCGAGGGGTCGGCGAACTGCGCGTTGAACTCCGCGACGTTGCCCAGGTGCACGGCCCGCCGGCCCCCGGTCCACGCCCGCGCCCAGCCGGCGAGCGGCACGGGCGCCACCTCGGACCGCACCAGGCCCCCGGGGCCACCACCGGCGCCCCCACAGCCCTCAGCCCCGGCCACGCCGCCTCCATCGCCTGCGTGGCCGGTGCCCCCTGCGCCCCCTGGGCCGCATGTGTTCTCCCCGCGGCCCCGGCCGTCGTCGCCGTCGCAGGCCGTCGCCGCCGGTGGCTCGACCGGCACGGCGCCCATGGCCCGGTAGAACCCGGCCGCGTGCGGATCGGCGTCGATCCGCAGCCTGCGCACCCCCAGCTCCACCGCCCGGCGCAGCGCATCGCGGTGGAGCAGCCGCCCCACTCCCCGGCCGATGGCCGCGGGTTCCACGAAGAGCAGTCCCAGTGCCGCCTGCGGGGGCGCACCCTCCAGGGAGGCCAGGCCGAGCAGGTCCCCGCGCCCGTTCTCGGCCACCACGATCCGGCGGGCCGTCACGTCGGCGGGGCCGATCCGCAGTTCTTCCGCGCACGCGGCCAGGAACGCGGCGTCGTAGCCCCAGTGCCCCTTCGACCGCATCACCAGCGCCGTCAGGGCCTCCGCCTCGTCCGCCCGCGCGGCTCTGACCTCTGCCAATTCCTGACCTCCCCATGGTCCGCGGCACGGCCGTGCGATAGATTCGGCCTCCCCACGGCACATCTTTTCCCACCCACCCGGAGACAGGCTTCTCAATGAGCGACATCATCAACGGACTTGGCCGCACCAGCGCCTACGGCGCTCTCGGCCTGGTGCTGCTGATCCTCGGCATCGTGCTCGTGGACGTACTGACGCCCGGGAAGCTCCCGAAGCAGATCTGGGAGGAGCGCAACCGGAATGCTGCCCTCCTGCTCAGCTCCGCGCTGCTCGGCATCGGCGGCATCGTCTTCACCTCGATCTGGACGACGTACGACGACTTCGGAAAGGGCCTGATCTCCACCGCGGCCTTCGGCGTGCTCGGCCTGATCCTGATGGCCGTGGCCTTCCTGGTGCTCGACCTGGTGACCCCGGGCAAGCTCGGCGCCATCGTCGTCGACCCGGAGCCCCACCCCGCAGTGTGGGTCACGGCCTCCTGCAACCTGGCGGTCGCCGCCGTCGTCGCGGCCTCCATCGCCTGACGCTGCACCGGGACCCCCGGCTCACGCTCCACACCGAGAGCGCCGCTCCCTCCGGGAAGCGGCGCTCTCGGCACATCCCGCCCCGGCCGCTACGCGAGGCCCAGCGCGAACACCGCGAACCCCGCCGCGAGCAGACCGGCCACCGTCCGGCGCACCGCCGGGGCCCTGCGCCCCTCCGCCGGCGGACCCTCGAACCGGCGCGCGTACCGGGCGATGCCCACCAGCAGCGCCGCGAACACCGGCATCCACGCCACCCGCGCCACGATCCAGCCCGGACTGTCCGGCGCCGTCGTCAGCCCCGCCAGCTCACCCGCGAACGAACCGGGCACGGCCGCGGCCAGCATCGCCGTCTGGTGCCAGCACAGGATCGTCATCGCGCACAGGTTGATCACGACCACCGGAGCCCACACCGCAGGCCGGGCCAGCAGCCCCGCGATCCGGTCGCGCAGCAGGACCGCAGCCCCCGACTGCGCGGCGGCCAGGGCCGGCACCAGCAGCGACGGCGGGTGCGAGTTGGTCCGCGCCGCGCCCGGTACGCCCACCATCGACGCCGGGTAGTGGAAGACGGTCAGCAGCACGGCGAACAGCAGGCCGCCGCCGGTCAGCAGCAGCCAGGCCCCGCGCCGGCCGATCCGCCCCTCGCCCCAGGCCACGCCCAGCTGGTACGCGAACAGCCAGCCCGGCAGGATGTTCAGCAGGGACAGCCAGGACGGTACGGACTCCGCCGGCGGCCCGTAGCGCAGCAGGTCCACCAGGGCCACGGAGCCGATCAGCGGGAGCGCGGCCCAGCCGCCGAGCCGGCCCGCGGCCCGCACGCAGTACGGGGTCAGGGCGGTGACCACGGCGTACACCCCGACGAACCACAGCGGCTGGATCACCAGCGTCGCCCCGGTCCGCAGCGTGGCCTCCGGCACCCCGGCCGCGTACAGCACCGGTGCGGCCAGCGCCCACACCGCGGTCACCCCCAGCACCGGCCGGCCCAGCCGGACCATCCGGCCCTTCAGCCACGCGCCCACCGATCCCGTGCGGCGCCGGAAGGAAAGGGCGGAGGCGTATCCGCCGACCAGGAAGAAGATGCCGAGCATCTGGAGCACCCAGCTGGCCGGAGCGAGCCCCCCGAGCGCGGTCAGCGGGCTGGCGTTGTGCAGGCCGCCCCCGGTGTCCAGGGTGAACCCGCCGACGAGCCAGTGGCCGGTCGGTACGGCCAGCAGGGCCAGCGCCCGCAGCCCGTCGACCGCCCGGTCGCGGTGGGCGGGGGTCTGCCGCTCGATCCGCTCGGCGGCCTTCCTCAGCGGGGCCAGGGTGGCGGAGGCGCTCATCGGACCTCTCCTTTCGCGATCGAGGTGAAGGCGGCCAGGGACTGGGTGCCGGGCGTGAAGTAGCCGGTGTGTCCCTGCACGTCGGCGGCGGGCACCCGGCGGGCGCCGAAGGCCGGGGAGGTGGGGTCGGTGCCGTGGCCGATGCCCCCGAACGCGACGTTCGGTATGTCGGCGATCCAGTCGGAGGGCCCGCGGGCCGCCCAGACACGGGCGCCGGTCCGCAGGGCGGCGCAATTCTCCGCGCGCATCCCCGGCGAGCCGAGGACGACGAGGTCGGCGGCGTCCGTGTGCCGGGCCGCCAGCCCGCAGACCACCGAGCCGTAGCTGTGGCAGAACAGCGCCGGGTCGGGGGCGCCGACCGCGTCGAGTCCGGCGGTGAACCGGGCCAGCCGCACCGCCCCGGCCTGCGCGAGCCGCCCGTGGGCCGCGTCCAGGCCCACCCCGACCGGCGTCGTGTAACCGGTCCAGGCGATCACGGCGGCGGCCCCGCCCGCGGCCTCCCGCAGCGAACGGGCCATACCGGCCGGCCCGGTGTGCGGGGTGCGCCTGCCGTCGTAGGCGGTGGCGTCGTTGTCCGAGCCCGGCACGATCACCGCGACGTGCGCCGCGTGCTCCAGATCCCCGAACACCTCGGCGACCTGGCCCCGGCCGCGCGGGTCGAAGGCGAGGACCTGCCGGTCCGGCGCGGCCAGCGAGGCGTACCGGGCTTCCCCCGTGGCGGCCGCCGCGAGCCGGTTGGCCTCGTACCGCAGGGACACGGGCGCACCGTCCAGATTGCCCACCACCAGCGGGTGGCGGTGCAGGAGTTCCCGCCGCGCACCCTCCTCCAGCCCGGCGAAGAAGCGGGCCACCTCGCCCGGCGCGGCGGTGGCCGGGTCGGGCAGCGGCCGGCCGGAGACGGTGTCGGCCCGCCAGGCGGCGGTGCCGGGCGGCGGCCCGGTGACCGCGGCCTGGGTGTCGCCCGAGGCCCATCCCGCGGTGCCCGCGACGACGGCCACCGCCAGTGCGGCCGTGCCCAGCGTCCTTGCGAAGCGGCGCATGCCCCTTCTCCTCTCCTCGTGACGAGGAGGAAGGTAGGAAGAAGGTCTCGGACCGTACGTCGGACCGTGGAGCCAAGTCGGAGGTCATACCCCGGTAGGGGGTGGAGGAGACGGAACGTCGGCGCCCGGCCCGCCCGCGGCCGCTGCGGACCCGGGGACGGACGGCCCAGAAGCCTGCCATCATCAGGGAGTTGCGGCCGCAAGCGCCGGACGGGGGACGGTGACCTGGGGGGCGTTGGAGTCCGGAGAACTGTTCAGCGGGCGCTACCAGCTGGTCGAACTGCTGGGCCGGGGCGGGTTCGGAGAGGTCTGGGCCCGGTTCGACCGGGATGCCACGGTCGGCGCCCGCGTACGGCATCCGGGACTCGCCGTCGTCCGCGCGACGGACCGGGACGGCGAACGGGCCTTCACCGTGGGGGAGCCCGTGGACGGCGACGATCTCCACGGCGTTCTCGCCCGGTCGACCGGCGGCCTGCCGCTGGGCGAGGCGCTCCCGCTGTCGCGGAGGCTCGCGGACGCCCTCGGGGCGGCGCACGGGGACTCCGTCGCGCACCTGGGGCTGACGTGGCGCAACGTCCTCCGCCGGCGGAGCGGACTGGTCGCGGTGTGCGACTTCGGGACCACGGGCGCGGGACCGGGCCCCGGCGACATCGGCGGCTGGGGCCTCTTCACCGCTCCGGAGCAGTGGCGCCGCGACCGGGCCGGCGCGCGCGCCGACCTCTACGCCCTGGGCTGCTTGCTGTACGCGCTGTTCACGGCTCGTCCGCCCTTCCGGGGGCCCGGTCCGAAGGAGCTGGGGCACCGCCATCTGACGCAGGAGGCCCCGCTGCTGCCATCGGTCCGTCCGGCCGTGCCGCCCGCGCTGGAGGAGCTGGCCTCGCGGCTGCTGGCCGAGGAGCCGGGTGGACGCCCCTCGGTGGACGAGGCCAAGGACGTCCTGACGCGCCTGGCGCGCGACGGCTCGGCCTCCGCTCCGGACGGCGAGGGGCCGCGCTGGGGTGCGCCGGTGGACGCCGCGCCCGGGGCGCCGTACGGGGCGGTCGGAGCGCGGTGGCCCATGGGCCGTCACAGGGGCGTCGACTCCCCCCGTGCCCTCCGGCACGACCGTCCGGGCCGTTGCCGCGGGGACCGTGGTCTCGGCCGGGCTGGGGCGGGGCCTACGGATACCAGGTCCTGCTCCGGCACGCCGACGGCCTCTACAGCCGGTACGCGCACCTGAGCACCATCTCCGTGAGGTCCGAGCAGCGCGTCGACGCAGGCCGGCGCGTCGGCCGCGCGGCCAGCACGGGCAACTCCAGTGGCCCACACCTCCACTTCGAGATCCGCACCGCCCCGGACCACGGCTCCGACATCGCCCCGGTTGCGTACCTGCGCTCCCGGGGAGTGGACCTCGGCTGACGGTGCGGCGCGGTCACCGGAGGGGCGCGGCCCGGGAGTTCAGGCGCTGTCGCCCGGCCGCACCAGCCCCGCCTCGTACGCGAAGATCACCGCCTGGGCCCGGTCCCGCAGGTCCAGCTTGGCCAGGACCCGCCCGATGTGGGTCTTGACCGTCTGCTCGGCCAGCACCAGATGGGCGGCGATCTCCTGGTTCGACAGCCCGCGCGCGATGAGTTCCAGCACCTCGGTCTCGCGCGGCGTGAGCCCCTTCAGCCGCAGCGCGGGATCCTTGCGCGGCGCGGGTCGCTGCTGGACGAAATCGGCGATCAGCCGCCGGGTCACCGACGGCGCCAGCAGCGCCTCGCCCGAGGCGACCACCCGTACCGCCGCGATCAGATCGGCGGGCGGGGCGTCCTTGAGGAGGAAACCGGAGGCGCCCGCGCGCAGCGCCTCGTACACGTAGTCGTCGATGTCGAAGGTGGTCAGCATCAGCACCTTCGGCCGGCGCACGACCCCGGGCGGCGGGTCGAGGATCTCCCGGGCCGCCGTCAGCCCGTCCATCTCCGGCATCCGCACGTCCATCAGCACCACGTCGGGATGCGTGGAACGTGCCACCTGCACGCCCTGCCGCCCGTCGGGCGCCTCGCCCACCACATCGATGTCGGCCTGGGCCGACAGCAGTGCGGCGAACCCCGCCCGCACCATGGCCTGGTCGTCGACGATGATCACGCGAATGGTCAACTGGCTTCCTCGGTCGGGTCGTTCAGCGGAAGGCGGGCGGCGACCCGGAAGCCGCCGTCGGGCAGCGGGCCGGTGTCGAGGGTCCCCCCGGTCAACCGTACGCGCTCGCGCATCCCCACCAGGCCGTGGCCCGTCCCCGAGACCTCCAGCGGCATCACGGCGCCCCGGGCGGGGCCGTTGACCACGAGGACCAGGACCTCGTCCTCGTCCACGGTCACCGAGACCCGGGTGGGCGCCCCCGGGGCGTGCCGCACCACGTTGGCGAGGGCCTCCTGCACGATCCGGTAGGCGGACAGGTCCACGGCGGGCGGCGCCGCGCCTTCCGCCGCCGCCGCGAGCGACAGCTCCACCGGCTGCCCGGCCCGTACGGTCGCCTCCACCAGCTGCTGCAGCCGGCCGATGCCCGGCTGCGGGGACCGTTGTCCGTCGGCGCCCGTCCCGCCGTTCGCCCCGTCGCCGCGCAGGACCGTCAGCAGCCGCCGCATCTCGCCGAGCGACTCCCGCGCACTGGCCGCGATCGCCTCGAACTCCTCCCGCACCGGCTCTGCCATGCCGGGCAGCCGGTACGGAGCGGAATCGGCCTGCACGGTGATCACCGACATGTGGTGGGCCACCACGTCGTGCAACTCGCGTGCGATCCGGGCCCGTTCCTCCAACAGGGTGCGCCGGGACCGCTCCGCCTCGCTGATGCCCTCCTGCTCGGCGATCCGCTGCTGCGCGTCGCCCAGCCCGCGCAGCGCCCCGGTCAGCGCCAGTACGACCCCCGCGAGGACGAAGAACAGTGCGGCCGTGTTCAAGGAGCCCTGCGGCTGGAAGAAGCCCAGCACCGCCCCGACCGCGCCGGTCGCCAGCCACACCCCGACCAGGGTCCGCACCGACTCGCGCAGCCCGAGGCAGGCCATCAGCGCCAGGTAGCCGACGATGACCATCGGTGTCCAGGGCCAGGCGTGCCCGGCCACCGCGTCCGCGCGGATCAGCAGTACCGCGCCGAGGGTGTCGGCGAGCAGCACCATGCCCCAGGCGGCCAGCGGCCGGGTCGCGGCGAGGAGCAGCGGCACGGTCTGCGCCACGCCGAGCGCGCCGGCCCAGCCGCCGCCCGCCTTGTAGTCGTTGGTGAGGACCGCGATGGTCACCGGCAGCAGCGTCACCACGAAGACGCCGAGCACGACGAACGGCAGCATCCGCTGCCAGGCCCGGGGAGCCTCGGCGAACAGGGGCTGCGCCGCCCGGGCCGGGGTGCGCGCGACCACGGCCAGCTGCGCCGACGCACCGGCCACGCGGGCCGTGCCGGATCCGGAGCGGGCTTTCGCGCGGGTCCGGCCGAGCCGCCGCGCACGGGGTTGGTCGCTCATGATCGGCCAGCCTATGGGTCCGGGGGCCGGAGCGGGGCGGGGATAGGCTGCTCGTCGGTCGATCATGGGGGATCAGGTCATGGGTGGCGCAGCCGCGCTCGAAAAGCTGGTACCGGTGCTGCTCGCTTTCGGGGGCGGGGTGCTGCTTGCCCGGCGCAAGATCATTCCGGCCGAGGCGTCCAAGGTCTTCGCCGACTACGCCTTCCTCTTCGCCGTCCCCTGCTACCTCTTCGGCAACATCTACGCCAGCGATCTCGCGGCCCTCTTCGACTGGCAGGCCATCGGCGGCTACGCCGCGTCGGCCGCCCTCGCGGTGGCCGCGGTCGCCGCGGCGGCCGTCGCCCACGGGCTGCGGGAGCCCCGCGAGGTGGCCCTGCGCGTGATGGCGGGGGTCCAGGTGAACACCGCCTACTTCGCCGTCCCCGTCTTCATCACCGTGTTCGGCACGGCGGCGCCGATCTTCCCGATCCTGCTCTTCCAGGTGTGCGTGCTCTCCCTGGTCGTCATCTCCCTCATGGAACTGGGCCGCGCGGGACCGGCCGCGGGGAGCCGGGGGCGGCAGCTGTCCCGCGCCCTCGGCGCCTCCCTCACCACGCCGCTGGTCCTCGCCTGCAACGCGGGGATCCTGCTCAACCTGCTCTCGGTGCACGTCCCGGCCGTGGTGCTGGACGGGGCCGCCTTCATCGGTGACAGCGCCTCCCCGGTGGCCCTGTTCTCGCTCGGCCTCCACCTCGGCGGCCTCGGTCCCGGTCTGCGGGGCACCAGCCGCGAGGAGATGGCCCTCATCGCCTGCAAGTGCCTGGCCTTCCCGCTGCTGACCTGGGTCGTGTGCGGGGCCGTGTTCGGGGTCCGCGGGGAGTGGCTGGCCCACCTCGTCCTGATCGCGGCCATGCCGACCCCGCAGAACCTGTTCATCTTCGCCCAGCGCTACGACGTGGGCGTCGACCTGTCCGCCTCCGTCGTCATCAAGACGTCACTCGTCTCCCTGCTGTTGCTGCCCCTCTGGCTGCAGATTGCGATGCCATGAGCGAACCGAAGCCCTCCACCGTCCCCTTCGCCTGCGTCACCCTCGGGCTGCTGGCCGCCTGGGCCGTGCACGACCTGGAGGAGGTCGCGACGATGCCCCGCTGGTCCCGTACCCGGGTCCCCGTCCTGCGCGAGCGCCACCCGGGCGTCCCCGACCGGCTCTGGCGGCCGATGGAATCCGTCGACGGCCGCGCGTTCGCCACCGCGGTGGGCCTCATGGGCCTCGTGGTGGCCGCCGCCTCCGCCGACGGACACCGCACCGGAGGCCGCTCCGCCTTCTACCAGAGCGCCCTGACCGGTTTCGGCCTGCACGGCCTCGTCCACCTCGGACAGGCCGCCGCCACTCGCGGATACACCCCGGGCGCGGTGACCTCACCGCTCGTCGTCGTCCCCTTCACCCTCTGGGCCCGGGGCCGGCTGCGGCGGGCCGGAGTGCTGCGGCCCACCCGTCCGCGCGATGCCGTCCAGGGCCTGGCACTGGCCGCCGTGGCCACGGCCGCGGCACACGCCGCGGCGCGCCGGATCCGCTGACCCCCCGGACCTCCGCCCCGGACGGCGGGCGGCGGCTCGTTCCCCCGGCGGGCCCCGCTCGTTGACGGTGCATGGAGATGCCGACCCTCGCGGCGCCCGGTGTCGGGGAACGCGCCGACGCCGTCGCCGATGCCGCCTGCCACCTCTACGACGCCGTCGCCCCCTGGGGCGGCTCGGCGCCCGGCGGGTGGAGCCGGACCGCCGCCGAGGACGCCGCCGAGGCGATCGAGACCACCGCGCACGCCCTCGCGCACACCCACCCGCGCGCCGAGGTCGTCCTCGCACCCGTCCACGCCGCCCTGGCCGACCTGCGCCGCCAGCTGGGCCTCCCGCCCGCCGACCGGCTGACCGCGGAAGGGCTACCGGCGACCCCGCGCACGGTGGGGAACCCGCGCCGGACCCGCTGGGTGCGGGTCCTCACCCCGTCCTTGCCCCGGCAACCGCCTTCTCGTACAACTTCCTGACGTCGGCGCCGAAGTAGGAGCTGTACGAGGTGTCGGCCGTGTCCCCGCCGGTCTTCCAGCCGCCGATCACGCCGATCACGTCACCGGTACCGGTCCGCGCGTCGTAGCGGGTCAGGAACGGCCCGCCGCTCGTCCCACCGGGGTAGCCGGTGCAGTGGATGCGCAGGAAGGAGCCGGGGATCTTCGGGTCGGTGCTGGTGAACCTGGTGGTCCGGTTGACGCACACGCGCGGACGGGCGGCGGACGACGGATGCCCGATCAGCGTGACCCTGGCGTGGGCGTACGCGGCTCCGGTGACCAGGCGGTTCCCGCCGACCACCGCCTCCACCGGGGAGCCGGCCGCGTTCGGCCCGACCTGGGCGAACGCCACGTCGAGGGTGGCGGCCCGGTCGGCGCCCCGGGACACGTAGCGCGGGTCGATCCACACCTTCGCCCGGCCGGCGCTGTTGCGCAGGACCGGGAACAGACCGTACGGCCGCGGCTTCGCCCGCGTGTACCGCGGGACGAAGGCCACTTGGCGGGCGTCGGAGCCGAGCAGGCAGTGCCCGGCGCTGAGCACCAGGTTGCGGCGGGGGGAGGAGACCACGCTCGCGGTGCAGAAGTACGCGCCGGCGCCCTTCATGACGAACATCCGGCCGACGACCGGGATGCCGCCGAAGTCCTGCCCCACGCCCGGGCCCGCGACCGGCAGCCGGGCCGGGACGGGGGCACGGACCGCGGTCCCGGCCGGCGCGGGCACCGGCGCGGGCGCGGGGCCGCCTACGGGGTGCGGCGGGGCCGGCGGGGTCACGGCCGCGGAGGTACCCGGGGTCGAGGCCTGCGGCTGCGCCGGGCCGGCCGGGGCGGGCAGCGCCGCGTCCGGCGGCAGGAGCACGGCTGCGGCCATCCGCTCGGGCGTCCAGAAGGCCGCCGCATCGCGGGCGGACCAGGGGGCGACCGCCGACGGGGCCGCCGGCCCGGCCTCGGCGACGGGCAGCGGCCCCCCGGCCAGCAGCAGCGCTGCGGTCGCCGCGGCCATCGTCAACGTACGTAGCATGCGGGGCTCCTCGTGGCGGTAGCGGGGGGACGGGCGCCCCCGTGGACGGCATGAAAAGACATCGACGGACAGGACGGGTCAGCGAATCGTTCAGATGTGGGCAAATCGGACGGCGTGGGTGGTGTGGACGGCAGGTACGGCCTGAGCGGAGCGCGGACGGTCTAGACGGCCTGGGGGAAGCGGAACAGCCGGCCGGGGTCGTAGGTGCGCCGGACCTCCTCCAGGCGCGGGAGGTTCCGCCCGTAGTAGGCCTCGCGCCAGCCGGCGAGCTTCGGATCGGCGTAGTTCTGGTAGGCGCTGCCGCCCGCCCAGGGCCGCAGGTCCCGCCAGAGCCCGTCGAGCCAGTCCTGGTGCCGGGCCGCCTCCGGAGCCGGCGCCGATCCGGGCCAGGAGACGAGGTACTGGGCGAGGAAGGAGCTGTCGCGGTGCGCGAAGGCGGTGGCGGTGGCGGGCACGCGGTTGACGGCGCCGCCGCAGACCCCGTCGAACTGCACCACGCCCCGCCCGCCGGGCGGCACGGACGACGGGTAGCGGCGGACGGCGTCGAGCACGACGGCGACCGCCGCGTCCGGCAGCCCGGCCCCGCCCCAGAAGTCGGAGCGGGCGGCGTACGAGTCCCTGCCCAGCCGCCCCCGCGGATCCCTGCCGGGGAGGGTGCCCGGCAGGCGGCACTGCGCGGCGCTCCACTCCAGGCAGCCCGCCATGGCACGGACCGTGTCCCCGTACCCGCGGACGGCGGTCCAGCTGTCCCGGGGCTGCCCGCCGACCAGGTCGGACAGCCGGGTGAGCTGGGCGTCCAGCTCACGGCGTCCGTCGAGGCACACCACGCGGACCGCGGGGGCGGGCACGGCCGCGGCGCCGGTCCTGGTGCCGGCTCCCACGACGAACTCCACCTGGCTCCAGAACGGGTCCGGGAGCCGGGCCAGCCAGCGCTGCCATCCGCGCAGCACCGCCGCGGAGTCGCCGGCGGGCCAGTGGAGTTCCGCGAAGGCGCAGTCGCCGGCCGGGTGCGTGGCGAAGCGGAACTCGGTGACCACCCCGAAGTTGCCGCCCCCGCCGCCGCGCAGGGCCCAGTAGAGCCTCGGGTCCGTCCCGGCGGAGACCTCGCGGACGGCCCCGTCGGGCGTGACCACCCGGGCCCCCGTGAGCCGGTCGGCGGTGGTGCCGTACGCCCGCGCGGCCAGGCCCAGGCCACCGCCGAGGGTGAGTCCGGCGATGCCCACCGAAGGACACAGCCCGGTCGGGATGCCCAGGCCGCGCTCCGCGAGCACGGCGTTGACGTCCCCCAGCCGGGCGCCCGACCCGATCCGTACGCCGGACCCCTCGACCCCGACCGACGCCATGGCCCCGGTGTCCAGGACCAGGCCCGCGGCGCGGGTGGACCAGCCTGCGTAGCTGTGCCCGCCGCCGCGCGGGACCACAGCGGCGCCGGAGCGGCGGGCGAAGTCCAGGCAGACGGCCACGTCGCCCGCGTGCGCCGGATAGGCCACCGCGCCCGGCGCGACCGCGTCGTAGCGGGGCTGGAACAGCTGCCTGGCCTCGGGGTAGTCCCGGTCGCCGGGGAGCACCACCCGCCCGTCGATCCCGCGGGCGAGCGCGCCGAAGTCCGGGCCCCGGGCCGCCGCACCGACGGTGGCGAGCACGGCCGCGGCCGCGCTCCCCAGGACCTGGCGGCGATGGAGGCTCATGCCTCCTTCCTGCCACCGCCCGGGCCGATCGCCGGGAAGGCGGGCCCACACACACCGGGCTGCCCCCCGAACGGCCCACGGAGGAATCGATTCGGCTGGTACGAAAAGCAGACCGGTCCGGGAGGTGGCCGCCCGTAGGGTTCCCCATGCCGATCGCGGACCTCAGCACGCGCACCGGCGGATTCGACGCCGGCCCGTACCCCTGTTGCGCCGCGCTGCGTACGGCCGGACCCGTCCACCAGCTGGTCGTGGACGGGCAGCCGGTCCTGGCTGGTCGTCGCCCGGTGGGGCGGCGGGTGGTGGGGTGGCGGCGCGGCCGGCCCGGCTCAGGCCTTGCGGGCCAGCAGGAAACCCTGCGGGGACGCCTCGTCCTCCCCGGGCTGCCGCACCACACGGGCCACCTCGGCGAGCCCCGCGGCGGCCAGCAGCGAGGCCATCAGGCCCGGCGGCGTCGCGTACACGTCCAGGTCGACCGCATGGCCGTACGCGTGCTCCAGGCGGATCTGCTCCTCGCCCGCCTCGAACGCGACCAGCGCGTACCCGCCCGGCGCCAGCACCCGGGCGAACTCCTCGAACACCGCCGGGAGTTCAGAAGGCGGGGTGTGCACCGTGGAGTACCAGGCCAGGACCCCGCCGAGCACCTCGTCCGCGATGTCCAGCGCGGCCATCGAGCCCACCTCGAACCGCAGCCCCGGATAGCTCCGGCGGGCCACCGCCACCATCGCCGGGGACAGGTCGACTCCGAAGGCCCGTACCCCGAGCCCGTCGAGATGCGCCGTCACCCGTCCCGGGCCGCAGCCCAGGTCGGCGACCGCCCGGCCGCCGCCGCCCTCCGCCGCGCACACGTGCTCGGCGAACGCGGCGATCACGGCCCGGTCCAGGGGTCCTTCCGCGAGAGTCGGCCCGAGCAGCCGGGCGTAGTCGACGGCGACGGCGTCGTAGGACGCCCGTACGGCGGTCAGGCGCGAGGTCTCTGTCATGCCCCTGGACAGTAGCCCGCCGGGCGTCACGTCTCACCCCCCGGTCAGCGGATGGGGAAGCTCCGCCCACTGATCGCCGGGGACGCCCGGACTCAGCCGCATCAGGGTGAGCGCCTTGGTGGGCAGGGGAGCGGTCAGCAGGGCCTCGGTGTCGGCGGTGGGGGAGAGGCCCGTCGCCTCGGCGAGGAGTGCCGCGAAGGCGCCGGCCGAGCCGGCGGTGGCGCCGAGCGCCCCCGTGACCAGCGACCCGAACAGCTTGCGGCGCAGGGCGCCGACGTCATCGGTGATCAGCCTGCCCGACAGGGGCGGCACCGGCAGACCGTGCCGCAGCAGGCGGGCCGGGCTGATGCGGATGTCCGCCAGGTCGCGGTATACGAGCCGGACCGGCGCGCCGCCGGAGTCGACGACCACCAGGAGGTTCTGCCCGTGGGCCTCCAGAGCCACCCCGAACTCCAGCGCACGCAGGCACACCGAGAGCGCCAGGCGGGCGAAGGCGGCCTGCCAGGCGGCCGAACGGGCCGGAGGGAAGGAGGCGAGCGCCGCCACCGGCAGCACCCGCTCCCCGGCGGCGGCGTCCGCGTACACCTCGGGCGGCTCCCGCAGCACGGCCGCCAGGTCCGGGCTGTGCGCACTCGCCGCGCCCAGGGTCCGGGTGACGTGCAGCAGGCCGTCGAGCCGCGCGGACAGGGTCTCGGCGAAGGCGGAGACGGCCGCCGCCGTCTCGACGGAGTAGACGGAGATGTCCCGTACGGAGGAGGTCAGCCGCGTGCTCAGCGAGGTCTTCACATGAGCCCCGCCGGTCCGGCCCCTCGCACCCGGACCGTCGTCCCCACCGGCAGCCTCCGCCGCGGGTGCGAGGGTGCGCAGGGACATCAGGGGGTGCGCCGGGAAACCGGGCCGGACCCGGGCGTGGGCGAGCACGTGCGCCGCCTGCCACGGATGCACCGGGATCAACAGCCGCCCCCCGTCCCGCAGCCGCGACGGCCAGTCACCGGTCACCACGCACTCCCCGGCCGGTACGGCGACCAGCCCGAGCTCCACCACCGCCCGGTGCTCGGGCGCGTAGGCGAGCTGCTCGGCCACCGAGAAGCCGGGCCGGGAACGGCAGTTGGGATGGTACGGATGCCCGTCCACCACCCGCTGCTCCCACGCCCAGAGCGGCTGCGCGGCCTCCTCCCGGTCGCCTTCCCCGGCGTCGGGCCGGCGGCCGGCCCGGGAGAGCGCCAGCGAAGCCGTGCTGTCGTCCAGCTCGGCGGCGAACTCCTTCCCGTACGGCACGTCCAGCGCCGTCACCAGCCGTGCGGCCTGCCGGTACGCCGTACCGTCGAGCCACAGCTCGCCGACGTACGCCCGGGTCGCGTACGGATCCGGAAGCGGCCCCTCCAGCTGTTTGCCCCCGGCCAGAGTGAGCAGCAGGCCTCCGGCCCCGCGTTCCCGGCGCACCACCCAGGGCAGGGGCTCGAAGGCCAACGCCCGCCACAGCCGGGTCAGTACGGCAGCCCGGGCGCCGCCCAGCTCCGCCGCGTACGCGGGGGCGAGGGCGGGGCGTACGGAGGCCAGCCCGGCGGCGACGGTCTCCTCGGCCGGGGAGGCGGTCGCGTCGGCACTCGGGTACCTGCTGCGGTCCAGGGTCCTGCTCCTCTCGGGGTACGGGCGGAGGGAGGCGGGTACGCCGCCACGAAGCGATGATCACGCCATCATCGCGGATACTGATGATCACGGCCGGTGATACGCCGCGAATCTCCGGCGCACGGGACGGACCGATTGGAATCAGTGGACCTCAACACCGCCGCAGACGCACACGCCCTGACCCCGCTGCTGAACTGCCTGCTCAGAGAGGTCGCGGAGCCGGCTGCGGAACACGGTGAGGGCACCCACCGGCTGCGCGGCAGCGGCCGGCTGCTCCGGGTGCGGGGCGGTCGGCGCCCCGCACGTCCGGAGCTGCGGAGGGCGGACGGATGGCATCCGCTCAGCCACAGCGAACTGGTCGAACTCACCTCCGGCGAGCTGCGCCGGTACACCGGTGTGTCCAACGACGAACTCCCGGTCGACATGGCCGACAGCCGCGCAACCGTCGCCGCGCTGCTGGCGGCCCGGGCCCAGGCGGCGCCCCCGCGGGACCCGTACCTCCTCTCCGAACAGTCGCTGGTGATGGGCCATCCGCACCACCCCGCCCCCAAGGCCCGGGGCGGAGCGCCGGCCGCGAGCTGGCTGCCGTACGCACCGGAGGCCTACGCCCGGTTCCCGCTGGTCTTCCTCGCCCTGCGGGAGGACCAGGTCGCCGAGGAGGGCGGCCCGTCCGCCGCCACGGCGATCGACTCGCTCGCCGACGCCCTCGACGGTCCGCGCCCGCCCGCCGGCTACCGGCTGCTGCCCGCCCACCCCTGGCAGCTCGAACTCGTCGGCGCCCGGCGCGCGGTCCGTGAGGCCTTCGCCGACGGGCGGCTGCTGCGGCTCGGCGGGAGCCGGCTGCCCGCCTGGCCGACGGCCTCGATCCGCACCCTGTACGTGCCCGACCCGGCCGCCGACCTGTTCGTGAAGTTCAGCCTCGACGTCCGGATCACCAACGACGTGCGCCGGCTGTGGCGGCACGACCTGCTGACCCTGCGCCGCACCGACGCGGCAGCCGAGGAGGGCTTCGCCGCCCTGCGCCGCACCGGCTCCGACGCGGCCTGGCTCGCCGACCGCGGCTACCGCACCGCGGGGTTCGCCTTCGAGGAACTGGCCGTCCTGGTCCGCGACGGCCTGCACGCCCACGTGCTGCCCGGGGCCACCCCGCTGCTGGCCGCAGCGCTCGCGGAAGGCGAACCCGGCAGCCCGCTGGCGCGCACCGCGGACCCGGCCGGCTGGTGGCGCAGGTACCTGCGCCAGGTCGTGCCGCCGGTGCTGGAACTGTTCGCCCGGCACGGGGTGGTGCTGGAGGCGCACCTCCAGAACACCCTGGTCGCCTTCGACGCGTCGGGCATGCCGGTGCAGGCCCTCTTCCGGGACGCCGAGGGAGTCAAGCTCCTGCGGGACCTGGACCGTCCGGCCGCCTGGCAGCGCCTGGTCTACTGCCTGGTCGTCAACCACCTGATGGAGATCGGGGGAGCCCTGGCCGAACGGCATCCGGACGTCTCCCCGTTCGTGTGGCCCGCGGTGCGCGAGGAGTTCCTGCGCTACGACGCCGCCCGCGGACTCCCCGAGACGGCGGAGCTCCTCGCCGCCTCTTCCCTGCCCGCCAAGGCCAACCTGCTGCTGCGTTGGACGAGGGCGGACGGGGCGGCGGCCCGCTACCTGCCGCTGCCGAATCCCCTGCGGGACTAGGTCCAGGCGCCACTTCGACGACAGGACCCAGGGGGGCGTCCTGCCGATCGGTCCGGGTCGGGGACCGGCGGGCGGGGCGTGCGGAATCGGCCAAGGTGGTTCCGTATCCCGGTGCACCCTCACCCAGAGGTATAGACCAATGCTAGGTTGGTCGGGCAGACCGCGCAGTCCTTGACCACCCGTCAGAGGAGAAGCCATGCCCTCCCCTTCGCGGGGCGGCGGCCCGGCCGCCATGCCCAAGTACCAGCGGATCGCCGCAGCCCTGCGCCGCGATCTCGACCGCACCGCACACACGGCCGGCGGCCGGCTGCCCTCCGAGCGGAGCCTGGCCGCCCGCTACCAGGTCAACCGGCAGACGATCCGGGCCGCCTTGCAGCACCTGCGCGAGGACGGGCTCGTCGTGACCGGCCGCAGGGGCACCCGCCCCGTCGCCGGTTCCGTCGCGGCCACCGGCCCTCAGCCGGCGGTCCGTCCGGCGACCCCGGCGCCCGCCCAGAGCTGGCTCACGCTGGTCACCGTACCGCCCTCGCTCGCCGCCCTGCTCGGCATGCGCGGCGGGGACCGCACCCTGGTCCACCACCGGCGCGAGCGCGGCCCGGCGGGGGACGCCGTCCAGCACGCCGCCACCTACCTCAGCCCGGGCGTGGTCGCGCGCACCCCCGAACTGGCCCGCTACCGCGACCGTGCGGCCCGGGTGCGCGACGAGGACCTCGGCCCGCTGCACCGCTGGCTGGAGCGGGCCGCGGCGGACGGACGGCTCGCCGAGACGATCACCATGACCCGCGCCACCCAGCCGCAGGGCCCTTCGCCGACCTGCGGCCTGAGCGTGCGCCGCACCCTGCACGACTCCTCGGGCCGCCTGCTGGCCGTCACCGACCTGTCCTTCCCCACCTGGGACCGCCTCACCTTCCACCGCGACCCGGCGGAGTCCGGCTTCCGCGTGACCTAGGGGCCCCGGCCCCATGACCCGAGGGGAGGCGGGCCGGGCCGCCGGTCAGCCGACGCCGCCCTGGCCGGTGGCGAGGTCCGGGGTCGGGGGGAGGTCGAGGGGGTCCGTCGCTCCGGAGGCGCTGGCGTCCGGGAGGCGGGGCGGGGCGTCCGGGTCCGCCATGGCGCCGGTCAGCAGGGCCAGCAGCCCGGCCACTTGGACGCCCGCCTCCGCGGGATGCCGGAACATGGCACCCGGGGAGATCTCGTACCGGTTGCGCCGGCCGTCGCGGACGCGTCGCAGGTACCCGTCCGACTCCAGGTCGGTGACGATCGTCTGCACGGTGCGTTCCGTCAGTCCGCACACCGCGGCGACATCCCTGAGCCGCACGGCCGGGTCCCGGGCGACGGCTACCAGGACGCGTGCGTGATTCGTCAGAAATGTCCAATTTTGACGCTGCGACATACTCCCCATGGGCTCATGATGCGTCAGTTGATTCATGTGTTGCAAGACGCGAAACAGATTTCCGGTAATTCTTGACGTACGAGCAGAAGAGGTCCACCATCTACGGCAGTCAAGGTCCCGCGCCGCAAGCCGACCAGCCCAAGGAGCGAACCCCATGCCGGTCCCTGCCCCGTCCCCCCGTACCTCCGTGACCTCCAGCGCCTCCGCCGCTCCCGCCGTCGCTGCCGTCCCGTGCCCCCGCCGTAGCGACGAGGCCGCCCGGATAGCGGGCCTGCCGCGGATCGAGGAGCCCCGGGAGGTGGCCCCCGCCGACGCGCGGGAGCTGTCGAGGGTCTTCTTCCGGCGGCTGCGCGAACTGACCGAGGGCACGCCGGAGTACCAGTACGTCCGCAACACGCTCATCGAGATGAACGCCTCACTCGTGCAGTACGCGGTACGCCGCTTCCGCAGCCGCGGCGAAGGCGGCGACATGGAGGACATCGTCCAGGTCGGCACCATCGGCCTGATCAAGGCCATCGACCGCTTCGACCCGGCCCGCGAGAACGAGTTCTCCACCCTCGCCATGCCGTACATCACCGGCGAGATCAAGCGGCACTTCCGCGACACCTCCTGGGCGGTCCGCGTACCGCGACGGCTCCAGGAGCTGCGTATCGACATAGCCAAGGCCAAGGAGGAGCTGACCGTCACCCTCGACCGGTCGCCCACCGTCGCCGACCTCGCCGCCCACCTCAGCCTTTCGGAGGAGGAGGTCATAGAGGGTCTCGTCGCCGCCAACGGTCACACCAGCGGCTCCCTGGACGCGCCGCAGGCCGAACACGGCGAGGGCTCGGCCGAGGGTCACACCCTCGCCGACGTCATGGGCGCGGAGGAGCCGGCCCTGGAGCTGGTCGAGGACATCCAGACCCTGGCGCCGCTGCTGGAGGAGCTCACCGACCGCGAGCGCCGCATGCTGCAGATGCGCTTCGGCGAAGAGCTGACCCAGGCCCAGATCGGCGCGAAGCTCGGCATCTCGCAGATGCAGGTCTCCCGGCTCCTCACCCGCCTCCTGGGCCATCTGCGCGCCTCCATGCTGGAGGACCCCGAGACCCCGGCGGGCGCCGCGCACGCGGCCTGATCCGCCTGCGGCCGGGCCTGACGCGGACCGGACCGGACCGGGCCCGACCCCGCCCGGCGCAGTGCGCCGTACCCCCGCGCAGCACCCCCGCGTACGGGTCGGCCCGGCGGACCTCCGCCGGGCCGACCCGTACGCGGATGCCGGCTTCGTCACACGCGCGCACCGCCCGGGCCCCGAACGCGCCGCCCCGCAGGGTCTCCTACGTGACCTGGCTCACTTCACCGTTTGCTGGGGCGAATGTCGGGCAGCCGCGCCGGTGGAGCGGACCCGTGCCCTCCGGCCCTCGGCCGGAGGGCACGGCGCATGCGGGCCGACCCCGTCCCGCTCCACGGCCGCGCCGGCCCCGCCCGCCGCGTGCCGTCATCGGTACGACCCGCGAGGTGTATGTGTCCACGCTCCAGGCCGAGCACGTGTACAAGGTGTTCGGAAGACGACCCGGCGACGCCGCCACGGCGGTGCGCGCGCTCGCGAGCGGCGCCGACCGCGACGAGCTGCGGGCCGGCGGGACGACGGCCGCGGTCATCGACGCCTCCTTCAGCGTCGAGCCCGGCCAGATCTTCGTCGTCATGGGTCTGTCGGGATCCGGGAAGTCCACGCTGCTGCGCATGCTCAACGGACTGCTGGAGCCCACCGCGGGACGCATCCTCTTCGACGGCCAGGACCTCACCGCGCTCAGCGCGCGCGAGCTGCGCCGCGTACGGTCCACGAAGATCAGCATGGTCTTCCAGCACTTCGCCCTCTTCCCGCACCGCAACGTGCTGGAGAACGCCGCCTACGGGCTGGCGGTCCAGGGCGTCCCCCGGGAGGAGCGCGAGCGGCGCGCCGCCGAGGCGCTGGCCCTGTGCGGGCTCGAAGGCTGGGAGAAGTCCTGGCCCGACGAACTGTCGGGCGGCATGCAGCAGCGCGTCGGCCTGGCCCGCGCCCTGGCCACCGACGCGGAGCTGCTGCTGATGGACGAGTCCTTCAGCGCACTCGACCCGCTGATCCGCCGTGACATGCAGGACCAGCTGCTCGAACTCCAGCGCCGCCTGAAGAAGACGATCGTCTTCATCACCCACGACCTCAACGAGGCCATGCGCCTCGGAGACGGCATCGCGGTGATGCGCGACGGCCGCATCGTCCAGCAGGGCACCGCCGAGGACATCCTCATCCGCCCGGCCGACGACTACGTCGCCTCCTTCATCCAGGACGTGGACCGCTCGCGCGTGCTCACGGCCGACGCCGTCATGGACGAGGCCCCGACCGGCGCGGACGCCTGCGGCTGTCCCACCGTCAGGGCCGACACCCCGCTCGCGGAGTTGTGCTCGGTCAGCGCCCGCGTCCCGCACCCGGTCGCCGTCACCGGCGCGGACGGCTCCGTCGTCGGCTCGGTGCCCCAGGACCGCCTCATCGCCTTCATCGGCGACGAGCAACGGCCGCCGATGGCCTGCGCGGAGGTGGCCGCCTGATGCCCCGCCTGAACCTCGGCTCCTGGGTCGACAGCGGTGTCGACTTCCTCCAGCGCCACCTGTCGTGGCTCTTCGACGCCATCAGCGCGCTCGTCACCGGCCTCTACGACGGCATCGACGCCGTCCTCTCCGCCCCCGCCCCGCTGCTCTTCGCGGGCATCCTCGCCGTCGCGGCCTGGTGGCTGCGCGGCCTGCTGGCGGGCCTGCTCGCCTTCGCCGGATTCGCGCTGGTCGACTCCGTGGGCCTGTGGGACGAGGCCATGTCCACCCTGTCCCTGGTCCTGGTCGCCACCCTGGTCACCCTGGTGTTCGCGATCCCGCTGGGCATCTGGGCCTCGCGCTCCGACCGGGTCAGCGCGGTCCTGCGGCCGGTCCTGGACTTCATGCAGACCATGCCGGCCATGGTCTACCTGATCCCCGGCATCATCTTCTTCGGGGTGGGCGTGGTGCCCGGCATCATCGCCACCATCATCTTCTCCCTGCCGCCGGGCGTACGGATGACCGAGCTCGGCATCCGCCAGGTCGACGGGGAACTGGTCGAAGCCGCCGAGGCCTTCGGCACCGCCCCGCGCGACACCCTCGTACGCGTCCAGCTCCCGCTGGCCCTGCCCACGATCATGGCGGGCGTCAACCAGGTCATCATGCTGGGCCTGTCCATGGTCGTCATCGCCGGCATGGTCGGGGGCGGCGGACTCGGCGGTGCCGTCTACAAGGCCATCGGCAACGTCGACATCGGCCTCGGCTTCGAGGCGGGCGTCTCCATCGTGATCCTCGCCATGTACCTGGACCGGATGACCGGAGCGCTCGGCCGTCACGTGTCCCCGCTCGGCCGGCGCACGCTGGCCAAGGCGCGGGCCGCCGCGACCGGCGCGGCCAAGCTGTGGAACCACCGCCCCCAGCCCGCCTACGCGATCGCCGGGGCCGTGGTCCTCGCCCTCGTCGCCGGAGGCCTGAACACCTTCGGCGGCTCCGCCCGCGAGGACGGCCCCGCCGGCGCCGCGGACATCGGCAAGGGCCGCACCCTGACCATCGGCTACATCCCGTGGGACGAGGGCATCGCCTCCACCTTCCTGTGGAAGGAACTCCTCGAACGCCGCGGTTACAAGGTCGACGCACGCCAGCTCGAAGCCGGCGCGCTCTACACCGGCCTGGCCGGCGGACAGCTCGACTTCCAGACCGACGCCTGGCTGCCCGTCACCCACGCCCAGTACTGGGAGAAGTACGGCAACAAGCTGGAGGACCTCGGCTCCTGGTACGGCCCCACCTCGCTGGAGCTGTCCGTGCCCTCGTACGTGAAGGACGTGCGCTCGCTCGCCGACCTCAAGGGCAAGTCGGGCCGGTTCAAGGGCCGGATCATCGGCATCGAGCCGAGCGCCGGAGCCATGGCCATCCTGAAGGACAAGGTCCTCAAGGAGTACGGGCTCGACGCCGAGTACCAGGTCGTCGACGGCTCCACCCCCGGCATGCTCGCCGAACTCAAGCGGGCGTACGACAAGAAGGAGCCCGTGGTCGCCGTGCTGTGGTCGCCGCACTGGGCGTACTCCTCGTACGAGCTGACCAAGCTGGAGGACCCGAAGGGGGTCTGGGGGGCCGGCGACGGGATCCACACCCTGGCCCGCAAGGGCTTCGCCGAGGACGAACCGAAGGTCGCCGAATGGCTGCGCTCCTTCAAGCTCACCGAGGAGCAGCTGACGGGCCTTGAGGCCGAGATCCAGGAGACCGGCAAGGGCAAGGAGCAGCAGGCCGTCCGCGCCTGGCTGGCCGAGCACCCCGAGATCGACCGGCCGGCCTGATCCCGGAGCGCGCGCCGCGCGGGTCCCCGTACGCAGCCGTACGGGGACCCGCGCGCCGCTGACCGCGCCCGCAGCGGAGGCGGTTCAGCGGACCAGGACGCCCTCCCGCAGCTCCGCCGGGTCCTTTCGCGGCCCCTCGGACCGGGGCCGGGCGGGCCACCAGAGCGCCCGGCCCAGAAGCATCGCGCAGGCGGGCACCAGGACGATCGACAGGACGAACGCGGAGAGCAGGATCCCCAGTGCCGTCGCGAAACCGATCTGCTGGGTGGCCGGCGCCGGGTTCACGGCGAGGCTGCCGAAGGAGGCGGCCAGCACCAGTCCGGCGGTCGCGACGGCCGGGGCGGTGTGCCGCACCGCCCGGGCCACGGCCGCCCGGGCCGGACCGGGCCGCTCCATCTCCTCCCGGATCCGGTCGCTCACCAGGATGTTGTAGTCGGTGCCCAGCGCGACCACGAACAGGAACAGGATCAGCGGCAGCGTGAAGGCCACCCCCGGCCCGTCCAGCGCGTGCTGGAAGACCAGCGCCGAGGCACCCAGCGTCGCGGCGAACCCCAGCCCCACCGCGAGCAGCAGGACCAGCGGCGCGAGCAGGCTCCGCAGCAGCAGGACCAGGATCAGCCCGATCAGGACCGCGGCCACCGGGAACACCACCTTCAGGTCCTTGTCGACCGCCGCCGCGATGTCGGCGAAGACCGCGGAGGTCCCGCCCACATGGGCCTCGGTGCCCGCGGGCCGGTGTGCGGCCACGGCGTCCCGGACCGGACCGGAGGCGAGGTCGCGGGCCTCCCGGCTGTGCGGGCCGGCGTTCGGGAACACGTCGATGCGCGCCGCGAGCCCGTCCCCGCTGAGCACGGCGGGGGCGACCCGGCCCACGCCGTCCACCCTCCCCAGCGCTCCGGCCAGGGTGCCGAGGCCGCCGGCGGCCAGCGTGTTCGCGTCGGGCGCGGTGACGAAGACGGTGACCGGGTCCGAGACGCCGGCGGGCAGGGCCCGGGAGATCTCGGACGCGGTGACCGCGGCGGGCGTACGCGCGCCGCCGTCGTCCGACCCGTAGTCCATCCGGATCCCGGCCACTCCCGCGGTCAGGGCGCCGAGCAGCGCCACGCACACGAGTACCGCCGCCAGGGGGCGCCGGGCCAGCAGGTCGCCGAGCCGTGCCGAACCGCCCCCGCGGGGCTCCCGCGCCAGCGAGCGCGAGGGCCAGAACATCTTGCGCCCCGTGACGGCGAGCAGTGCGGGCATCAGGGTGAGGCTGCCCAGCAGCATCACCAGCACCGAGACGGCGACGGCCGGACCGAGCACCCGGAACTGTCCGAAGGAGGCGACGGCGAGGGTGGCGAACGCGGCGACGATGGTCAGCGCCGCCGAGGTCACCGCCGTCCCCACCCGTCCGGCGACCTCGGCCGCGGCGGCGCGGCCGGACTGGTCCGGCCGCCGTCGCAGCTGCTCGCGGAAGCGGAACAGCAGGAAGAGGAAGTAGTCGATGCCGATGCCGACCAGGACGACGTTGATCAGCTGCGGCGTCGCGGGGTCGAGGCCGATCCCCGTCAACGCGGCGGCCCCGACCACCGTTCCCGTGGCGGCCCCGCCGACGATCGAGACGACGAGCAGCGGCAGCAGTGCGGCGAGGAGGCTGCGGAACACCAGGACGTGCAGCAGCACGATCGTCCCCAGCATCACGATGCCGATGACCGTGGAGCGGGTCTTCTCGGCGTCCGCGGCGTCCACGCCGTCGGCGAGCCCGCCGGTGAAGCCGGTGCGCAGCCCCGCCTGCGCGAACTCGGCGCGGGTGTGCTCGCGGAAGGCCCGGTAGGTGTCGTGGACCCGGGGGTCCTGGGAGTTGCCCGTCAGCTCCACGGACAGCAGCCGGAAGCTGCGGTCGGGGGCCGTCATGGCCGGGCTGACCCGGGGCACCTGGGAATGGTCCGGGGAGAAGAACAGGTCGTCCTCGGACGGGGGCATGACGACCCGGTGGCGGGCCAGCTCGGCGGCCTCATCGTCGATGCGCCGTTCGTCGGCGTCCTGCAACGGCGCGCCGTCCGTACGGGCCACCAGTACGGTCAGCGGGCCGACGCCGGGCTTCGCCCCGAACTTCTCCTCGGCGACCTTCAGCGCGGCGGCCGAGTCGTAGGAGGTGGGCAGGAAGTCCCCGGCGCTGCTCTGTGTGACGCGGAAGACCAGAGCCTGGCCCAGGAAGGTCAGTGCGACGCCGAGCACGGCCCAGAAGGCGATCACCTTCCATGGACTCCTCGTCGAGAATCCGGTCAGGGCGCGGATCACGTGGGTTCCTCCGGTGGGTGCGGGATACGGCCGGCGGATCCCGGCCTGTTCCCAGACCATCAGGCGGGCGGGGCGGGCGCGTCCGGGGGGAGGAGGAGCCGCAGCCCGGGACCCCGGGTCCGGCCGCGGGGCCGGACCAGGACTCCGGTCCCGGTCCGGCCCCCTGCTCCAGGCCGGTGGCAGGGGGAGGGGCCGGTGCCAGAATGGGCCTCGGGGCCGGTCGTGCGTCCGCCGGCACGGGCCGGGAGGGCGGCCGGCGGGGGAGGACCGGCAGTGATGGACAAGGGAGCCGACAGGCTGACCTGGACGCGCCACGACGCGCTCATGGCCATCGCGGCCGCGGCCGTCGACCTGGTGGGATTTTCGCAGGGATCCGTGTCCGGGACGGTGCCCTTCGCCCTCACGGGCGCCTTCGCGGTCGTCCTGGCCGCACTGTCCCTGGTCGCCCGGCGCAGCCACCCGGTGATCGTGCTCGTCGTGGTGCTGGCCCTGGGGGTGGTGTCCAACCTGGCGATCCCGGTGCCCGCACCGCACTTCCCGGTCAGCCTGGCCGTCGCCCTGTACGCGGTCGTCCGGTTCCGCCCCTCCGCGGTGGCCGCCGGTGCCTGCATCGCGGCGGTGCCGCTGCCCTTGGTGGGCCAGGGCGGGATGCTGCTGCCGCCCGGCTGGGGCCTGGTCGCCGATGCGGTGGTGGTCCTGCTGGTCTCCGGTTCGGCCGTGGTCATGAACCGCCGGCAGCGGGAGGCCGAGGGGCAGCAACTGCTGCGGGCGGAGCGCGCGGTGGCCGAGGAGCGGCGCCGGATCGCCCGCGAACTGCACGACATCGTCGCGCACCACATCACCACCATGCAGCTGATGGCGGGCGGTGCGCGGGCCAACCTGGCGCACGACCCGGAGGTGGCCCGCGAGGCCCTGGTGACCCTGGAGGACTCCGGGCGGATGGCCCTGCGCGAGATGCGCCAGCTCCTCGACGTCCTGCGCGCGGGCGAGGAGGACGAATCCGCGCCCGCGGCGCCCCAGCCCGGCGCGGGAGACCTGGACCGGATCGTCACCGAGTCGCGGCTCGCCGGTACGGAGACCGAGTTCACGGTCGACGGCCCGGTCAGGCCGCTGCCGCCGAGCACGGGCCTGACCGTATTCCGGATCGTGCAGGAGGCGTTGACCAACACCCGCAAGCACGCCGGGCAGGCCCGCGCCCGGGTGCACCTGACCTACGGCCCCGGTGAAGTCGCCGTGGAGGTGCGCGACGACGGCGGGGGAGCAGGGGCACCGGCGCCCCGGCAGGCCTCGCCCCGCTCCGGGTACGGTCTGATCGGAATGCACGAACGCGTCGCCCTGCAGGGCGGCACCCTGGAGGCCGCCGCGATCGACGGCGGTGGCTTCAGGGTGGCGGCCCGCCTCCCGGTCCCGGGAGGCGCCGGGGGCGGCCAGGGAGGGGAACGACACCGATGATCCGTGTGCTCATCGCCGACGACCAGCCGCTGGTGCGGCGCGGCCTGGCCCTGATCCTGGGCCCCGACCCGGAGTTCGAGGTCGTGGGCGAGGCCGAGGACGGCGCGCGCGCCGTCGCCCTCGCCCGGCAGGTGCGGCCCGACGTGGTCGTCATGGACATCCGGATGCCGGTCCTCGACGGGGTCAAGGCCACCGAGGAACTGGCACGGACCCTCCCGGAGACCCGGGTGCTGGCCCTCAGCACCTTCGACATGGACGAGTACGTGGTCGCCGCCCTGCGCGCCGGCGCGTACGGCTTCCTGCCCAAGGACATATCCCCGGAGGAGCTGATCGCCGCCGTACGCACCGTCCACACCGGGGAGGCCGCCGTCGCGCCGCGGCTGCTGACCCGGCTCATCTCCACCTACGTACGCACCCCCGTGCGGTCCCGTCCCGCGGCCACGGCGGCCCCCGCGGACCTCACCCCGCGCGAACGGGAGATCTGGCAGCTGATCGCCGTCGGTCTGGACAACGCGGAGATCGCCCGCGAACTGGACATCAGCGTCTCCACGGTCAAGAACCACATCACCGGCATCTTCGGCAAGCTCGGTGTCCGCGACCGCGCCCAGGCCGTCATCGCCGCGTACGAATCGGGCCTGGTGGAGGCCGGCAGCGGGAGCGGTTGATCACCAAGTGCCCCCAAGAAGACCGGAATCCTCCTGGCGACCACACCTCTGACCAGCCAAAACACTGGATGATTCGCCCGTGCGGACGAGGGCCCGTCCATGGCACAGTGCGATCAGCCCAACCGCACGACCAGGGAGCCTCCATGCGTGATCCGCACTCCACGTCCATCGCGGCCGTACCCGAGTGCCCGCCGGAGCCCGGCCCGCTCCCCGGCTGTCCGGCGTGCGGCCGGCCGCCGGAGCGCATCTCGTGGCGCCAACGGCCCGGGGAGCCGGTGGTACTGGCCTTCGACCCCTGCGGCCACCGCGCCTCCTCACCCGCCGCCCCGGTACTGGCGCTCCTGCCGCCCCGAGGTCCCGCAGCCTGACGGCAGCCCCGGGCTGCTCCGGAGGTGCCCGCTCCGAGATCCCCGGCCCTGCTCCTGCGGAGTCCGTCCGCCCCGGGCGATGGGGCGACCTATCGCAGGAGGATCGCCAGCAGCCCCAGGAGCGCCGGGACGGCCCACGTGATGATGCTGACACGATCGACACGGCCAGGCTCACGTGGTGGATCGCCTCCCTGACGTTCTCGCGCAGGGTCTCCGTGGCGCGCTTGAGGCCCTCGGACACCGTGCCCTTGCTCCGGCCGGCCCGCTCGGCGATCTGACGACGGTCGCGCCCTCCAGCCACCTGAGCACGTACTCGCGCTGCTGCTCGGGCAGCTCGGCTACGAGTTCGCCTTCTCGTCCAGCACCTGTCCGGCGTACGGGATCACTCCTGGCGGGCCGGCCGGGACCTCAGCCGGGCGCAGGGGGAGCAGAGCGTGCCCGGTCTGCCCTGCTGCTCGGTGTTCGGACCGCTTGCCCGGTGGGGCTGGGATGCTCGAAGATGCTTGATTGCGGGCGAGTTCAAGCATCTTCCTTCAAGTGGCACCCGTGGAGCGCTATCTTGCCAGGTGCATGCCAAAGCGGTGTGTCCGCGATCCGGACCGCACGAGGAGCTGCCCATGAGACTGCCACGCTTCCGCAGGAGCCACGGTGACCGAGCCGGCCGGGGCGGCCGGGGCCGGGGGAACCACCCGGCCCGCCGAGCCCGTTCCTTACCGCGCCGGCGTTCCCCGGCCGCCGCCGCCCTGCTCGCCGCCGTGCTCACCGTCGCGGGCCTGGCCGCCGCCGGTCCGGCCGCCCCGTCCGCCGCCGCGGCACCCTCCGCCGCCGCGGCCACGGCGGGCGACGTCACCGGCTTCACGCGGTCCGGGAACACCTACACCGTCACGACCTCCAGCGGCGCCAAGGCCCGGCTGGTCATCGCCCGCGAGGACATCTTCCGGCTGTGGCTCTCGCCCGACGGCGCGTTCACCGACGACCCGGCCGGGACCGACCTCGCCCCCACCACCGACTTCGGACCCGTGGAGACCGCCTCCACCGACGCCGGGGCGTACTACCGGATCACCACGGACGCCCTCTCCATCCGGGTCGACAAGTCCCCCCTGCGGTTCGCCGTCTACCGCGCCGACGACACCACCCCCGTCTGGCAGGAGACCCGGCCCACCGCCTTCGGCTCCGGCCGCACCACCCAGTACCTGGCACGCGGTGCGGAGGAGCAGTTCTACGGCACCGGGCTGAGGCTCGGCGAATGGGCGCTGCGCGGCAAGACCGTCCCGGTCGCCGTCGACAACCGGTGGCGCGAGAACGACAACGCCAGCCCCGCACCCTTCTACATGTCCACCAACGGCTACGGCGTCATGCGCAACACCTGGGCCCCGGGCTCGTACGCCTTCGACGCCCCCAGCACCCTCACCCACCAGGAGAACCGCTTCGACGCCTGGTACTTCACCGGGGACTCGCTCAAG
The DNA here is from genome assembly GCF_042716875.1 of Streptomyces sp. NPDC058646. Lineage (NCBI taxonomy): Bacteria > Bacillati > Actinomycetota > Actinomycetes > Kitasatosporales > Streptomycetaceae > Streptomyces > Streptomyces sp. NPDC058646. Next base: position 84,403 of record NZ_JBHXRK010000005.1, on the reverse strand, counting down.
TCCGTCCTCGACGCGTACACCGACGTCAGCGGCAAGCCGTTCATGGCGCCGATGTGGGGCTTCGAGCTGGGCAACGCGGACTGCTTCAACGCCTCCAACCCCGCATACCAGGGCGATCACGACCGGCTCCGCCACCAGACCACCCCCGACGTGGTCGGCTACGCCGCCGACGCCCGCGCCGCCGACATGCCCTCCGGCTGGTTCCTGCCCAACGACGGGTACGGCTGCGGTTACACGGCGCCCCTGAAACCGACGGTGGACGCACTGAAGGCCAAGGGCTTCCAGACCGGGCTGTGGACCTCCACCGGGCTCGACGGCATCGCCGACGAGGTGGGCACGGCGGGCACCCGGGGCGTGAAGACCGACGTGGCGTGGATCGGCAGCGGCTACAAGTACGCCTTCGACGGTGTCCAGCAGGCCGTCGACGGCATCGAGCGGAACTCGGACGCCCGGCGCTTCGTCTGGACCGTCGACGGCTGGGCCGGCACCCAGCGCAACGCCGTCGTCTGGACCGGCGACACCCACGGCACGTGGGACGACATGCGCTGGCACGTCCCCGCCCTCGCCGGAGCCGGCCTGTCCGGCCTCAACTACGCGGCCGGAGACGTCGACGGCATCTTCGGCGGCAGCCCCAAGACCTACACCCGCGACCTCCAGTGGAAGGCCTTCACCCCCGCCTTCATGACCATGTCCGGCTGGGGCGCCACCGGCCCGTCCGCCGGCTACCAGGACAAGCAGCCCTGGCGCTTCGCGGAACCGTACCTCTCCATCAACCGCAAGTACCTCCAGCTCAAGATGCGCCTGATGCCGTACCTGTACACGATGAGCCGCGTCGCCCACGAGAGCGGCGTCCCGAGCACCCGCGCGATGGTCCTGGAGTACCCCGACGACCCGGTGGCGCGGGGGAACCTGACCAGCGGCCAGTTCATGGCCGGTGACTCCTTCCTCGTCGCTCCCGTCGTCTCCGACACCTCCGTCCGGGACGGGATCTACCTGCCCGCCGGGACCTGGACGGACTACTGGACGGGCCGGACGTACGCCGGGCCGGGCTGGCTGAACGGCTACCGGGCCCCGCTCGACACCCTGCCCCTCTTCGTCAAGGGCGGCGCCGTCGTACCGATGTGGCCCCAGATGAACCACACCGGGGAGAAACCCGTCTCCACCCTCACCTACGACATCCACCCCCGCGGATCCTCCTCCTTCAGCCTCTACGAGGACGACGGCCTGACCCGCGCCCACCAGTCCGGGGCCTACGCCCGCCAGCGCGTGGACGTCACCGCCCCGGCGGCCGGCTCCGGCACGGTCACCGTCGCGGTCTCCGCCCCCACCGGCACCTACGCGGGCAAACCGGCCTCCCGCGGGTACGAGTTCACCCTGCACGTGGCCTCCGCGCCGACCGCCCTCACCGTGGACGGAGCCGCGCTGCCCCGCCTGACATCGAAGTCCGCCTACGAAGCGGCGGCGACCGGCTGGTACTTCGACTCCGCCGACCGCGCCGGGGTCCTGTGGGTCAAGACCGGCACCACGTCGGGCGCGGTCAGCCTGACGGCCACCGGCATCACCCTCCCCTCGCCCGAGGCGCTGCCGTCCTCCGCCCCGATCGACCGGTCCGCCTGGTCGCTGGTGTCCGCCGACAGCGAGGAGACCGCCGGCGAGGCCGGTGCCGCCCGCAACGCCTTCGACGGGAACCCGGCCACCCACTGGCACACCGCATGGTCCTCGGGCACCCCGGCCGCGCTCCCGCACGAGATCCAGATCGACCTCGGCAGCCGCCACACCGTGGACGGTCTCGGCCACCTGCCCCGGCAGGACGGCGGTGTCAACGGCCGGATCGGGTCCTACGAGGTCTACGTCTCCGACACCACCGCCGACTGGGGGACCCCGGTGGCCAGAGGTTCCTTCGCCGACACGGCCGCCGCCCAGACCACCGCCCTGGCCGCCAAGGCCGGACGCTACCTCCGGCTCAAGGCCCTGACCGAAGCCGGCGGCCGCGGACCCTGGACCAGCGCCGCCGAGATCACCCTCACCGGCCGCCCGGCCCCGCCGCCGTCCGGCGCCACCCTCGTCAACGCCGCCTCCGCGTCCTGCCTCGACCTTCCGCACGGCGCCACCGCCCCGGGCACCGAACCCACCCTCTACACCTGCCACGGCGGTCCCCACCAGAGGTGGACCCTGCACGGCGACGGCCGCCTCACCGGTCTGGCGGGAGTCTGCCTCGACGGCGCGAAGTCCTCCCGCGTCACGATCCGGGCCTGCGACGGCAGCTCCGGCCAGACCTGGCACACAGGAGCCCAGAGCACGCTGCGCACCGGAGGACAGTGCCTCGCACCTGCGGGTTCCGCCACCGCCGATGGCACCCGGCTCACCCGCGCCGCCTGACGGCTCCGCCGCCCAGCGCTGGACCTTCACCCCCTGACCCTCCGCGGAGCGGTGGGTCGGCACCCGTCCCGCCCTCGCCCGGGTCCGGACCACGGGCGAGGGCGGGACGGGTTGCCGCCCGGGCCCTGCACTGATCCTGATCGAGGGCAACACCCAAGTCAATCCTCGTATTTACTCCGCAATCCCAAGGAATCACTTGGGTCTCGTACGCTGATGCCCATGACCCTCGACGATCTGCGCGTGTTCGTGGCCGTCTGCCGCGCCGGCAGTCTCAGCGCCGTCGCCCGAGACCTCGGCTGCACCCAGTCCGCCGTCAGCCAGCACGTCCGCCGGCTGGAGAAGCAGACCGGCACGAGCCTCCTGGAACGCCACGCCCGCGGCGTGGTCCCCACCGAGGCGGGCCGCATCCTGCAGGCGGCCGCCGCCGACGGCATCGCCGGACTCGACGGGGCCCTGCGCCGCCTCGACGACCTCGTACGGGGAGGCGGCGGCTCGGTACGCGTCACCACCGGCGCGACGACGGTGCGGCACTTCATGTCCGAGGCCGTCGTCACCTTCCGGCGCAGCCACCCCGCCGTGAGCCTGGAGTTCCAGACCGAGAACTCCAGCCGGGGCTGCTTCGACGCCCTCACCGCCGACGACCTCGACCTCGCCTGGATCACGATCGGCGCCCCCGTCCGCGGGATCGAACAGCGGCCCGTCATGGAACTGCCCTGGGTGCTCGCCGTGTGCGCCGACGACCCCCTCGCCGCCCGCCCCCGCGTCGAGCCCGCCGACCTCGCCGGGATCCGCCACATCCGGCTGCCCGAGAACTCCACCTCCCGCGCCCACCTCGACACCGCCTTCGCGGAGTCCGGGCTGCGCGTCCGGTCCGACACCAGCGTGGCCGACTGGGACACCGCCCTCCTCCTCGCCGAACTGGGCCTGGGACACGCCGTCGTGCCCGCGCTGCCCGGCTGGCGGGTCCCCGGCAGCGGAGGCCCGCTGCGGTTCGTCCCGATCCCCGCCCTGCCGCCGCTGCCCGTCGGCTGGGCGGTCCGCCGCTGGGCCGCGCTGTCCCCGCCGGCCCGCGTCTTCGCCGACGAGGTCGCCCGTACCTGCACCGCGCGCGCCGCCGCGCAGGCACCGCGCCCCTGAACCGGCCCGCCCCGCACGCCCCACCCGGGTGACCGGCACCCCCGGCCCGCCCCGGGCGTCCTGCGGCCGACTGGCCGCGGGCGGGCCCGCTTTCGAGTGACACCTCAGCTCGGCGCCGGGCGTGCCCCGGCGGTGTGTCCGAGCATCTCAGGCGGCCGGTCAAGTTCTGGTCACGGTCATTGGCTGCATCGATCGGCCGTTCAGCCGGGGCGCGTCGGCGTCACGGTCCCGGGCCGCCGCTGGGAGATCACGTGCACGTCCTGCTCGTCGCGAGTGCCTTCAACAGCCTCACGCAGCGTGTCCACGCCGAGCTGCGCGACCTCGGTCACAGCGTGGCCGTCGAACTGGCCCTGCCGCAGGTCCCGCTGACCGACGCCGTCCGACGCCACCAGCCCGACCTGATCATCGCCCCGATGCTGAAGACGGCCGTCCCCGAAGAGGTCTGGGGCGCCCACACCTGCCTGATCGTCCACCCCGGGCCGGTCGGCGACCGCGGCCCGTCCTCCCTCGACTGGGCCCTCCACGACCAGGTCACCCGATGGGGCGTCACCGTCCTGCAGGCCGACGCGGAGATGGACGCCGGGGACGTCTGGGCCTGCGTCGAATGCCCCGTACCCCCGGTGGCCAAGAGCGACCTCTACCGCGGTGAGATCGCCGACGCGGCGCTGGAAGCCGTCCTCCTCGCCGTCCACCGCTTCGCCTCCGGCACCTACACCCCCCGGCCCCAGCACACCGGGCGCGCGCGCCCCGCCATGCGCCAGGAGCACCGCCGGATCGACTGGCGTACGGACCCCGCCGAGCGGGTCCTGCGGGTCCTGCGCGCCGCCGACTCCCAGCCGGGCGTACGCGACGAACTCCTCGGCGGCGAGTGGTTCCTGCACGGCGGCCACCCCGCCCTCCCCGAGGAACACCTGCGCGGCCGCCCGGGCGAACTGCTCGCCACCCGGGCCGGCGCGATCTGCCGGGCCACCGTCGACGGCGCCGTCTGGATCCCTGAACTGAGGGCCCGCCGCGCACCGGGCGGGCCCGCCACCGTCAAACTCCCCGCCACCGTGGCCCTCGCCGGACGGCTGCCGGCGCTGCCGGAGACGCCGGCCCCGGCGGACACCGGCCCGGACGGGCCGGGCTGGTCCGACATCCGCTACCACGAGCAGGGGCAGGTGGGCTTCCTCTCCTTCTCCTTCCCCGGCGGCGCGATGAGCACCGACCGCTGCCGGCGCCTGCTGGACGCCTACCGGACCGCCTGCACCCGTCCCACCTCGGTCCTCGTCCTCGGCGGCGGCCGCGACTTCTTCTCCAACGGCATCCACCTGGGCGTCATCGAGGCCTCGGCCGACCCGGCCGCCGAGTCCTGGGCCAACATCGACGCCATGGACGACCTCGTCGAAGCCGTCCTCACCACCACGGACCGCCTCGTCGTCAGCGCCCTCGGCGGCAACGCCGCCGCCGGCGGGGCCGTGCTCGCCCTCGCCGCCGACGAGGTCTGGTGCCGCGCGGGCGTGGTCCTGAACCCGCACTACCGGCTGATGGGGCTGCACGGCTCGGAGTACTGGACGTACACCCTGCCGCGCCGCGCCGGCACCGGCGTCGCGGAGCGCCTCACCACCGAGGCCCTGCCGATCAGTGCCGCCGCCGCACACCGCCTCGGCCTGGTCGACCGTACGCTCAGCTGCTCCCCCCAGGACTTCGCCGGGCAGACGGCGCGGCTCGCCACGCACCTGGCCGCCCTTCCCGCAACCGCCTCCCGGATCGCCGCGAAGAAGGCCCGGCGCGAGCGCGACGAGGCGGAGAAGCCCCTGGCCGCCTACCGGGACGCCGAGCTGGCCGAGATGCGGCGGACCTTCCAGGACCCCGACGCCCCCTACCACGCCCTGCGGCGCGCCTTCGTCCGCAAGGAGCCCGCCGCGGCCACACCGCCGCACCTGGCGCGCGCCGTACCCGGCCGGCACACCGCGCCACTGCCCTCACGGCAGCGCACCGTCACTGGACTGGCCCTGTCAGACGGGGCACCCGGGGCGGCCGGCTGTTAGCAAGAAGGGTGAGGTCCGCACGGGCCGCCCGCCCCCCCCACCCTGAAACACCTCCCCGAGGAGGCATCCCATGGCCACAGCAACCAAGGACCCCGTCGAAGATCCCACGATCCACATCCTCTGGATCAACGCCGGCCTGAGCTGCGACGGCGATTCCGTTTCCCTGACGGCGGCCATGCAGCCGAGCATCGAAGAGATCGTGATGGGAGTGCTCCCCGGCCTCCCCAAGATCGCCGTGCACTGGCCGCTGATCGATTTCGAATGCGGCCCCATCGGCGGCGCGGACACCTTCATCGAGTGGTTCTTCAAGGGTGAGCGGGGCGAGATCGACCCCTTCGTCCTGGTCGTCGAGGGCTCGATCCCGAACGAGAGCATCAAGCCCGAGGGCTACTGGTGCGGCTTCGGCGACAACCCGGAGACCGGCCAGCCCATCACCACCAGCGAGTGGATCGACCGGCTGGCGCCCAAGGCCCTCGCCGTCGTCGCCATCGGCACCTGCGCCACGTACGGCGGCATCCACGCCATGGAAGGCAACCCGACGGGCGCCATGGGCGTGCCCGACTACCTCGGCTGGGACTGGACCTCCAAGGCCGGCATCCCGATCGTGTGCGTGCCCGGCTGCCCGATCCAGCCGGACAACTTCTCGGAGACCCTGACCTATCTGCTCTACCAGGCGGCCGGCTCCGCCCCGATGATCCCGCTGGACGACAAGCTGCGCCCCACCTGGCTGTTCGGCGCCACCGTCCACGAGGGATGCGACCGGGCCGGCTACTACGAGCAGGGCCAGTTCGCCGACACCTACGACTCCCCGCGCTGCCTGGTCAAACTCGGCTGCTGGGGCCCCGTCGTCAAGTGCAACGTCCCCAAACGCGGCTGGATGAACGGCATCGGGGGCTGCCCGAACGTCGGCGGCATCTGCATCGCCTGCACGATGCCCGGCTTCCCCGACAAGTTCATGCCGTTCATGGACGAACCCCCCGGCGCCAAGGTCTCCAGCAGGGCCAGCGGCGCGTACGGCGTCCTGGTCCGCAAGCTCCGCTCCGTCACGGCTCACACCGTGGACCAGGAACCCAAGTGGCGCCACACCGGCGGGCAGCTGACCACGGGCTACCGACCGCCCTGGTGAACGCCGCCGCCCGCTCCGCTCCGCAGCTCGGCGCACCGCACCGCCCGCAAAGCACCCAACCCCCCGCTCAGAAGAGAAGGGCCACGGCAGAAACGATGACACCGAAGACGAAGGCGGCCGGAGACGGCAGCGGCCTGGTGGAGATGGCCTGGGATCCGATCACCCGGATCGTGGGCAGTCTCGGCATCCACACGAAGATCGACTTCAAGCAGAAGCGGGTCGCGGAGTGCTACAGCACCTCGTCGGTCTTCCGCGGCTACAGCGTCTTCATGCGTGGCAAGGACCCCCGCGACGCGCACTTCATCACCAGCCGGATCTGCGGCATCTGCGGCGACAACCACGCCACCTGCTCCGTGTACGCGCAGAACATGGCCTACGGGGTGAAGCCCCCGCACCTCGCCGAGTGGATCATCAACCTCGGCGAGTCCGCGGAGTACATGTTCGACCACAACATCTTCCAGGAGAACCTGGTCGGGGTCGACTACTGCGAGAAGATGGTCCGCGAGACCAACCCCGGGGTCCTGGACCTGGCCGAGCGCACCCCGGCCCCGCACGCCGGCGACCACGGCTTCAAGACCATCGCCGACATCATGCGCTCCCTCAACCCCCTCGAGGGCGAGTTCTACCGCGAGGCCCTCCAGGTCAGCCGGTACACCCGCGAGATGTTCTGCCTGATGGAGGGCCGCCACGTGCACCCCTCCACGCTCTACCCGGGCGGCGTCGGCACCATCGCCTCCGTCCAGCTCTTCACGGACTACATGAGCCGCCTCATGCGGTACTGCGAGTTCATGAAGCGGGTCGTCCCCCTGCACGACGACCTGTTCGACTTCTTCTACGAGGCCCTGCCCGGCTACGAGGAGGTCGGCCGCCGGCGGGTGCTCCTCGGCTGCTGGGGCGCGCTCAACGACCCCGAGCACTGCGACTTCACCTACGCCAACATGACCGACTGGGGACGGAAGATGTTCGTCACCCCGGGCGTCGTCGTCGACGGCAAGCTGGTGACCAACGACCTCACCGAGATCAACCTCGGCATCCGCATCCTGCTGGGCAGCTCGTACTACGACGACTGGCAGGGCCAGGAGCAGTTCGTCCGGCAGGACCCGCTGGGCAACCCCGTCGACCCCCGCCACCCGTGGAACCAGCACACCATCCCGGCTCCGCAGAAACGGAACTTCGACGACAAGTACAGCTGGGTGATGTCCCCCCGCTGGTTCGACGGCAAGGACCACCTCGCACTCGACACCGGCGGCGGCCCGATCGCCCGCCTGTGGTCCACGGCCCTGTCCGGGCTGGTCCACACCGACTACGTCCAGGCCACCGGGCACAGCGTCGTCATCACCCTGCCCCGCACGATGACCAAGCCCGAGACCCGCTTCGAGTGGAAGATCCCGAAGTGGAGCAACGCCCTGGAGCGCAACCGCGCCCGCACCTACTTCCAGGCGTACGCGGCCGCCATCGCGCTGCACTGCGCCGAGAAGGGGCTCGCCGAGGTCCGCGCCGGACGCACCCAGACCTGGGAGAAGTTCGAGGTGCCGGACGAAGGGCTCGGCGTCGGCTTCACCGAGGCCGTGCGCGGCGTCCTCTCGCACCACATGGTGATCCGCGACGGCAAGATCGCCAACTACCACCCCTACCCGCCGACCCCCTGGAACGCCAGCACCCGCGACACCTTCGGCACGCCGGGGCCGTACGAGGACGCCGTGCAGAACACCCCGATCTTCGAGGAGAACACCCCGGAGAACTTCAAGGGCATCGACATCATGCGCGCCGTCCGCAGCTTCGACCCCTGTCTGCCCTGCGGCGTCCACATGTACGTCGGCCCCGGCAAGACGGTCAAGCAGATGCACGTCCCCACCGGTCTGAGCGGACTCGGCGGATGAGCGCCGCCGCCGACGCGCAGCGGGCGGGACGCCGGGTCGAGGAGGTCCTCGAGCGGCTCGCCGCCGGAGGCGACCGCCAGGCCTGCGAAGCCGCCGAGGAACTGGTGCGCGTCCTGATGGAGTTCTACGGGGCCGGGCTCGCCCGGATCCTCGAACGGCTCGGCGAGGGTTCCGTGCGGCCGCTGCTCGACGACGAGCTCGTGGCGAGCCTGCTGTCCCTCCACGACCTGCACCCCGAGGACGTCCGCACCCGGATCGGCCGCGCCCTGGAAGCGGCCGGCGACCCGCTCGAACTGATCGGCTTCGACGAGGAGACCGGCGTCCTGCGGGTGCGCTCCGGGGCCGCCGCGAGCGGCTGCGGCTGCTCCGCCACGGCCGGCCCGGACCAGCAGTCCGTCGAGGACGCGCTCGCCTGCTTCGCCCCCGAGGTCACCCGGGTCGAACTGGCGCCCGCCGAGGCCCCACAGCCGGCCCTGCTCCAGATCTCCACCCGCCCCCACAGCCCGGCGCAGGTGCGGTGAACGGGCACCCGGCCCCGGCCCGCAAGGGCACCGCGCGCGGGCTGCGCCGCTTCACGGGCCCGCGCGCCGCCCGCCCGGAGACCTGCGAACTGTGCGGGGTGGTGGTCCCCGAGGACGGCCACCGGCACCTGGTGGAACCGGAGAAGCGCGCCCTGGTGTGCGCCTGCACCGCCTGCGCCCTCCTCTTCGACCGGCCCGGCACCGCCACCGGACGCTACCGTGCGGTCCCGGACCGCTACCTCACCGATCCCGGGCACCCGCTCGACGACGGGGCCTGGGAACTGCTCCAGATCCCGGTCGGCGTCGCGTTCTTCTTCCGCAACGCCGCACTCGACCGGCTGGTCGCCCTCTACCCGAGCCCCGCCGGGGCCACCGAGAGCGAACTCGCCCCGGAGACCTGGCAGGCCGTCCTCGGCGCCGGCCGGCTCGCCGCCCTGCTCGAACCCGACGTGGAGGCGCTCCTGCTGCGCCGCGCGGAGGGGAAGACCGACTGCTACCTCGTGCCGATCGACGTCTGCTACGAGCTGGTGGGGCGGATGCGGCTGCTGTGGCAGGGCTTCGACGGCGGGGCGGAGGCCCGGGAGGCGCTGCGCACCTTCTTCGCGCAGGTGGAACGCCGGGCCAAGGTCCCGGCCGGAACCGGGGCGGAGGCACGGCTGCCATGACCGACACGACCGCAGCGACCGGCACCACGGCGCAGCAGGCGGGCACGACGGAGCCGGAGGGGGCGGCGAACCTCACCTTCACCTGCACCGGCGTGCGCGCCGACCCCTACGCCGCCGGGCCCACCCTCGTCTTCCGGCTGCGCGTCACCGCCGGCCCCCGCACGCGGGTGCACGCCCTCGCCCTGCGCTGCCAGATCCGGATCGAACCGGCCAAGCGCGGGTACGGCCCCACCGAGGCCGAGGGCCTCGCCGACCTCTTCGGCGAACGCTCCCGCTGGGGCACCACCCTGCAGCCGGTGCAGTTCGCCCAGGTCGCACTCATGGTGCCCAGCTTCACCGAGGAGACCGAGACCGACCTGGTCGTCCCGTGCAGCTACGACATGGACATCGCGGCCTCACGGTACTTCAGCGCCCTGGACACGGGCGAGGTGCCGCTGCTGATGCTGTTCTCCGGGACGGCCTTCACCGGAGCCCGCGGATTCCGCGTCGAGCCCGTGCCCTGGGACCGCGAGGCCGCGTACCGGATGCCGGTGGCGGTCTGGCGCGAGATGGTCGAGCAGCACTTCCCTGGCTGCGGCTGGCTCCGGCTGCCGCGCGACACCATGACCGAACTGCTCGCCTTCCGCTCCCGGCACGCCCTCGCCTCGTGGGAGGCGACCGTACGGGCCCTGCTGGACGCGGCGGATTCCGGGAAGCCCCCGCCACCTTCCGGACTGCGCCTCGGCGGAGCCGTCCCGAACGTCACCGGGAGGACGGCGCCATGACCACGACGACCGCACCCGCGGCCCGCTTCGCCACCGCCCGCCAGGTGGCCGACGCCGTCCTCTTCGAGGGCTACGTGCTCTACCCGTACCGGGCCTCGGCGGCCAAGAACCGGCTGCGCTGGCAGTTCGGCGTCCTCGTACCGCCCGCCTGGGGGCCCGCGCACCACGAGCACTCCCTCCAGCAGACCGAGCTGCTGATGGAGCCCAAGGGTGACGCGGTGCTGGCGGTGGAGCTGCGCTTCCTGCACGCCCGCCGCCGCACGGTCCAGCAGGCCCGGGGCGACGGCACCTTCACGGACGTCGCCGAACTGCACCTGGCCGACCGCGTACTCGTCCCCTGGGACGAGGGCGCCGAGGAACGGGTCGAACTGGACGTCCCCGTGGCCCGGCTGACCGGGGACGGCGTCACCCTGCCCTTCCGGCTGCCGGCGGGCGAGGAGACCGAACCCGTCCTGGACGGCGAGGGCCGCGAAGTGGGCCGGCTGCTGCGGCGCACCGAGGAGGCCGAGGGCGCCGTACGGCTGCGCGCCACCGAACTGGGCGGCGCTTACCGGGTGTTCAAGCTCACCGCGGTGGTGGAGAACACCAGTCCGTGGACCCCCGCCGACCGGGACGCCGACCGGGACGCCGCCCTGCCCCGGTCGCTGGTCTCCGCCCACCTGATGCTCGGCCTCAGCGCGGGAACCTTCCTGTCGGTGACCGACCCGCCCGAATGGGCCAAGGGGGCGGTCGCGGACTGCGTCAACCTGCGCACCTGGCCGGTCCTCGCCGGTGAGGGAGGCCGCGCCGATGTGGTGCTGTCCTCTCCGATCATCCTGGAGGACCACCCGGCCATCGCCCCCGAGAGCGCCGGCGCGATGTACGACGCCACCGAGATCGACGAGATCCTCGCCCTGCGCACGTCGGCCCTGACCGACCAGGAGAAGCGCGAGGCGCGCGGAACGGACGCCCGGGCCGCTGCCGTCATCGACCTGGCCGACTCCATGCCGCCCGAAGTGCTGGAGCGGCTGCACGGAGCGGTGCGGGCCCTTCGGGAGATCACCGGCCCGGACGGACCCCCGGAGTTCCGCGAGATCCCCGGGACCGAGAACCTGGACGAACTCCCGGACGAAGAAGCGGTGTTCAGACCGGACACCCCCTGGTGGGACCCGGCCCGGGACGACACCGCCGACCCGCTCCGCGACCGGATCACGATCGACGGCGCCTCGGTGGGGGTGGGCAGCCGCGTACTGCTCCGCCCCGGCCTGCGGCGCACCGACGCCCAGGACCTCTTCCTCCAGGGCAGTACGGCCCTGGTCGAGGCCGTGCTGCACGATGTCGACGGGGGAGTGCACCTCGCCGTCACGGTGGAGGGCGACCCGGGCGCCGACATCCGCCGGGAACAGGGCCGCTTCCTCTACTTCCAGCCCGACGAGGTCACCCCCCTGGAGGACGCGTGAGCGGCAGGACACTGGTCGCGGGCATCGGCAACGTCTTCCTCGGCGACGACGGCTTCGGCGTCGAGACCGTGCGGGCCCTGTCCTCGCACCGACTGCCCGACGGAGTCGAGGTGGTGGACTTCGGGGTACGCGGGGTCCACCTCGCCTACCAACTCCTCGACGGCTACGACACCCTCGTCCTGGTGGACGCCGCAGCCCGCGGCGGCGCCCCCGGCACGCTCTACCTGATCGACGCCGACGCCCCGGGCCCCGCCGGGTCCGAAAGCGCCGTCCTCGACGGCCACCACATGTCACCCGACGCCGTCCTCGCCCTGCTGGACACCCTGTGCGCCGGAACCGGCTCCACCCCGCCCCGCCGCACTCTGGTCCTCGGGTGCGAACCCGCCTGCGTCGAGGAGGGCATCGGGCTCAGCGCACCGGTGGCCGCCGCGGTGCCGGAGGCCGTGCGCGCGGTCCTGGAACTGCTCCGGGACGGGGCCGACAGCAGCCCCGAGGACGACCGGCCCCGCCGTGAACTGAGGAGAACCCCATGATGAAGAAGGCCCTCATCGGCGGCGCGACCGCCGCCGCCCTCGCCGCCGTACTGAAGCAGATCCTCCCGGACCTCCGGCGCTACTTCCGCATGCGTCGCATGTGACGCACGGGTGGCACGAGACGCCGGCCCCGCTGCCCGCCCGCGTGACGCCCCGGCGCCCGAATGGCGTACGGCGCGTGCGGCGGGTCGGCGTGCCGGGCGCGCCGCCCACTTGCTGCCGGTCTAATGAGCCCCGGCAGGACGGAGTCCGATGCACGAGATGTCGATCGCCATGGCCGTCGTGGGCCAGGTGGAAGAAGCCGCGCTGGCCGGCGGCGCGAGCGCGGTGAGCGCCGTTCGGCTCCAGGTCGGCGAACTGGCGGGCGTGGTACCCGACGCCCTGGCCTTCTGCTTCGAACTGGCCTGCGCCGGCACGGTCCTCGAAGGTGCGGCCCTCACCACGGAGTCCGTGCCCGCCCGCGCCCGATGCGGTTCCTGCACCGCCGAATGGCCGGTGGGCATGCCGCCCGAACTGTGCTGCCCCGGCTGCGGCCTGGCCACCGACGTCGCCCTGCTCTCGGGCCGTGAGCTGCAGATCCTCAGTGTGCACTGGGAAGAGGACGGCCCCGCCCCCGCGCACCCCCGCGAACCGATCCCCGAGGAGGCCTGAACCATGTGCCGAGTGGTCGATCTGCGGCAGGCGGTACTCGCCAAGAACGACGAGGCGGCGCACGCCCTGCGCGCCGAACTCACCGCCCGCGGAACCGTGACCGTCAACCTGCTCTCCAGCCCGGGCAGCGGCAAGACGGCCCTGCTGGAACGCGAGCTGCTCCTCGCCCGGGAGCGGGGAGTGGGCGTCGCCGCGCTGACCGCCGACCTCGCCACCGAGAACGACGCGGTACGCCTGGCCCGTTCCGGCGCCCCCGTCAAGCAGGTGCTGACCGACGGGCTCTGCCACCTGGAGGCGGCGATGCTCAGCCGCCACCTGGACGGGTGGCTGCCGGAGGACGCCCGGCTGCTGTTCGTCGAGAACGTCGGGAACCTGGTCTGCCCGGCCTCCTACGACCTCGGGGAATCGCTGCGCGTGGTGCTCGCGTCGGTGACCGAAGGGGAGGACAAGCCGCTGAAGTACCCCACCGCCTTCGGGCTGGCCCAGCTCGTCGTGGTGACCAAGACGGACATCGCGGAGGCCGTCGGCTTCGACGAGGCGGCCTTCCGTACGAACGTCCAGCGCGTGAACCCCGGTGTGGAGGTGGTGCTGACCTCCGCCCGCTCGGGCGACGGGTCGGGCCTCCTGCTCGACCGGGCGCTGGCCGTCGCGGCGGGCGCCGGAACGCACGCGCCCGTCATGGCGCAGCAGCAGCACGGCGGTCACGGGCACCCTCACGACGCCCACGACCACGCCCACGCCCACGACCGCGGTCCGGGCGACCACCACCACGACCATGACCACGACCACCACCACGGTCCGGACGACGTGCACGAGCACGAGCACGACGGCCTTCCCCCGCACGCACACCCCGCCGCGGCGCAGATCCGCTGATGGAGGCCGTGCAACGCCGCCGGGTCACCGTCCGCGGCGTGGTGCAGGGCGTCGGTTTCCGGCCGTACGTGTACACCCGCGCCACCGGGCTGGGTCTCGCCGGGCACGTGACCAACACCCCCGAGGGCGTCGTCGCCGAAGTCGAGGGCACGGCCACGGCCGTCTCCGAGTTCTGCGACCGGCTCGCGGCGGACGCGCCCCCGCTGGCCCTGGTGGACGCGGTGGACCACTGCGAGGTGCCCGTCGCCGGCGGCTGCGGGTTCACCATCGTCGCCTCCCGCACCGGCGGGCCCGCCCGGACGCTGGTCTCCCCGGACGTCGCCACCTGCGCCGACTGCCTCGCCGAGCTGGCCGACCCGGCCGACCGGCGCCACCGGCACCCCTTCATCACCTGCACGCACTGCGGCCCGCGGTTCACCATCGTCACCGGCCTGCCGTACGACCGCCCGCAGACCACCATGGCCCGGTTCCCGATGTGCGCCGACTGCGCCCGCGAGTACGCCGACCCCGCCGACCGCCGATTCCACGCCCAGCCCGTCGCCTGCCCCGCCTGCGGACCCCGGCTGCGCCTGCTCACCGGGCACCCGCCCCGCGAGGACGCCTCGGGAGCCGACCCCGTCGCCGAAGCCCGCCGGCTGCTCGCCAACGGGGCGATCCTGGCGGTCAAGGGCCTCGGCGGCTACCACCTCGCCTGCGACGCAGGCCGGCCGGAAGCCGTGGCGGAGCTGCGCCGGCGCAAGGGCCGCGGGGACAAGCCCTTCGCCCTGATGGCCCGCGAACCGGCCGACATCGAACACCTGGTGCACCTCGGCCCCGAGGAGCGGAGCCTGCTCACCGGGGCCGTGCGCCCGATCGTCCTGCTGCGCCGCCGGGCCGCCGGGAGCGCGGAGGCGGCCGAGGCGGCGGCCCCCGGCTGTCCCGACCTCGGCGTGATGCTCCCGTACACCCCCGTCCACCACCTGCTGCTCGGCCTGCCCGGCGACCCGCCCGGCCCCCGCCTGCTCGTGATGACCAGCGGCAACCTCGCGGGCGAACCGATCGTCACGGACGACGACGAGGCCCTGGACCGACTCGCGGGCCTCGCCGACGCCTGGCTCACGCACGACCGGCCGATCCACGTCCCCTGCGACGACTCCGTCGTACGGCTCTGCGACGGCGAGCAGCTGACCGTACGGCGCTCCCGCGGCTACGCTCCGCTGCCCCTCGCCCTGCCACTGGCGGTCCCCGCGGTCCTCGCCTCGGGCGGGGACCTGAAGAACACCTTCTGCCTCGGCGAGGGGCGCCGGGCCTGGCTGTCCGCGCACATCGGCGACATGGACGACCTGGCCACGCAGTACGCCTTCGAACGGGCCGAGCAGCAGCTGGAGTCCATCACCGGCGTCACCCCCGCCCTGCTGGCCGCCGACCGGCACCCCGGGTACCGCTCCGGTCAGTGGGCCCGGCGCCGCGCCGGCAGCCGGCCGCTCGTCCGCGTCCAGCACCACCACGCGCACATCGCCTCGACGATGGCCGAGCACGGACTGGACGGCGGCCGGAGGGTCATCGGCGTGGCTTTCGACGGCACCGGCTACGGCGACGACGGCGCGGTGTGGGGTGGCGAGTTCCTCCTCGCGGACTACGCCGGATACACCCGCTTCGCCCACCTCGCGTACGTCCCGCTGCCGGGCGGCGACGCCGCCGTGCACCGGCCGTACCGCATGGCGCTGTCCCATCTGCGCGCCGCGGGCATCGACTGGCTGCCGGGCATCCCCTGCGCCGACGCCTGCCCGCCCGACGAACTCCGCGTCCTGGCACGGCAGCTGGAGCGGAACCTCAACTGCGTCCCCACCTCCAGCATGGGCCGTCTCTTCGACGCGGTCTCCTCCCTGGCCGGCATCTGCCACCACGCCGGTTACGAGGCCCAGGCCGCGATCGAGCTGGAGGGTGCGGCCGTCACCGCGGACGAGGCCGGCGCGGGCTACGCCTTCGGGCTGCGCGTCCCGCCCGGCGCCGCCGCGGCCCCCTGCACCGCCGATCCGGCGCCCGTACTGGCGGCCGTGGTGGCCGACGTCCGTGCGGGCGTAGCCCCCGCGGTGATCGCCGCCCGCTTCCACGCCGGTGTCGCCGAGCTGGTCGGCGACCTCTGCGGGCTGGCGCGCGAACGCCACGGCCCGGACACCGTCGCCCTCACCGGCGGCGTGTTCGCGAACACGCTGCTCTCCGCCGCCTGCGCCCGCACCCTGCGGCAGCGGGGCTTCACGGTCCTGCGTCACCGTCACGTCCCGCCGAACGACGGCGGGCTGTCCCTCGGCCAGCTCATGGTGGCGGCGGCCCGCGCCACGGAAGAACACCCACAGCAAGGAGAAGCCCATGTGCCTGGCGGTACCCGGCAGAGTGCTTGACATCGGGGAGAAGGACGGCACCCGCATGGCTACCGTCGACTTCGGCGGCGTGCAGAAGGAGGTGTGCCTGGAGTACCTCCCGGACCTCCAGGTCGGCGAGTACGCCATCGTCCACGTGGGATTCGCGCTCCAGCGCCTCGACGAGGAGTCGGCCCGGCAGACCCTCGAACTCTTCGCGCAGCTCGGCATGCTCCAGGAGGAGTTCGGCGACCCGTGGGAACAGGCCGCAGCGGCCGCGGGCACCGACTGGCCCTTCGCCGACGACCCCGCCGGGGCCGCACCGCAGGAGGAAGTACAGCAGTGAAGTACATCGAAGAATTCCAGGACCCCGACCTCGCCCGCCGGCTGCTCGACGACATCCACGCCACGGTGACCCGGCCCTGGGCCCTGATGGAGGTCTGCGGGGGTCAGACCCACACCATCATCCGGCACGGGATCGACCAACTCCTGCCGGAGCAGGTGGAGCTGATCCACGGGCCGGGGTGCCCGGTGTGCGTCACGCCGCTGGACGTCATCGACAAGGCGCTGGAGATCGCCTCCCGCCCCGATGTGATCTTCTGTTCCTTCGGGGACATGCTCCGCGTCCCGGGCACCGGCCGCGACCTGTTCCAGGTGCGCAGCGAGGGCGGAGACGTACGGGTGGTCTACTCCCCCCTCGACGCCCTGAAGATCGCCCAGCAGAACCCGCAGCGCCAGGTGGTGTTCTTCGGCATCGGCTTCGAGACCACCGCGCCGCCGAACGCCATGACGGTGTACCAGGCGAAGAAGCTGGGCATCGCCAACTTCAGCCTGCTGGTGTCCCACGTCCGGGTCCCCCCGGCGATCGAGGCGATCATGCGGTCGCCGAGCTGCCGGGTCCAGGGCTTCCTCGCCGCCGGGCACGTGTGCAGCGTGATGGGCACGGGGGAGTACCCGGAGCTGGCCGCGCGCCACCGGGTGCCGATCGTCGTGACGGGGTTCGAGCCGCTGGACATCCTGGAAGGCGTACGGCGGGCCGTGCTCCAGCTGGAACGAGGCGAGCACACCGTCGACAACGCCTACGCCCGTGCCGTACGCCCCGAGGGCAACCCGGCCGCCCTCGCCATGCTGGAGGACGTCTTCGAAGTCACCGACCGCGCCTGGCGCGGCATCGGCGTCATCCCCGACAGCGGCTGGCGGCTGTCGTCCCGCTACCGCGAGTTCGATGCCGAGCACCGTTTCTCGGTGACCGGCATCAAGACCCTCGAACCGGCCGCGTGCCGCAGCGGCGAAGTGCTCCAGGGGCTGCTCAAGCCGCACGAGTGCGAGGCCTTCGGCACGCTGTGCACCCCGCGCAGCCCGCTCGGCGCCACGATGGTCTCCAGCGAGGGGGCCTGCGCCGCGTACTACCTCTACCGGCGGCTGGAGATCAAGGCCGCCCCGTCCGCCCCGACCGCGCCGCTGGAGGCGAGCCCCGTTGCCTGACACCGCACTCGACATCACGGGCTGGACCTGCCCGGCACCGCTGCGCGACCGGCCCCGGGTGGTGATGGGCCACGGCGGCGGGGGCGCGCTCTCGGCCGAACTGGTCCAGCACCTGTTCGCCCCCGCCTTCGGCGGCGACGTGCTCGCCCAGCTCGGGGACTCCGCCGCCGTCACCCTCGGCGGCGTCCGGCTGGCCTTCTCCACCGACTCGTACGTGGTGCGGCCGCTGTTCTTCCCCGGCGGCAGCATCGGGGACCTGGCCGTCAACGGCACCGTGAACGACCTGGCGATGAGCGGGGCCCGGGCCGCGTACCTGTCCTGCGGGTTCATCCTCGAAGAGGGCGTCGAGATCGCGGCGGTCGCCCGCGTGGCCGAGGCGCTCGGCGCGGCCGCGCGGGCCGCGGGCGTGGAGGTGGCGACCGGGGACACCAAGGTCGTCGAAGCGGGTCACGGCGACGGCATCTACCTCAACACCGCGGGGATCGGGATCATCCCCGAGGGGGTGGACCTGCGTCCGCAGCGCGTCGTACCCGGTGACGTGGTGATCGTCAGCGGCGAGATCGGCCTCCACGGGGTGGCGATCATGAGCGTCCGTGAGGGCCTCGAATTCGGCGTGGACATCGAGAGCGACTGCGCGGCCCTCGGCGGCCTGGTCGCGAGCATGCTGGCGGTCACCCCGGACCTGCACGTCCTGCGCGACCCCACCCGGGGCGGGCTCGCGGCCTCCCTCAACGAGATCGCGGCCGCCTCCGGCACGGGCGTCGTCATCCACGAGGGCCGGGTACCCGTACCGGAGGCCGTCGCGAACGCCTGCGCGATCCTCGGTCTCGACCCGCTGTACGTGGCCAACGAGGGCAAGCTGGTGGCCTTCGTCCCCCGGCAGCACGCCGAAGCCGTCCTCGACGCCATGCGCGCCCATCCGCTCGGCCGCGGCGCGACGGTGATCGGCGAGGCCGTCGAGGCCCACCCGGGCATGGTCGTGGCACGGACCGGACTCGGCGGCACCCGCGTGGTCGACCTGCCCATCGGTGAGCAGCTGCCGCGCATCTGCTGAGGGCCGGGAGCACACCCCCGGCGCCCGGACCGGGCCGCATGGGGCCGCCATGGCCCGGGTAGGCGGCGGGAGAGGACGAAGGAGGTTCGTCATGGGCTCCCCCATCTGGGCATTCGCCGACAGCTCGGGCCACGCGCCCGGCATGGATCTCGTCGGCTTCAAGGTCGAGGCGTCCGACGGGGCGATCGGAAAGATCGACAAGCACTCCGAGGACGTCGACCGCTCCTACGTGGTGGTCGACACCGGCCCGTGGATCTTCGGCCGCAGGGTGATGATC
Source organism: Streptomyces sp. NPDC058646 (assembly GCF_042716875.1). NCBI lineage: Bacteria > Bacillati > Actinomycetota > Actinomycetes > Kitasatosporales > Streptomycetaceae > Streptomyces > Streptomyces sp. NPDC058646. The sequence goes on along the minus strand of NZ_JBHXRK010000005.1, from coordinate 65,250 downwards.
CCCGCAGGGCTCATCACCCGCGTCGAGCTGCAGGAGGAAGCCGTCCATCTGTCCTGCACCCGTCAGCAGGTGAAGGACTCGCCGGACTTCGGGAGCGGCCAGACCGATGACGACGTCGCCGCCATCCGGATGATCGAGACGCACTACTCCCATCCCCACATGTGAGAGCAGGACACCTGCGGGAGGCCCTCCGAGGTCTCCCGCACCCGGCGCCGCGAGCGTATCCAGCGCCCCGAGACAGTCGAGGTGAGAGCCGTATGGAGTGGACCACCGAACCGGAACCCGAGGGCCCCGGCCCCACGCCCGAGCGCCCCGATCCGGTGCCCCGGGAGCCCGGCCCCCCGGCGCCCGCGGAGCGTCCGCCGGATCCCGGCCGGCCCCCGGCCGAGCCGTCGCCCGTCGAGCGGCCGCCGGTCCCGGAGCCTCCGGACTGACGCCGGGCCGCCGGGCCTTCCGGCACCGCGCGGAGGATGATGGGGGGCGGGACCGAGTCGAGGAGGTGGACGAGCCATGGCCGAGCACGACGGCGGACCGTCGGCGCGCAGACTGGAGGAGGGCCGGCTCCTCAAGGAGCTGGAGGCCATCCACCGCACGCGCCACGAGACCCTGCTGCACGGGTCCGACGACGCGTTGGTCACCCATACGCAGCGGATGAACGAGCTGGAGCACGAGTACGTGCGCCGCCATCCGCAGCGTGCCCAGACGGCGGGCCGCACCCGCTCGGGCGCCCGTGCCCGCAGCGGGGAAGAGGGCACCGCCTAACACGGAGCAGCCGACGGGCTTCTACGGATCGCTGGTGTAGCGCACGCGTGCCCACAGGGGCAGGGCGAACCAGCACAGCAGGTACCAGAGGGCCACGCCCGCCACCAGCCAGGGCACCAGGGCGTTGTTCGTGGCCACCCGCAGGATCAGGAACAGGGCCGACACCAGGGTGGCCAGCAGCAGCACGATGCCCAGGAAGGTCAGCCGCGAGGCCCAGGTGACGGCCTGGAGCTTGAGCCGGCGGCCCGAGACGATGCGGTGGAAGGCCACGGGGGCGATGAGGGCGCCGGTCGCCAGGGCTCCGAGGACGACCGTGACGATGTAGATCGTCTTGTCGGTCTGGGGAAGTCCCTGGAAGTGCGGGGTGAAGACCACCGTCAGGAGGAAGCCGAAGAGGATCTGCACGCCCGTCTGGGCGACCCGGATCTCCTGCACCAGTTCCTGCCACTGCCGGTCCGCGCGTTCCTCGGACGTCTCGTCCCGGCCCTGCCCCTTGTCCTGATCGCTGCCCTGGCCCCTGACCGCCTCCGGGGCCTCGTGCCGGCCCTCGGTCCTGTCGTTTCCCTGCATGGCGCCTCCCTGAACGGGTGTGCCCGCCGGCCGGGCGTGCGTCCGCCGGGCGGCTGCGGCGCGGCGGGTTGCCCAGGGGGAAGAGGAGGCTCCTGGCGGTCGGCGGATCGGGACGGTGTTCCATCGTATCGACGGACCGGAAGGCGGGCCTCCGCAACCATCTCCCGCCCGTGGGTCGGCTTTGCCTCAAGTGAGACAATCTTGTATCGTTCGAGGCGAAGGAGGCTCACATGGTGGGTGAAGAAGAACTACTGGACGGCGCCGCGCGCGTCCTCGCCGGAGACCACAGCGCCTCGATGGTCCAGATCGCGGCCGGCATCGGCACCAGCCGTGCCACGCTCAGCCGCCGCTACGCGACCCGTGAAGCCCTCCTCAAGGCCGTCGCGGTGCGGGCGATCCAGGTGGTCGACGGGTGCCTGAGCCCCCTCGACCTCGACGAGGACGCGGACGGGGAGGCCTTCGACGCCGCCCTCGAGGAACTGGTCCTCGCCCTGATGCCCGCCGCCCACCTCTACGGGTTCACCTCACGGGACGCCACCGTGCTGGCCGACCCGGAGTTCCGGGCCGGCGTGGACCGCCAGGACCAGCGGGCCCTGACCTTCCTCGCCCTGGGCCAGCGGCTGGGACGGCTGCGCGCCGACCTCCCGCCGTACTGGATCTGGTACTCGCTCTGGGGACTGCTCGACGCCGCCGCCGAGGGCGTGCGCGACGGGCACCTCGCCCCCCGCCAGATCGGCCGGCTGGTCCTCACGTCCTTCCTCGGCGGCACCCGGCCCACCGCGGCCCCGCCCGCAGCCCGACCCTGAACGGAACCCCATGCACACCCCCTCGCGGGACCCCCGCCGCTGGATCGTCCTGGCGATCCTCTCCGGCAGCCTCCTGCTCATATCGATGGACACCACGATCCTCAACGTGGCCTTCCCCTCGCTCGTCGGCGACCTCCAGCCCGGCGCCGTGCAGCAGCTGTGGATCATCGACGTCTACGCGCTCGCCCTCTCCGGCCTGCTGGTCACCGCCGGAGCCCTCGGCGACCGCTGGGGCCGCAAGCGGCTCCTCATGGCCGGCTTCGGCATCTTCTCGGCGGCTTCGCTGATAGCCGTCTTCTCCACCGAGGCCTGGCACGTGATCGCGGCCCGCGCCCTCCTCGGCGTCGGCGGCGCCGCCATCATGCCGTCCACCCTGTCGATCCTGCGCAGCGTCTTCACCGACGCCAAGGAACGCGCCTTCGCGCTCGCCGTCTGGGCGGCCGTCTTCGGCGGCGGCATGGCCTTCGGCCCCGTGGTCGGCGGACTCCTGGTCCAGGACCACGGCTGGCACAGCGCCTTCCTGCTCAACCTGCCCGTCGCCGCCGTCATCGTCGTGGCCGGGCTGCGCTACCTCCCCGAATCGCGCGCCCCGCGGGCCACCGGAAGCTGGGACTGGTGGGGCGTCGGCCAGTCCGTCGTCGGCATGCTCGCCCTGGCGGGCGGCATCAAGCAGCTCGGCAAGAGCGGCGCCGGCGACCCGCTGCCCTGGGCGCTCCTCCTCGTCGCCGCCGTCCTGCTCACCGTCTTCGTCCGCCGCCAGCTGCGGCTGGACGACCCGCTGCTCCAGGTACGGCTGTTCGCCAAGCCCGCCTTCAGCGTCGCCGCCACCGCGATCTTTCTGCCCATGGTGGGCATGGGCGCGATCCTGTTCCTGGTCACCCAGTGGTTCCAGTACGGGCAGGGCTACACCCCGCTGGAGGCCGGCCTCAGGCTGCTGCCCGCCCCGCTCGCGCTGATCTGCGCCTCGATGGTGGCGCCCACCCTGATGCACCGCTACGCGATCCGCCACGTGCTCGGCGCCGGACTCGTCGTCCTGGCCGCGGGCATGGCGCTGCCCTGGACCCTCCAGCAGTTCACCGGTCTCGGCTACCCCGCCTTCGCCGTGGCCCTGACCGTCATGGGGGCGGGAGCGGGCATCGCCACCACCGTGGCCTCGGTCACCCTGGTCTCCGCCGCGCCCGCCGCCCAGGTCTCCAGCGCCGCCGCGATAGAGGAGACCTGCTACGAACTCGGCTCGGCCATGGGCGTCGCCATCCTCGGATCCACCGCCGCGGCCCTCTACCGCGGCAACCTCCCCGTACTCGACCTGGACGGCCCGAGCGCCGAGGCGGTACGCGGTTCCGTCGGCGAGGCCGCCCACACGGCCGAGCGGCTGGGCGGCGCCGTCGGGCAGGCCCTGAACGACACCGCCTCGCACGCCTACACCCTCGCGATCACCCCGGCGTTCCTGATGGCCGGAGCCCTGGCGGTCGCCGCCGCGGCGACGACCTGGGCGCTCATCCCGCGCGACCTCCAGCCCACCGAGAACCACTGACGGCCGGGTTCGCGAAGACGGGGGCGGCCGGCGCCGGCCCCAGCGTGGTCGTACCGGGGGCCGCACGGTGGCCCAGCCCCGTGCGGTACGCGTCGAGCGCGGCCTCGGTCCGCCCGGTGCGCCGCAGCAGGTCGCCCAGCAGCCGGCACAGATCGGCCAGGTCGCCCGAGGCCCCGCTGCGTTCCAGCAGGGACAGCGCCTGGACGTAGTGCTCCTCGGCGGTCTCGGTCTCACCGCGCTCCTCGGCCATCAGGCCGAGGAGCCGGTGCGCCCCGCCCGCGTGCACGGCGCCGTGCCGGTCCCCGAGCTCCAGCAGCGAGGACAGGAGCGCGGCGGCTTCCTCGTACCGTCCGAGCTGGCGCAGGACATCGGCCAGCTCCACCTCCACCTGGGCCGTGTACAGCGCGGCCCGCCTGGCCGCCAGCATGTCCCGGGCCGTACGCAGCTCCCGTTCGGCCGAGTCGAGTTGGCCGTTCTGCGCCTGGACGTAACCGCGCATCCAGTGACAGTGCGCCAGATCGGTCCGCAGCCGCAGCTGCCCGTAGATCGCCTGGGCCTTGGCGAGGGAGGCGTCCGCGTCGGCCACCCGTCCCTCGGCGAGGAAGGTCCGGGCGACCTGCCGGTGCATGCCCGCCACCAGGGCCGGATCGCTGACCTGCGGGGCCAGTGCGAGGGCGAGTTCGGCGGCGTGCGCGGCGCGGGCGTGGGCCCCCATGTCGATGTACGGCCCGATGACCGCCGCGTACAGCAGCACCAGCGCCTCGGGGTCGGCCAGCCCGCTCGTGCCCAGCTCGTCGATGGCGGATTCGAGCAGGTAGCAGGCGTACCGCAGCTCACCCGCGAGCAGGTGGGCGACGGCGCGGCCGCGGACGGCCCGTGCGCGGCGGGGGAGCGGCTCCTGGGCCAGGAGGTGCTCGGCCGCCTCGAAGTGCGCCATCGCCTCGGGCAGCCCGCCCGTCTCCAGGGCGCAGTCCCCGAGTCCGAGCAGGGCCTCCGCCTGCTCCGCTGCGAGCCCCAGCCGTTCCGCGTCCGCGAGGAGCTGCCGGTAGCGTGCGGCGGCCTCGTCGGCCGCGCCGGTGGCGAGCGTCTGCTGGGCCTCGGTGAGGGCGAGGCGCAGCTCGGTGCCCAGGTGGGCGGGGCGTCCGGTGGTCAGTTCCTCGTACGAGGTGCCCAGCTGCCCGGCGAGGAAGCGCAGGGCGGTCTCCGAGGGCCGGACCTTGCCCGACTCCACGGTCGAGATGTAGGCGGGCGTGTACGCAGGCTCCGCCAACTGCCGCTGGGTCAGACCGAGTCCGGTGCGCATGCGCTGTACCCGGCGGCCGATCTGGGCCGGTTCGTCCATGGAGTCCCCCTGGTTGCTCGAACTCCCCAGTATTCAGGGGGAGGAGGGCATTGCGCACCCTTCGCGCGCCGCCTAGTTTAAGCACCCGATTCAGTGCACTTATTCAGCCGCTTAACTTCCGTTCCCGGGGGAGGACTTCATGGTCCCAGTCAGACGTCCCACCGTCCGCGCCGCCCTGCGGGCAGCCGTCGCGGGGGTCTGCGCGACCGCCGCACTGCTGGCCGCGGCACCCGCCGACGCAGCCGCCGGCTCACGGGCGGACGCCCGGGTGGAGGTCGAGATACCCGGGCCGGAGCACGGCGACGAGGCCGGCTCCGGGCACCTGCTCGTACCGGCCGCCGGCGGCCGGGCGAAGTCCACGGGCCGCCTCTCCGAGGCCGAGCGGGCCGCCGACGGCGAGGTCACCAAGGTGATCGACAACGGGCCCACCGCGGACCGCCTCGACGTCGTCGTCATCGGCGACGGTTACACCGCCACCGAGCTGGCGGAGTTCCACGCCGACGCCCGGCAGAAATGGGCCGAGGTCACGGCCGTCGAGCCGTACACCACCTACCGCAACCTCTTCAACGTCTGGACGGTCGACGCGGTCTCGCACGACTCCGGCGTCTCCGGGGACCCCGACCCGGCCACCGTGCGCGACACCGCGCTCGGCTCGTACTTCTGGTGCGGGGACATCGAGCGGCTGCTCTGCGTGGACCAGCCCAAGGTCGACTCCTACGTGGCGAAGGCACCGGAGGCCGACCTGGTCATCGTCCTCGCGAACAGCGCCAAGTACGGCGGGGCGGGCTACAACGAGCCCAGCGCGACCCTCGGCTACGCGGGGATATCGACGGCCTCGGCGGGCCACGCCAAGTCCGGCCAGGTCGCCATCCACGAGACCGGCCACTCCCTCGGCAAGCTCGCCGACGAGTACTTCTACCCCGGCACACCGGACTACGAGAAGTACACCGGCCCCGAGCCCGCCGACTCCAACAGCTCCACCCTCCCCGCCGACCGGATGGCCGCGCAGCGGGCCAAGTGGTACCGCTGGCTCGGCGAGGAGTCGCCGGACGGCGGCACGGTCGGCGCCTACGAGGGCGGCGGCTACTTCGTCACCGGCCTGTACCGGCCCACCGACGCCTCGCTCATGCGGGTCCTGGGCAAGCCGTTCAGCCTCCCGGGCACCGAGGCGATGATCGCCGGTTTCTACCGGCACGCGAAGACGCTCACCCCGCTCACCCCGACCGACCGCACCCTGCGGCTGCGCCACACGGCCGAGGCCGCCGTACCCCGGCTGACCGGAGCGGACGGCCGGCAGCTCGTGGTCCGCTGGTACCTGGACGGCAGGGAACTGAAGCGGTTCGAGGGCCGGACCGAGGTGGCGGTGGCCGAGCTGTGGCTCTTCGACCTCCGCACGCACCGGCTGTCGGTCACGGCCGAGGACCGCACCCCCTCGGTCCGCGACCCGGGAGTCGCCCGGACCCTGCGCTCCACGGCCGCCTGGCAGGTCCGTCTCTAGGGTCCGGGGACGCCCGGCCCGCCCCCGCGCGCGACGGCCCAGCTCGTGGTGGGGGCACGGTGCCAGGGCCCGGAGGGCCGCGCCGATCTCGCCGCGGAAGGCTGCCGCCACGCGGACCGGCCGGCGGGGAAACCCCTCCACGGTTCCGGCCGGTGTCCGCGGCGACGGGGCAGTCGCGGCGGACACCGGCCGGAACCGGACGGAGGACGGAGAGGTCCGCCAGGAGGCGGAAGGGAGGAAGGAGGGCGCCTACATGGGGTCCATCCCGCGGTCGTCCATGCCGCTCTCCTTCTCGCCCTGCTCCTGGAGGCGGCGGGCCTTGTCCCGCAGCCGCCGGCTCTCCTCCGGGTCGGTGGCGCGCTCGGCCGCCTCCTTCAGCTCCTTGGCCTTGTCACGCAACTGCTGGGACCGGCCGTGGGAACCGTCTGCAACGCTCATGATCACTCCTAGGATCCGTGGGAGAGCGGGCGGATCCAGCGAAGCAGCAGTAACGTACGAACGCATCTCGAAACGTTACTGAGCGTGATGCCGATTCCTGCGGGCACGACAGGCCGTGAGCAAGGGCAGGCCGGCAGGACGGCACAGCGCGGGACTCGGACATGGACGGTGGTCGTGCGGAGCGTGGGTGTGGAGGAGGAACTCCTCCTCGTGGGAGCCGAGAGCGGGGAGCCGCTGTCCGTCGCGGCCCTGGTCCTGGACGGCGCGGCGCACGACGAGGCCTGCGGCGCCGACCACATCTTCGAGAAGGAGCTGAAGCGCGAGCAGGTGGAGTTCGCCACCCGTCCGGTCACCGCCATGAGCGAGCTGGAGCAGGAGATCAGACGGTGGCGCTCCGTCGCCGCCCGGCACGCGCGGACGGCCGGTGCCGAGGTGGCCGCCCTGGCCACCTCACCCGTACGCGTGACCCCCTCGATGAGCCCCGGCGAACGCTACGCCTGGCTGGCCGAGAGCTTCGGCCTGACCGCCCAGGAGCAGCTGACCTGCGGCTGCCACGTCCACGTCTCCGTGACCTCCGACGAAGAGGGCGTGGCCGTCCTCGACCGGATCCGGCCCTGGCTGCCCGTCTTCACCGCGATGAGCAGCAACTCGCCCTTCTGGCAGGGCGAGGACACCGGTTACGACAGCTACCGCAGCCGCGTGTGGAACCGCTGGCCCTCGGCCGGCCCGACCGAGGTCTTCGGTTCCGCCGACAGGTACCACCGCCAGGTCGCCGCCATGGTGGACACCGGAGTGCTCCGGGACGGGGGCATGGTCTACTTCGACGCGCGGCTCGGCGTGAACTTCCCGACCGTCGAGATCCGTGTCGCGGACGTCTGCCTGGACCCCGCTACGACCGTCCTGGTCGCGACCCTGGTCCGCGGCCTCGTGGAGACCGCGGCCCGCGCCTGGGAGGCGGGCGGGCCACCGGCCCGCACCGGCGTGAGCCTGCTCCGCCTCGCGTCCTGGCGCGCGGCCCGCTCCGGCCTGGAAGGACCGCTGATCCACCCGGCGACCATGCGGGAGACATCCGCGCGGGCCGCCGTGGACGCGCTGTTCGACCATGTACGGGACGCCCTGGAGGACCACGGCGACGCGGCCGCGGTCCAGCGGGGCATCAGCGAGCTCTTCGAGCGTGGCAACGGTGCACGCGTACAGCGGCGGCTGTACCGTGCGAGCGGCGATCTGAAGGCCGTCGTGCGCGCGTGCGCGCAGATCACCGCCACCCCGTAGGGCCGTCCGGCCGATCAGCCGCGCCGTCAGCCGCGCCTGAGGACCCGCCACGGGATTAGGCTCGGACCAGGCCGACAAGGGGATGGTGCTCATGTGTCGCTGGCTCGCCTACTCGGGTTCCCCCATGCTGCTCGACGCGGTGCTCTACCGACCGGAGCACTCGCTCATCAACCAGAGCCTGAACGCCCGCCTCGGAGTCGAATCGACCAACGGGGACGGCTTCGGCATCGGCTGGTACAGCACCGACGGCAGCGGGGACGGCACCCCCGCGGTCTACCGCGACATCGCCCCGGCCTGGAACAACCGCAACCTGCGCGAACTCGCCGGCCACGTCCGCTCCCCGCTGTTCTTCGCCCACGTCCGCGCCTCCACCGGCTCGGCGATCCAGCAGACCAACTGCCACCCCTTCCGGCACGGACGCTGGCTGTGGATGCACAACGGGGCCATCACGGACTTCGAGCGCCTGCAGCGCGACCTGTGCATGGCCGTCGACCCGGCGCTGTTCTCCGCCATCGAGGGCTCCACGGACTCCGAGGTGATGTTCTACCTGGCGGTCACCTTCGGCCTCGACCAGGACGTCCCCGGTGCCGTCGCCCGGATGGCGGGCCTGGTGGAGCACCTCGGCAAGGAGCACGGCGTCGCCGACCCGCTCCAGATGACCGTCGCCGTCAGCGACGGCGAGCGCGTGTGGGCCTTCCGCTACTCCAGCCTGGGCAGGTCCCGTTCGCTCTACTACAGCAGCAAGGCCGAGACCGTCCGCCACCTCCACCCCGAACTGGAATTCCTGAACGAGGTCTCCGACGCGACCCGCCTCGTGGTCTCCGAACCGCTGGGAGACCTCCCCGGGGTGTGGAACGAACTCCCCGAGGCGAGCTACACGGTGATCCCCTCACCCCCCGGGGAGGACTACCTGCCGTTCATCCCGGAGCCGCCCTGACCCGGCTCGTCCGGCTCGTCCCTCAGAGCCGTGGTGAGCGTGAACAGGGCACCGTCCGGATCACGGAGCGCCACCCACCGCTCCGAGGCGTTCGAGGTGACGTCCGAAACGGTGCGCCCGCCGAGGGCCAGGGCCGCCTCGACCGCCGGCCGCAGGCGCGGGACCCGGAAGTGGACGTGCCAGCGGGGCCTGGTGTGCGCCGTGTAGCCGGCCAGCTCGACGGGCCCGCTGTTCAGACGGGCCACGGGCTCCCCGGCCTGCCGGAGCACGACCTGGTCCTCCTCGTACGAGACCTCGCAGCAGCCGGTCCGGCCGGAGGCCCACTCCAGCACCGCCCCGTAGAAGATCGCGGAGTCGAAGGCGTTCCTGGTCCGCAGCTCCAGCCAGGCCGGGGAGGGGCCCCGCCCCACCCGCCAGTCCGCCGACACCGCGCCCTCCCAGATCCCGAAGACCGCCCCGTCCGGATCGGCGACCAGCGCCGCGCGGCCACCGGAGGGGAAGGAGACCGGGCCGACCGCGATCGTGCCGGTGCGCTCGCGGATGCGGTCCACCGCCACGTCCGCGTCGTCGACGGCGAAGTACGGGGTCCACGCCACCGGCACCGCCAGATCCCCCGCCAGCGCCCCGATGCCCGCCACCGGCACCCCCTCGTGCTCGGCGACGGAGAAGGCCTCGCCGAGACGGCCCCGGCGGAACCTCCAGCCCACGACCGCACCGTAGAACTGCTGCGCCGCGCCCTGGTCGCGGGCCATCAGGCTCACCCAGCACGGAGCCCCGAAGACCTCCTTGGTCGACATCTTCACCGCTCGCTCCGTCCCTCCGGGGGCCCCGGGTCTCATTCTGGTCCTTTTCGGGACGGACCACGACCTTCCCCGCGCCCCCGGGGCACACCCTGCAGCCCTCCCCGCCAGGCCGCACGGCGCCGACCACGCTTCCGGACGCCCGGCACCCGCTCGGAAGGCAGGTTCCCGCATGGCGGGCGCCCGGGTTCCCGTGAGCGACCTCGGTCCGTGGCGGTCCGGTGACGCAGCGGCGCATGCCAGGACGGCGTCCCGCGTCCACGCGGCCCTGCGGGCGCCGGGGTTCCTGCTGGTCACCGGAGACGGCGTGGACCCGGCTCTGCCCGCACGGATCCGGGAGGCGCACCCCCGCCCGGTCAGCTCCGCACCGGCGCCCACACCGACTCCGGTACGGTCACGGTCCTCGACGGGCAACCGGGCGCCGGAGGCCTCCGGAACCACACCGACGCCGAGGGCTGGCAGGACGCCTCCCCGCCGCCGGGAAGGCAGGGGGCGCAACGGCCACGAACCTGCACCCTGCACGCACTGGCGGGACCCGATTACCGCTGCGCACCGGCGTTCGGCAGGATGGGCCGCATGACCGAGATCCTGACCCCCCGACTCCTCCTCCGCCGCTGGCAGGAGGACGACCTCGTCCCCCTGTCCGAGATCAACGGCGACCCCGACGTGATGCGGTGGATCGGCGACGGCTCGGTCCGCGGTCTCGACGAGACCGCCGAGGACATCGACCGCTGGGAGGAGGAGTGGGACGACGAGGGCTTCGGCCTCTTCGCCGTCGAGCTCCTCGGCTCCGGCGAGCTGATCGGCGCCGTCGGCCTCACGGTGCCCGAGTACCTGCCCGAGGTGTACCCGAACATCGAGATCACCTGGCGGCTGGGCCGCCAGTACTGGGGCCAGGGCTACGCATCCGAGGCCGCCCAGGCCACCTTGGAGTTCGCCCTCCAGGACCGGGGCCTCGACCGCGTCGTCGCCGTCAACCGCGCGGGCAACGACGAGTCCGAGAACGTGATCCGCAAGCTGGGCATGGTGCTGGAGCGCGACACCACGCACCCCGAGCACGGGTACCTCTTGCAGATCCACAGCATCGATCTCACCGAGTACGAGGCCTGACCCGTACCGGCTCCTCCCGCCTCCCGCACCCCTTCGGCCCCTCCCGCCTCTACCGGCTCCTCCTGCCCCTCCCGCCCGCCCCGCGCGTCGGCCGATCGGATGACCCGCCCCTCCTCCGGACCGCGCGCGGGATCGGCCCGGCGGGCGGACCGGCGGCGGCCGCCCCCGCGGCGACCATGGAACAGGGAGCGGGAGGGCGTACGTGGCCCCTCCCCGCCCCGGAGCCGAGAGGGACACCATGACCCCGCACGACCGACAGCTCCTCGACGCCGCCGGGAGCGGCGACGCGGCCTCGGTGGCCGCGGCGCTCGCCGCCGGCGCCGCCGTGGAGGCCCGCGACGCGCGGGCGCGCACCCCCCTGCTGCTCGCAGTCCTGGGCGACCACCTCGAGGCCGCCGGACTGCTGCTCGCCGCGGGCGCCGACCCGAACGCCCAGGACGCCCGCGAGGACAGCCCCTGGCTGGTCACCGGCCTCACCGGCAGCGTCCGGATGATGCGGCTGCTGCTGCCCGCCGGACCCGACCTGAAGCTGCGCAACCGCTTCGGCGGGATCTCCCTCATCCCGGCCGCCGAACGCGGACACACCGCCTACGTGCACGCCGTGCTGGACGAGACGGACATCGACGTCGACCACGTCAACAGGCTCGGCTGGACCGCCCTCCTGGAGGCCGTGATCCTCGGCGACGGCGGCCCCCGCCACGAGGAGGTCGTGGCGACCCTGCTCGCCGCCGGAGCCGACCCCGCACTCGGCGACTTCGAGGGGGTGACCCCGTACGAGCACGCCGCCCACCGCGGCTTCGACGGCATGGCCCGCCTCCTGCGGGACGCGGCGGCGGAGCGGGAGCCGGGCCGGTGAGCCGCCGCGCAACGGGCACCCGTACGGTCCTCCCCGCGCTGGCCCTGGTCCTGGCGGCCGGTGCCTGTACCGCGGGGCAGGGGGACGCCGCGCCGCGCCCGGCCCCTTCGGCCGCCTCCCCGCTGCCCGCCGCCCCGGGCACCCCGCACGGCACCCTGCTGACCGCCGACTTCGGCGCCGGCACGGTCACCTTCACGGACCCCGAGCGCGGTGCGGTCGCCTCCGTCCCGGTGGGCCGGGCCCCCTACGGTCTGGCCGTCGGCGCGGACGGCCGCGCGTGGGTGGCCACGGCCGAGGGGGTCGCCGTCGTCGACACCCGCACCCGCAGGCTCACCGCCCTCGTCCCCCACCGCACCCCCACCGGGCCGGTCACGGACGGCGAGTACCGCGGGGGCGGCATGGGCATCGCGCTCTCGCCCGACGGCGCGCGGGCGTACGTCGGGGTCAACGTCCCCGGGACCCGCGGCGTACTGGAGGTCCTCGACACGGCGAAGTCCGAGGTGACGGCCGTGGTCCCGGTGGGCAGGCGCCCCTTCGACGTGGACGTCTCCCGGGACGGCGCCGAGGTCTACCTCACCGGCCACGACTCCTTCGACGTGACCGTGGTGGCGGCGGACTCGCTCCGGCCCCGCCGGATCGAGGTGGCCCCGTACGGGACGGAGGGCGGACTCGCCTCCTGGCTGAAACCGCACCACACGGTCGTGCGGCCCTCCGACGGGATGCTGCTGCTGCCCTTCGAGGGCGAGCGGCTCGCCGTCGTCGACCCCCGGACCGGCGCCACCACGGTCGAGCGGATGACCGCCGACACCCACCAGCACGGCGCGACGGCCACCCCGGACGGCCGGCTCCTGGTGGTCGGCACGGGAGCCGTGCAGCCCGGGGACGGCAAGGGGCCCTCGCTCACGGTGCGTTCCCCCGACGGCACGGAACGCGTGTACCCGCTCGAAGGCCCCCACGAGGACGTGGCCGTGTCCCGCGACGGCCGCACCGCCTACGTCAGCGGCGGCTACACCCGCGAGGGCTACTGGAACGGCATCACCGTCGTCGACCTCGACACCGGCGCCACCCGCCGCCTCCCCGCCGGGGCCAGGCCGCTGGGCATCGCCGTCCTGTGAGCCCCGGGGCTCTCTCCCGCGCGTCAGGCCCCGGGAGCGGACCCGGGGGCCTGGGCCCCGCCGCCCGCACGGATCGCCGCGAGCGCGGCGGCGTGCAGGGCGGCGGGGTCGCCGCCGTGGGGCAGCGGACTGCCGGTCAGGGTGTACCACTCGTCGGCGTCCTTGTACTGGACGTCGAGGCGGAGCAGGTCCCCGTCCGCGGAGGAGCGCAGCGTGAGCGGGCCGGTGACCACCCCGACCTCGTCCGTCATCGCACCGCCGGGCCCGGCGAGCACCTCGTCCTGCCACTGCCGTGCCCCGGTCATGACGTGCACGTGTCCAGCATCGTGGTGAGCATCTTCTTCTCCGGCTCGGTGACGGTCAGGTCGTACACGGATTTGACGGTGGTCCAGGCCCGGCCGTACTGGCACCAGCTCGTACGCTCCGGGGGCTGCCACAGGTCGGGGCTCTGATCGCCCTTGGACCGGTTGGAGGAGGCGGTGACGGCGAGCAGCTGAGGGTGGGTCAGGTCGTTGGCGAAGGCCTTGCGCCTGGCCGCGTCCCAACCCGCCGCGCCCGAGCGCCAGCCCTCGGCGAGCGGCACCATGTGGTCGATGTCCATCTTGGAGGCGTCGGTGACCACCACCCCGTCGTAGAGGCTCTTCCAGGTACCGGACACGGCCCGGCACTCCGCGTCCTGGGTGACCCCGGTCCCGTCGCGCCGGAGCACCGTCTCCCTCGTGTCGCACTTGCTGCCCTGCTCGGCCCAGTGCGTGAACCGGGCCCGGCTGTAGCCCGCCATCGTGCCCACGGGGGCGACCCGCAGCGCCGCCAACTGCGTACGGGCCGCGGCCACGTCGACCATGCCCGGCAGGACGTCCGCGCCGGCCGGTTTGCCACCGGGCGCCGGTGACGCATCCGTCGGCGGGTCCGCCGCAGCCGTCCGGGACACGGAGGGCTTCGGGTCGGGGCCGCCCGGCCCCGCCGTACCGGAACACCCGGCCGCGGCCGGCAGCAGCAAGGCCGCCAGCACCACACCCCGTACACGTATCTGACGTCCCATGACCCCGCCCCGAGCCGGCCCCGCTTCGTACGCTGACTCCCGAAGCCTACCCAGATCGGGACAATCAACCGGACGGTGACCCTCCGTCGGGCATTGTCAGTGGTTCTCGCTAGTCTCCCCGCATACCGCAGCTCAGGGGGTCGGATTCCCCCTGTGAGGGCTGCGCGGATCCGGTCGGACAGGCGGGGAAGGGCACGAGCTGATGGCATGGCTGGCGGCGGGCGAGGGGTACGAGATCACCCTGGTGGAAGGGCGGGTGGCGGCGAGGTCCGCGACCGGCCGGTCGGCGGGACGGCAGTTGAAGACACTGCCCAAGGCGCTGAAGGACCATCCCGAGGTGGACCGGCTGCGCCGGCTCGCCGAATGGCTCGACCGGCACGCGGCGGCCTGCGTCGCCCAGGCCGACAGCTGGATGGTGTCCTCGCTGCCCGTGCCGACCGAACTGCTCGCCCGGGTCTGGCGGGACGAGGCCTGGCAGAACGCCCTGCGCGACCTGGCCGTCGTCGGTGACGACCCCGACGAGGTCGGCTTCCTGCGCGACGCCACCGACGCGGGTGAGCTGAAGGTGGTCAACCTAGACGGCGAGACCGTACGGCTCTCCCCGCGCACGGTGACCCTGCCGCACCCGGTGCTGCTGCCCGACCTCGACGACGTACGGGACTTCGCGGCCGAACTGGGCATCGTGCAGCAGGTCGAGCAGATCCACCGCGCCACCTGGGCCAAGCCGGAAGGACTCGCCGCCAACGCCACCGAGGTCCGCGACTACGCGGGCGGCGTCTTCCCCACCCGCTTCAGCCTGGCCGCCCGGGCCACGAGCCTCGGCTACCGCGTCTCCGGCGGCTACGCGACCTGCAAGGTGCGCGACGGCGGCCGCAGCACCGAGGCGGCCGTCTGGATCGGCGAGCCCTACTACGAGGACGAGACCACCACCGGCGCCCTGAACTGGCACGACGAGGACGGCCGGGCGGTGCGCCTGACAGAGGTCGGACCGGTGGCCTGGTCCGAGGGGATGCGCATGGCCGCGGCGCTCTACGCCGGGCGCAAGATCGAGGAGGGCGGGAACGCGTGAACACCCAGCTGACGCAGACGAACACGACCACGAACACGACGCCGGGCGCGGACACGACCACGACCACGGGTACGACCACGGGCGAGGACATGACCACGGACACGACCACGGCCGCCGGCCCGGACGAGGCCCGGCTGCTGCTCAGGGCCGGGGCCGTGCTCCCGGCCGGCACCCCCGACGCGGGCCCCCACGCCGTCGACCTGACCGCCCGTTCCTACCGCCACCCCGCCCTCGGCGACGACCGCGTCGTCGTCCGGCTCGCCGCGGCCGAACTGGGCGCGGCCGAAGACCTCGCAGCGGGCTTCCTCGGACTCGTACGGGAGGAGGGCGAGCCGCCCGTCGTCGGCCTCGGCCAGCGCCAGGCCCTCGGCTTCCCCGAGTGGGTCCTCGTGCACCACCCGGCCGACGGCCACCACGCCCTCGCCGTCGTCCCCGAGCTCGACCGGATCGCCCGCCAGGCGAAGACCAAGCCCAAGGCCGCCCTCGACGCCTGCCACGAACTCGCCGGCCGGCTCGCCGCAGCGGTCCCGCACTTCCTTCCCGTCTTCTACGAGCAGGCCGCCCGCACCTTCCTCGCCGTGGAGAACACCACCTACGCCGCGCAGCTGTTCGGCCGCGCCCGCACCAGCGAGGCCCAGCACGGCCTGAGCGTCGACGAGGACCGCCTCGACGCCGTCTTCCTCGAATTCGCCCTGGCCGGCGCCCTCCCGGTGAAGGTCCTCACCGGCTACGGCAAGGAACTCGCCCTCCGCGTCGCCCCGGCCGAGGCGTACGAGCGCTTCCGCCGCCTGTGCGTACGCCGCACCGCGGGCGGCCTGCCGCCCTCCGCGCAGGCCGCCGTGGAACTGCGCCGGCTCGCCCGCGCCGCCGGCCACACCGGCACCGAGCCCGAGCAGGAGTACCTCGCCGAACTGCTGCCCCTGCCCGCCACCCTGCGCGCCGCCGCCGGCTGGTGGAAGGCCCACCGCGGCGCGCTCGTCGCCCTGGGCCGGCGGGTGCCCGCGGCACGCGGCACGCTCCTGGAGCTGACCCCGCCCGCCGGCGACGACGACCTCACCACCCTGTGGCTGGACGTCCTCGAGGAGTCCGGGGCCACCGCCGGACTGGCCTCCGAGGAACTGCCCGCCGAGGAGCGGTGCACCGACGGGACCGCCGGCTGGCTCGAACGCCTCCACGCCGCCCGCCACACCGGCTGGGGCCGTCGCCCCACACCCCCGGCCCTGCTCGCCGTCGTCGAACGCTGCGCCGGACAGCTGCGCACCGAACTCGCCCGGCCCGGCCGTGAGACGGGCCTGCGGGTCGGCGTCGAGGACGCCGACCTCCTCGACCTGCTCCTCGCCCTGGACATCCCGGTCGCCGACCCCCCGCCCCCCACCGGGAGCCACCGCAGCCGGCACGACCAGCTCAACCTGCGCGACTGGGCGGGCGCCGGCCAGCGGCGCGACCTGCTGGCCCTGGCGGCCGACGAACGCTTCCACCCCGCCTTCCACCGGGCCCTCGACGCCCTCGACGACAGCGCCGACATCGTCCGGGCCGTCGCCGCCGCTCCCGGCGGACGCCCCCTGCTGGCCGAGTGGATGCGCCGCGTCGCCGGCGCCTCCACCGCCGCCGGCCTGCCCGGAGTCCCCGAAGCCATCCGCCGCCTGACCTGGCTGCCCGCCGAAGCCCTGGCCCTCGCCCCCGAGGAAGTGGCCGCCGCGGCGGCCACCGACCTCGGCGAGACCCTCGCCCGCACCCTGCGCGCCGGCCTGTTCGAGGAACTGGTCTGGCCCGCCTGGGAGAACGCGGTCACCGAACTGAGCCCCGGCCGGGACCGGCGGGGCCTGACCGTCGCCGAGGCCTGGCCGTACCTCATCGTCGCCAACCAGACCCAGGTCCGCGTCATCGACGCCGACTCCACCCTCCTCACCCACGACCTGCGCGTCCCCACCGGCAACGCCTACCGCTACGGATTCCACTACGTCGACGGCGACCTGCTGGTCTTCTGGTCCTCGTGGAACTCGGGCATCGAGGGCTACTGGACCTCCGCGCCCGGCACCGTCTTCACCCTGGAGAGCGACCGCAACCAGTGGTCGCTGCGCTCCGAACACCTCTCCCTGCCCCTCCCCGGCGGCGGCCGCACCACCGGCGGCGGCGTCCTCCACCGCGGGGACACCCGCCTGCCCGACGAGCGGCGGCTGGCGTCCGACGGCACCTCGTACTGGGTGTGGCAGCACCGCGACCGGACCACCGAGGGCGCCGAGGGCGGCTGGCGCGAGTACGACCCCGCGGGCGACGCGTACGGCCGGTTCTCCCTGCCCCGGTTCCTCGCCGACCCGCTGGACGGCCACCCGGCGGAGGCCGAGGAGAGGGGACACTCCGGCCGGCTGCTGCCCGCGCCCACCGTGGCGGGCTCGGTGTTCGGCGTCCCCGCCGACGGCCTCCTCGGCTGGCGCGCCGTGCGCCTGCCCGGCCGCGGCTGGACCGCGAGTGACACCGGCGGACGCACCGTCACCCTCCCGCAGGGCCGCGACATGCCCGTCGCCGCCCTCACCTTCCCCGGCGACGACCGCCCGCGCGCCCTGTCGCAGCGCTGGCGCGAACTGAGCCTCAGCGACCCGGACGGCGTGGTCACCACCCACACGCGCGGCGACCACCACAGCGTCGCCTTCGCCACCGGCAGCGTGGACCTGCCGCCGCTGTCCCACTGGTACGCGCTGCGGCCCCGCGACCCCGAGGGCTCGGCCGCGCTGCGCACCGCCGACCGGGAGACCGTCGGCGCCCTCCTCAAGGCCGCCGCCGCGGCCGAGAAGGCCGCCGACCTGCCCGACCTGGTACGCGCCGCCCTCCCGGCCGTCACCGCGGCCCAGCTCGTCGGCGGCATCGTCGAGGCCCTGCGCTTCGCGCTCACCCAGCAGAAGGCCCTGGACAAGGTGGCGGCCCGCCTCCACCCCGACGACGAAGCCGCCGGGCACGCCGTCCAGGGACCCGCCGACCGGGTCCTCGACGAGGCCCTGCGCGGACTGACCGGCTCCCGCTCCTACGGCTGGGGCCACGACACCGACCCCGTCCACCGCACCCTGCGCCGGCTCGCCGCAGTCTGCGCACAGACCGAAGCAGCCGCGGTGCCCGGCCGGCTCCACTTCGACATGCCCGCGATCGACCATTCCTCCCTCGTGTGGACACCCCTGCTCGACCAGCCCGCCGCCGTGGCCTACCGGGCCGTCGCCGTCGGCACCACCGACGAGCAGCGCGCCGCCCTGTTGAGCCTGCTCGGCGCGATCGACGACCTCGGCCTCGCCTCGGCCGAAGGCTCCGCCCGCCGCTGGCGCCGGGTCCTGCTCCACCTCGACCAGCACCACCTGCGCAGCCCGGACGGAACGGAACGCACCCCCTACCACCGCGCGCTGCTGCCGCTCGGCGGGGGAGCCGCCCTCGTCATGACCGAGCACAACCGAGCCGTCCCCGACGGGTACGAGTTGGGCGCCCTCTTCCACGACCCCACCGGCCGCTTCACCGCACCCGCCCCGTACACCCTGCGCGGCGACGCACCGCTGGGCGACCCGGAGCGCGGCGCCGGCTGGCTGGCCGCCTTCCTCGCCGAGGCCGCCGACCGCGGCCCGGCACCCTTCTTCCCGCAGGACGCCGAGGAGTTCGCCCGCCTCACCGGGGTCTGCGGGTCCATGGCCCGGCTGGTCCTCGCGGGCCTGCCCGACATCGACAGCTACGGGCACAACTTCCTGTCCGCCGACCTGAGGACGGCCCTCGGGGTCAAGGCCGGCCTCGCGGCGCAGGCCCGTGACGAACTCAAGACCATCGACGCCGCCGTACGGCGGTCCGTGGTCGCCGCGCTGCTCCCGGCCGACCCGGCGCAGCTGTGGACGCGGGGAGCCGACGTGGCAGCCGCGGCCGAGGTGTGGAACCGGCGCGTCGGCCGCCGCACCCCGGTCCCCGAATGGCTGCTGGCCGAGGCCGGCCGGGCCGTGCGCGGCGGATGGTCCGCCCACCGGGCCCTGCCCGCCCTCCTGGACCCCGCGGCCTCCCGGGAGCTCTCCGTCGACGTCACCTGGACGGTCCGGGGCGACCACGTGGAACCGGCAGAGCCGGCCACCGAGCCCTTCAACGAGTCCGTGCTGACCGCAACGGTGGCCCTCTCCGCCTGGCTCGCCCACCGGCTGCCCGCGGGCGACCCCGTACGCGCCGCCCTGCCGCCCGCGCTCACGGCCGTACGGCAGCGGCTGGCCGCACCCGGACTGATGCTCAGCACCGGCCACTTCACCAGCCTGTCCGACTTCCGCAAGGCGGCCGGCACACCGACCGAGACCCGCGAGGACCACGAGCGGTACGGCGCGGTGATCATGGCCACCCACGACGGCCGGCCCCGGCCCGCGGTACGCACCGCCCTGCTCGACTCCACCGGCTCCGACCCGTACCTGGCGGTACTGCGCGGCGACGACCAGCGGATCTCCGCGACCGAGACCGCCCTGCGGCTCGCCCACGACCCCCGGTTCGCCGCCCTGCTCGCCGACCCGGGCGCCCCGGCGGCCGGAGCCGTCGACAAGGACGGCACCTGGTGGCCGCAGGACCCGAGCCGCTCCGTGCCGGAGCTGGTGGCGGAAGCCTCCGAGGCGCACGGCCTCGGCGCCGACGCGGCCGCGCTGTACCTCGCGCTGCTCGCCATGCCCGACCCCACCGACCGCAACACGGCGCGCTGGACCGGCTGGAAGCCCGCCCGCCTCAAGGCGGCCCGCGCCGAACTGGCCGCGACCGAGCTGGTGGTGACGGCCAGCCGCAGCCGGGCGGGGCGCTCCCTGTTCCTGCCGGGCGGCTGGGCCGAGATGACCTCGCCGACAGTGCCGGTCGAGCGGTGGAAGCTCTCCCTGTACGGTCCCGTCCTGCACGGCCTGCTGGTCCCCGGGGAACCGGCCGCGGAGCTCTACCGCAGGGCGTGGCAGCGGGTTCGGGAGGGCGACGCACCGCGCTTCGAGGAACTCAAGGTGAAGCGCACCCGCACCCGCCGCCGCTGAACCCGGCGCACCCCCGGGGGCGGGGGGGGGCCCCCCCCCCCCCCCCCCGCCCCGCCCCCCCCCCCCCCCCCCCCCCCCCCCCCCCCCCGGGGGGGGCCCCCCCCCCCCCCGGGGCCCCCCCCCCCCCGCCCCGCCCCCCCCGCCGCGTACGCCCTCACCGCTCCGCTTTCCCGCACCCGCCTCCCGGCTCCGCTCTCCCGCACACCCCTCTCGACCCCGCTCTTCCGCATCCCTGCCGATCCCGAGGACTCCGCATGACCGTCACCGAACAGCCCCCCGCCACCCGGCAGGTACTCCCCGCCGAGGAGCGCTACGCCGCCGAACTGGCCTTCCTCGCCGCCCAGGACCCCGGCCCGCGACCCCCCGGCTGGGCCCTGACCCCGCGCGCCGTCGTCACCTTCGTCTGCGGCAGCGACGGCGCCGAACTCGCCCTGCCCGGACGCCGCGCGGGCCTGCCGGCCAAGCTGGCGGTCGCCCCCAAGTTCGTCGGCGAACGCGCCCTGGTGGAACGCTGCGTGGTCACCCTCGCCGGAGAGCGCGGCCTGCTGCTCACCGGGGAGCCCGGCACCGCCAAGTCCATGCTCTCCGAGCTGCTGGCCGCCGCCGTCAGCGGCACCAGCGCCCTCACCGTCCAGGGCACGGCCGGCACCACCGAGGACGCCTTCCGCTACGGCTGGAACTACGCCCTCCTGCTCGCCCAGGGGCCCACCCCGCAGGCCCTCGTGGACTCCCCGGTGCTCTCCGCGATGCGGACCGGGCGGGTGGTCCGCGTCGAGGAGATCACCCGCTGCCTGCCCGAGGTGCAGGACGCCCTGGTGTCGATCCTGTCCGACCGGCGGCTCAGCGTGCCCGAACTGACCGCCACCGAGGACGGGCTGGTCTCCGCCGCCCCCGGCTTCACCGTCATCGCCACCGCCAACCTGCGCGACCGCGGTGTCTCCGAGATGTCCGCCGCACTCAAGCGGCGCTTCAACTTCGAGACCGTCGCCCCGATCGCCGATGCGGACGCCGAAGCCACCCTGATCCGCCGCCAGGCAATCGCCGCCGTCCAGCGCGCGGGCGCCGCCTTCGGGGTCGACGACGCCGTGCTCGACGCCCTCGTCACGGTCTTCCGGGACCTGCGCTCCGGACGCTCCGCCGAGGGCTGGGACGTGGAACGCCCCGGTACGGTCATGTCCACCGCGGAAGCCGTGCAGGTGGCGGCCTCGCTGGGGGTCTCGGCCGCCTACCTGCCGGGCGGGGACGTCCTGGACCTGCTGCCGGGACACCTGCTGGGCGTCGTGCGCAAGGACGACCCGGCCGACCACGGCCGGCTGCTGGGCTACTGGGACGGCCCGGTCCGCCGCCGGGCCGAAGAGGGCTCCGCGATGTGGCGCCGCCTGTGGGACCTCCGCGGGAGCCTGCGGTGACCCCGCCGAAGGCATCCGCCGCCCCGCCGGCCGCACCCGTCGCCGCCGATCCGCGGGACGCGGTCGCCGCGCTGGCCGCCTCACGCACGCCGTACCTGCTCGGGGTCCGCCACCACAGCCCCGCGCTGGCCGCGGTGGTCCCGGACCTGCTGGACGCGTCGGGGGCCGACGTGGTCTGCGTCGAGCTCCCGGCCGACTTCCAGCCGTGGCTGGAGCATCTCGCCGACCCGGAGACCGTCGCACCTGTCGCCCTGGCGGGCACGGGCGAGGGCGGTCGCCTGGCCTTCTACCCGTTCGCCGACTTCTCCCCCGAGCTGGCCGCGATCCGCTGGGCCCGCCGCAGCGGGGCGGCCGTCGTCTGCTGCGACCTCCCCCTGGGGGCGCGCGGCTGGACAGCGCCATCCCCGGCGTCCCCCGCGCCCCAGGAGCCGGGACCGGTCCCCCCGGCCGGCCCGGCCCCGGTCCGCTCCTACGCCGCCGGCCTCACCGCGGCGGGCACCGGCCGCGACGGGGACGACCTGTGGGACCGCGCCGTCGAGGTCCTCGCACCGGGCTGCGCCCCGGACGCCGTACGCCGCGCCGCGCTCGGCGTCGGCTGGGCCCTGCGCGAGGACGCGGCCGTCCCCGCCGTGGACCTCGCCCGCGAGGCCCACATGCGCGAGGTGATCGCCGCCGAGGCCGCCGGGGGCCGCCGGGTGGCGGCCGTGATCGGAGCCTTCCACGCCCCGGCCCTGGCGTCCCGGGCCGACGGGCCCGGCCCCCTGGAACACCCCGCCGGGACAGCGGACGAGGCGACCGTCGCCGCGCCCGTGCCGGTGCCCGTGTCCGCGGTGGGGACCGGCTCGGCGAGCGTTGCCGTTCCCCGTCCCGGGTGTGCGCCCCACGGGGCGGCGGGGGGCGTGCCCGTGCCCCGGGCCGCTTCCGTGCCCGGGAGCGCGGAGGGGGCCGGGCAGCCGGGAGGTCCGGACGCGCCCGTGACCTCGCTCGTCCCGTACTCCTACGACCTGCTCGACTCCCGGTCCGGCTACCCCGCCGGGATCCGCGATCCCCTCTGGCAGCAGGCTGTCCTGCAGGCCGGCGGCGACCCCGCGCGGGTCCGGGAGGCCGCCTCCGTCGCTGTCACCGGGCTCTGCCGGGAGCTGCGCCGCGCCGGGCACACCGCCGGCACCGGCGAGGCCGCCGAGACCCTCCGCCTCGCCTGCGACCTGGCCGTCCTGCGCGGGCTCCCCGCGCCCGGCCGCGGCGAGCTCCTGGAGGCCGTCACCACCGTCCTGGGCCAGGGCGAACCACTGGGCCGGGGCCGGGCGCTGGCCCAGGCACTCGCGGCCGTGTTCATCGGCGCTGTCCGCGGCCGGATCTCCCCGCACGCGCCCCGCTCCGGCCTCGGCCCCTCCGTCGAGGCCGAACTCGCCGAGCTGCGGCTGCCGGCCCCCGAGGACCCCGCCCCCCGCGAGGTCCGCCTCGACCCGCTCCGCTCCCCGCTCGACGGCCGCCGCGAGGTGCTCCTCCAACGGCTCCTCGTCTGCGGAGCCTCGTACGGCGAACCCCTCACCGTGTCCGCCACCGGCGAGGGCGCCGCCCTCGGCACCAAGTGGCGGCTGTCCTGGACGCCCTCGGTCCCGGCACGGCTCGACCTCGCCGGCGTCCGCGGCGTCACCGCCGCCCAGGCGGCCGCCGGAACCCTGCGCGACACCGCGCGCCGTGCCGCTGCCGACGGGGGACCGACCCCGGCCGGCATCCTGGCCGGACTGGCCGCCGCCGCCCGCTGCGATCTGCCCGAGCTGGTCGACGTACGCCTCCACGAGGCGGCCGCCGCCCTGCCGCAGACCGCGACCCTGCCCGAACTGCTGGAGGCCCTCGACCTCCTGGAGGCCCTGCGCCGAGGTCACCTCCCGGGCACCTCCGACACCTCCCGCGCCACGGCCACCACCCTCACCGCCGACCTCCTCGAAGCGGCCGTACGCTCCCTGCCGGGCCTCGCCGGCAGCGAGGACCCCGCCGACGCCGCGGCTCTGGTGGCCCTCACCGACCGGGCGGCCGCCCACCACCTCGGCGTGCGCCTCGACGAGGCCCTGGCCGAGCTGGCCGCCACCGCCTCCCCGCTCATGCAGGGCGCCGCACAGGCCGTACGGGTCCTCCTCGACCTCGACCCGGCCGCCGCACTCGGAGACCGGGCCGCCGGCTGGGTCGACGGCGCGGGCAGCCCCGGCGGCAGGCGCGCCCTGACCCGTCGCCTCGGCGGACTCCTGACCGCCGCCGGACCGCTCCTCCAGTCCTCCCCGGCCGCCCTCGAACCGCTCCTCGACCGCATCGAGCACCTCACCGACCAGGACTTCCTGGACCGGCTGCCGGCCCTGCGCGGAGGCTTCGACACCCTCGCCCCGGCCGCCCGCGACCGGCTGCTGGACACCGTCGCCGAACGCCTCGGCGACCGGCCCGACCTCACCCTGGACGCGCCGCCCGCCCTGCTCGCCCTGTGGGCCGCCGCCGACGCCGCCGGACTCGCCGCACTGAAGTCCCTCCCGCTGCCCGGGACGCAGGACGCCCCCGCGCCGCTTCCGGCAGGCTCAGCGACCCCCGCCGCGGGGCCCGACACCCCCGGCCCCGGCCCCCGCCCCGCCGCCGGTGCCGAAGCCGGAGACGGCCCGCGGATCGCGCCCGCCGACCGCTGGCGGCTGCTCCTCGGCCGTGAGCGCGACCGGCTGCCCGCCGGAGCCCGCCGCTACGCCCATGCCCTGGACGAGCTGTACGGAGCCGGACGCGGCGAGGGCGCCGCCGACATCGACGGTGGCCGCGGAGCCGGCGGAGGCGGCCAGGAGGCCTCCTTCCCCACCGCCCGCGAGTGGTCCGAGGAACTGGAGTCGCTCTTCGGCACGGACGTCAGGGAAGAAGTGCTCGCCGGGGCCGCCGAAGCCGGCCGCACCGACGTGCTGGCCCAGCTCGACCCCGCGTCCGTACGGCCCTCCGTGGAACTGCTGAGTTCCGTGCTGTCCCTCGCCGGCGGCATGCCGGAAGCGCAGCTGGCCCGGCTGCGCCCCCTCGTCAGGCGACTGGTCGACGAACTCGCCAAGGAGCTGGCCACCCGGCTGCGCCCCGCCCTGTCCGGCCTCGCCACCCCGCGGCCCACCCGCCGCCCCGGCGGCAAGCTGGACCTGGCCCGGACCCTGCGCGCCAACCTCGCCCACACCCGGCGCAACGACGACGGCAGCGTGGTCGTCGTCCCGGAGCGGCCCGTGTTCAGCACCCGGGTGAGCCGGCAGGCCGACTGGCGGCTGGTCCTGGTCGTCGACGTCTCCGGCTCGATGGAGGCCTCCGTCATCTGGTCGGCCCTCACCGCGGCCGTGCTCGGCGGCGTACCGACCCTGTCCACGCACTTCCTCGCCTTCTCCACCCAGGTGGTGGACCTCACCGACCGGGTCGAGGACCCGCTCTCGCTGCTGCTGGAGGTCCGGGTCGGCGGCGGTACCCACATCGCCGCCGGGCTCGCGCACGCCCGCTCCCTGATCACCGTGCCGAGCCGCACCCTCGTCGTCGTGGTCAGCGACTTCGAGGAGGGCGCCCCGCTCGGAGGACTCCTCGGCGAAGTCCGCGCGCTCGCCGCCTCCGGTGCCCACCTGCTGGGCTGCGCCGCGCTCGACGACGCGGGCACGCCCCGCTACTCGGTCCCCGTCGCACGCCAACTCGTCGCCGCGGGCATGCCGGTGGCCGCCCTCAGCCCCCTCGCCCTCGCCCGCTGGGTGGGCGACCGCCTCCGTGGAGAACCAAGTTGAGCCGTCCCGCCGGCGACCACGCCGCACTGCCGCCCGTCGCCCCCGACGTGCTCGCCGAAGCCGTCGAGAACCTCACCGCCCGCCTGCGCAAGAAGCTGGACGCAGCCATCGCGGGCTGCGGCGCGGGCGCCACCGCCGAGGCGGACGGCAGCACCACCGTCCGCTTCGGCGAGGACGCGCTCGTCACGCTCCGGCCCGGCCCCGCCGGCGCGGTCACCGCGGCCGAACAGGCGCAGTGCAGCTGCCTGCTGGCGCCGCGCTGCCTGCACCGGGCCGCCGTCCTGGGCGCGGCCCCGCTGGCCGACCCGCCGCAGCCGCCCGCAGCCGATGACCCGGCGCCGGGCCGGCCCGTGCAGGCCGTGCAGGGCGCGGAACCGGCCGCGCAGGCTCCGGAAACCGAGGGTCAGGTCCAGGCCCGAGCCCGGGCCGAGGCCCTCGCGGAGGCCCAGGTGCTCACCGGAGCCCAGCTCCGTGCCGCGGCCGCGCTCTGGCGGGCCGCCGCCGAGGCACTCGCCGCGGGCGTCACCGCCGGGGGTGCCGTCGTCCAGGCCGAGCTGCTGCGGGCGGCGCACACCGCCCGCCTCGCCGGGCTGCCGCGCGCCGAGGCGGTGGCCCTGCGGGTCGTACGGGGCCTGCGCGGCGCCCGCGAACGCCAGGCCGGCCACCGGCTCGCCGACCTCACCGGGGCCTTCCGCGACCTCCTGCAGACCGCCGGACTGCTCGCCTCGGGTGCCGGCGACCCGGCGCTCACCGGCAGCACCCGCCGAGCCTACGCGCCGGGCGGCAGCCTGCGGGTGTACGGCCTGTGCCGGGAGCCCGTCCTGTCGGCCACCGGGTACGGGGGAGTGGTCACCCACCTGCTCGGCCCGGACGGCAGCCGCTACTCGGTTTCCGACGTGCGCCCCGGAGGCCTGGCCCGCGCCCGGGGTGCCGGAACCGCCTCGGTCGCCCTCGGCGGCGCCGCCCTCGACCACGCCGGACTCGCCCGCGGGGGCCTGCGCATCGCCGGCGCCACGGTCTCCGCGGAAGGCCGGCTCGGCGCCGGACGCGGGGTCAAGGCCGGCCCGCTGCCCGGAACCCCCTGGACCGAGGGTCCCGCCGCGGCGCTCTTCGCCCGCCCGGCGGCCGAGGCCGTCGCCGAGCGGCTGGCCGCCGAGGAAGGGGCCGAACCCGCGCTGCTCGGTTGCGAGGTCACGGTCGTCGGAGCTTCGGGGGACCACCTCCTGGTCCGCGAGACGCGCCCGGACGGCCCCCTGCTGCGGCTGCTCCCGGCGCACCCCCACCCGGAGCTCCCGCACACGCAGAACCTGCGCCGCCTCGCCGAGTATCCCGGCCTGCGGATGCGCGTCCTGGGCCGCCCGGACCTCGACCGCGCCGCCACGCTGCGCCCGCTCGCCGTCGGCCCGGCGCCCGGCGCGGAGTACACCCTGCGCCTCCCCGAGGAGTGGCTCGGCCGCGCAGACCTGGGCTACGACCGACTCCAGGGCAGCCACTTCCCGCGCCCCGCGGAGGCTCCCGCCATGGAAGCCGCCCCGACCGCCGCTCCGGACGCGCTGGCCGACTCCCCGCTGTGGCGCGTACGCCGCCTGCTGGAAACGGGGGTCGCGGGGGGCCGCCGGGCGGTCGCCGAGGCAGCCCGCGACGCCGCGTCGCCGTCCTCGTACGGCCCGCTGCGCCGAGCCGGGCTCACCGCGGCGGCGGAACGGGCCGAAGCCCTCGCCGCCGAGGCCGACCGCCGCCCGCGCGATGCCTTCGGCCGCCTGGCCGACCCCTCCGCCGACGGCTACGCCTGGGCCTGGCTGGCCGCGGCCGCCTACCTCCGGGCCGCGGAACGCTCCTTGGTCGCCGCTTCCTGGCAGGCGCCCCCGGCAGTGGATTGAGCCGTCTCTTTCGGAGGTTGACGGCCGGGCCCGCGTCATGCACCGCCCGGTGGAGGGGTCACCCTGTACCGGACGTACCGGGGTGCCCCGACGACGCCGCGAGGTGCGGGGCCGGGTAGCGCGGGCCCGGCACGATCCGAGAGAGACGGCCTACGCCGGGTCAGGCCGCAGCCACGCCTCCAGGGCGCCGAAGTCCGCCCGGGCGAGCCCCACTCCGGGATCGACCCGGTGGAGCAGCGCCCGCCCGGTGTGGTGTGCGGACACCCAGGCCCGGTCGGGTTCGGTGATCTCGTCGTCGATCCAGATGAACGGCCGTCCGCGCGCGTACGCGACGAGGGCGGGGGTCTTCCAGTGGACCCCGCCCCGTCCGTCCTGCTCGGAGACCTCGGGCCAGGGCACGAGGGGCAGCTCCGGCAGGCCCAGCCGCGGCGCGACGCATGCGTTCGCGTCCTCTCCCCAGGTCGTGGCCCACACCAGCTCGCAGCCCAGCGCCCCGAGACGCGGCCCCAGCGCAGGATCGACCCTGGCGAGCAGCGGGTTCGGTCCGGACCCCGGCGGATAGGGACCCGCCCCGAAGGGGATCAGCGGTCCGTCGACGTCGAGGAAGAGCAGCGGACGCTGCGCGGCACCGGTCATACCGGCACGCTACCGCCCGGAGGCTGCCGCACGCCGGGCGCCGCTTCCGCACCGGGCTCGCACCGACCCCGCCCCGGCCGAGTACGAGTGCGGGGTGACCTTTCCGGCCGGAGGGCGAACGGGTGAGGGAAAGGCCGACATGGGTCGGGGCGAGGAGACAAATCCCCCCGTGTGTGTACTTTTGGCGATCGTCTACATGCACTGAGTAATGGGTGCGGGAAAAGCAGAGGCTCGGAGGGCAAGGGATCCATGCGCAGAATCCAGCAAGTCATGATCGCCGCCGCGACGGTCGGAAGTCTGGTCACCCTCGGCGCGGGCAGCGCCCAGGCCTACGAATCGGGTAGCCCCGTCGGTCGGTCGCTCAGCGGTATCGGCACGGTGGCCAGGCTGGCGCCTCTGACGCCGCTCACGCCGCTCACCCCCCTCACGCCGCTCACTCCTCTGGCACCCCTTTCGTCGCAGGCGCCCCATGTGCCGGCGGTGCCGAACATCCCGGCGGTCCCGGCGGTCCCGAACAGCGCGGCGGTGTCGGACTTCCGGCAGGCACGTGCGGCCGGCCCCTTCCGTACGCCGAGCACCCCCACCACGCCCACGACGCCGACGGCCCCGAGCACGCCGACGGCGTCGGCGACCTCGAGCACGGTGAGCACCCCGGCCAGGCCGAGCACCCCGGCTGCACCGAGCACTCCGAGCGGGTCGGGTACGCCGAACACCCCCAACACCCCCAACACCCCGAACACCCCGAACACTCCGGGCGGCGGGGGCAACACTCCGAATACGCCCAACACCCCGAATACCCCGAACACTCCGGGCGGCGGGAACAATACGCCGAATACGCCCAACACCCCCAACACGCCGAACACTCCGAGCGGCGGGGACAGCACTCCGAATACGCCCAACACCCCGAATACCCCGAATACCCCGAACACCGCGGGCGGCGGGGGTAACACTCCGAATACGCCCAACACCCCGAATACCCCGAACACTCCGGGCGGCGGGGGCAACACGCCGAACACGCCGAACACGCCGAACACCCCGCTCCTTGCGGACGAGGTGGTGATGCTGTCGGAGTTCGAGGAGCTGCTCGACTTCTGATGGCACGTGACGGCGCCGCGCAGTGAACCACTGCGCGGCGCCGTCACGTGTGCGGTGCGCTTATCCCGGGGTGTTGGGGGTGTTGGGCGTGTTCGGGGTGTTGTTTCCGCCGCCACCCGGGGAGTTCGGGGTGTTGGGCGTGTTAGGGGTGTTGGGGGTGTTGTTTCCGCCGCCACCGGGGGAGTTGGGGGTGTTGGGCGTGTTAGGGGTGTTGGGGGTGTTGACTCCGGCACCCGGGCCGTTCGGGGTGTTCGGGCTGTTGGGCGTGTTCGGGGTGTTGGGGGTGTTCTGCCGAGCACCGGGGGAGTTGGGGCTGTTGGGCGTGTTCGGGGTGTTGGGAGTGTTCTGCCGAGCACCAGGGGAGTTGGGGGAGTTAGGCGTGTTGGGGGTGTTGGGGGTGTTGTTTCCGCCGCCACCGGGGGAGTTGGGGGTGTTGGGCGTGTTAGGGGTGTTGGGGGTGTTCACGCCGCCACCCGGGGTGTTCGGGGTATTGGGCGTGTTCGGTGTATTCGTCGCCACGGCGATCTGCGGGGCCGGCGCGGCCATCGCGGATGCGGGGAGGGCGATTCCGCCCGCCAGAGCGGCGGAGGCAGCGGCCAGCATGATGCGGGTGTAGGAACGCTTCATCATCGGATTCTCCATTCAGGACGCGGAGGGTCTGAACCGTTCCGCGGTGAGTTCTGCGAAATGAGTCCGGCCGGTATGTCCGGGGCGTGTTCCCCGGTGAGGCCGTGTGTCCAGTAGAGCCCTGAAGGATTTCCGCGTCATGTAGCCAGAATTCGTGTCTTGACCGGAACGGGGAAGCTTGATAGGCGTGCGCGGGAAGCCGACCTGTGGGGGAATGCACCCAGGGCAGGCCGGATCCGCTGGGCGAATCGGCTTCGGAACGACAACCGAATGGGTCGGCTGCCTTCAATTCCTCGGTCGGTGCCTCCGAGCCGCGTTCAGCCGGTGTCCTCCTGCCGCTCACCGGCGAGGATGCGCAGTGCCCTCTCGAGGCGGGTCTGCCGGGTCTCCGGAGTGAGGGCCTGGAGCAGGGGCAGGATCACCTGGTAGCGGCCGGTCCTGTCCAGGGCCTCGAAGGCCCGCTTCGCCCCCGGGTCCGCCTCCAGCGCCGCCGCCAGCTCCGCGGGCACCGTCGCCGTCTTCTGCGAGGCGTACGCGGCCGCCCAGCGCCCGTCCGCCTCGGCCTTGCGCACCTCTTCCAGCCCCGGTTCGCGCATCCGTCCCGCAGCGGTCAGCGCCGCCACCTTGTCCACGTTCACCCGGGACCACAGGCTCCGGGGCCGGCGCGGCACGTACTTCTGGAGGTAGTACCGCTCGTCGAGGGAACGGCGCTGCCCCGAGATCCAGCCGTAGCACAGCCCGATGTCGACGAGCTCGTCGTCGGTGACCGTCGGGATGCCGGACCTCTTCTTGGCCACCTTGATCCACACGCCCTCCTGCCGCGTGTGGTGCCCGGCCAGCCAGTCCTCGAACGCCGCCCCGTCCGCGAAGGCGACGACCTCCACTCCGTCGATCTCGTCCATGCCCGCAGGCTATCGCCGGGCGGTCCACGGCTGCCCTCTCCCCGGCCGCTCCCCTCGGTGACGGACAGTTATCCTGTAGCCGCGCCGGCCCGTGGCCGGACACCCCCAGACATCCGAACGGACGCCTGTCCGGCAAGAGAGGGAGCCCCGATGGACGTGCAGCACTTCGAGCGGATCACCGCGTTCGTCGAAGCACGGCTCACCCCGCTGTTCGACGCGGAGACGGGCAGCGAGAAAGGCTTCGGGATGGACGACACCTCCCGCGCCCTGCGCGCGCTGCGCAATGCCGTCCTGGAGGCCTCGGCGGTCAAGGGGCTCATCGAGCAGCGGGCGAGCGCCGAGCCGGCGACGCGCCGCGTCATCGACCAGTCGGTGGAGCACCACTGGGACGTGCTGCGCGGCATCGCCCGCCAGTGGGAGGACCACGCCGACTTCCGGCGCGAGTTCAAGCGGCACGCGTGGGAGCTCGACGAGGCTCCGGTCGCCGCACAGGACTGACCCGCCCGCGGGCCACCGGGCTTCACCGGGGCGCGACGGTCCCGGCGGGCCCCGGCCACCGGGCGTCCCAGAACGCGCAGTGGTGTGCGGCCCGCGCGTCCACCGTACGGATCCCGCCCGCCCCCGGCGCCAGGGACAGCACCCGCGCCGCCGCACCGTGCGGCGGCCAGGCGACTGCCCCGGGCGCCTGCGGGACGCCGGTGCGGGCGAACGAGGTCCAGTAGCCGGTCATCCGGTCCGCCAGCTCCCGCTGCGGGCCCTCCAGCGGCACCAGCGTGAACAGGTAGGGCAGTTCGAAGCCGTGCGCGGCTCCGAACGGGAGGTCGGGGGCCTCCGGCAGCCCGAGGAAGTTCGGCGCGTCCGTATCGTCGAACCTGTATTCGTACGTCGGTACGTGCCGGGCCAGCGCACGGCCGTCCCGCAGCGCCGGGCAGACGAACGAGACGTCGGACAGCACGGCGGCCCAGGCCGCCGCCGGTGCCGGATGGGCCGACACGGGATAGCGGGCCTCCACGTCCCGGGCGGTCGCGGTACCGAAGGACCCCTCCAGCCGGGCCCGGTAGGCGGCTTCGTCGCCGACCGGGTACGCCGCCAGGGTCTGCCCGACGAAGAGGCGCATCTCGTCCTTGGTGCTGCCCTGCATCACGGGCACCCGGTGGAACCGGCCCTCCCGCAGGGCCCGCCGGGGCTCCACCGGCAGCTGGCCGTTGCCGTAGGAGACCAGCGAGAACGTCTGCATCAGCTCCGGCGTGGCGAGGGCACGGGCGTCCAGCGCGCGCAGGCAGTCCAGTACCCCGGCCGGACGCGCGCAGCCGAGGCGGGCCGCCGCCGCGGCGCCGTCCGCGACCGTGCGCCGCTCCGGCACGAAGGGCTCGTACGCGCCCAGCTCCGGCAGCAGGGCCCGGGGCGGCATGGTGGTCGAGCAGGAGCCGCTCTGCACGGCCGCCCGGTGGAAGAGGCCCGCCGAGGCGGGCGAGGTGAGGTGCGCGCAGACGCTGAGCGCGCCGGCCGACTCCCCGAACACGGTGACGTTGCGCGGATCGGCCCCGAAGGGTGCCGCGTTGGCCTGCACCCAGCGCAGCGCCGCCTGCTGGTCCGCGAGGGCGAAACCGGGCGCCCCGCCCAGCTCCGGATGGCCGAACAAACCGAAGATCCCCAGCCGGTAGTTGACCGTCACGACCACGGTGTCGCCGCGGACGGCCAGCCCGCCCGGCCGGTAGAGGTCGCCCGCGCCGTTGACGAAGCCACCGCCGTGGAACCAGACCATGACGGGCCGCGGCCGGCCCGGGACGGCGCGCTCCGCAGGAACGGTGACGTTGAGGTGGAGGCAGTCCTCCGAGCCGGCCGGACCGCCCGGCCCCAGCGCGGGCAGCTGCACGCACCGGGCACCCGGCGCCCCGGCATCGCGCACCCCCTCCCACCGCGCGGCCCGCTCGGGGAGCCGCCAGCGCAGGGCGCCCGTCGGGGGAGCGGCGTAGGGGATCCCCTCGAAGGTGCGGTACGCACCGTGCGTCCGGCCCCGCACCTGCCCCCCGTCGGTGAGGACGACGGGCCGCCCCGGGCCGCCGTCCGCTGCGTGCGCCGTGGCGGGGCGCGGCCACAGCAGGGCAGGCAGGAGCAGAACCGGCAGGAGCAGCAGGACCAGGGGGAGCCGGACGGTACGCGGGTCACGCACGACTGATGCCCTTTCGTGTGCGGCACCCCTGGCGCCGGAGCACGCGGAGCGCCCCGTTTGCCCGCCCCGAATGGCGCAGTGAGCAGAAGTGGCACTCAATGTAACAAAGCGTGCGCTTCCCATGACGCACGATGACCGGCGTGCGATGTGTAGACCCGCGTGTCGGCGAACGGAGCTTTCCATGAATGACCCCATCGCCCTCGCGGCCACGGAAAACGAAGACCGCCAGGGAACCCCCGACACCACCGCACCGGAAGCGGCGGGCACCGAGCCCGTCCATACAGTCCTGCGGACGGCCGCAACCTGCCGTCCGCTCGAGGAAGTCACCGAACTGGTGAGCCTCCTCAAGGAGACCGGCCAGCTCCCCAACCCCGGGCACGAGGCCCTGCGCACCGCCGCCGTGACCCGCCCCGTGCACGAGGTCCGCCGCATGGTCGCCCTGCTGGGCGAGCCCCCGCACGAGGTCGTCGAGGCCGACATCACGCTGCGCGCAGCCGCGGTCGGACGGCCCATCGAGGAAGTGGCCCTGCTGGTGAGCATCCTCGGCGCCCCCGAGACCGCCGAGCCGGACGGACTGCACCCCGCCGGGGCCGCCCCGCCGTCGGCCCGGACGGGCGGCGAACTGCCCGGGAACCCGCACGGGAAGCCGTACGCCCCGAACGGGGATCCCCACCAGGAGGCCCCCGAGGAGATGCCGTACGAGGAACCGTACGATCCGCCTCACAGGGAGGTGCACGACGCCCCGTCCGCGGAGCGGCCCCGGCGCACCGCCCCCGGCGGCCGGGCCCCCGCGCCGCCGGCGCCCGCCCCCGCCCCTGCCTCCGCGGCCCTGCGGCACGTCCTGCGCTGGCCCGTGGCGCTCACCCTGCTCGTCACCAGCGCCCTGCACCTGCCCCGGGACCTGACGGTGCCGCCGTCCGCCGCCCCCGCCGAACTCCTGCCCCTGATCGCGACCGTGCTGTGCCTGGGCTTCGGCGTGCTGCTGGCCCTGTGGGACACCACGACGGTGTGGCGCGGCGCCGCCGCCGCGGTCGGCGTCGTCGCACTGCACGCGCTCGGCGGCACGGCGGACTTCGACCCGCTGGGCGGCGCCGTGAGCGCGTCCCTGGCCTGGGCCGGGGTCGTCGCCGTGCTGTGTGCGGCGGCCGGCGCGGTCCTCGCGGGCATGGCCCTGCGCGCCCGCCCCGCCGCCCGCACCCGGCCGGGGGAGGCGGCCTGAGCGGCGCCCGGCCCCTGCTGAGCCGACACGGATCGCAACGGCACCCCGCGCCCCGCGCGGGGTGCCGTTCCCGTGGCGCGCACCCGGCACCGGGCACCTGGCACCGGAGTTCACGCGAGCAGGTTCACCGCCCCCGTGAACACCCGCGGCAGCCGGGCCGCCAGCGGGACGATCCGCCGGGCCAGCGCCGGCCGGTGGCGGGCCCACAGCAAGGACGCGGTCAGCATGCGGTAGCTGCGGGACAGCTCCCGCCAGGCCCGTTCGTACGCCTGCGGCCTCCCCTCCCGTACGCAGCGCACCAGTTCACCCGCTGCCGTGACCGCAAGGGTGAGGCCCTCACCGGTCAGCGCGTCGACGTAGCCGGCGGCGTCCCCCACGAACAGCACGCGCCCCGCGACCCGTACGCGGGCCTGCTGGCGCAGCGGCCCGGCGCCGCGCACCGCCGTCCCCGCCCCCCGGGGCAGCCGGGCGGCCAGCAGCGGGAAGTCCGCCAGCTGCACGTCGAAGGGGGCCTGCCGCGTCGTCAGGACGGCCACCCCGACCAGGCCGGGCGCGAGCGGGGTCACGTACGCCTCGCAACCGGCCGACCAGTGCACCTCGACGAGATCGCTCCAGGCTTCCACCGCGTAGTGGCGGCGCAGTCCGTAGCGCGCGGGCCGACCCGGTACGGGCGGCACCGCCAGGCCCAGCCCGCGCCGGACGGGGGAGTGCAGGCCGTCCGCCGCCACCAGGTAGCGGGCGGTGAGCCCGGCCGCCCGGACCCGGTGCTCGTCCTGGCTGACCTCCTCGACCCGCCGCGCCAGCACCCGTACGCCGAGCCGCGCGGCGCGTACGGCCAGCGCCGCCTGGAGGGCGGTGCGCCGGGCGCCGAGGCCCGGGCCGTCGCGGAACAGCCCGTCCGCGTGCCGCCCGCCGACGGCGTCCACGTACCGGATGCCGGCGAAGGGATGCCCGGACACGGGCACGCCCAGCTCCCGCAGACGGCGGACCGCGCCGGGCATCAAACCTTCCCCGCAGGCCTTGTCGATGGGGGTGGGGCGGGGCTCCACGACCACGGCTTCCAGGCCGGCGCGGGCCGCGTGGATGGCGGTCGCCAGGCCGGCCGGGCCTCCGCCCGCGATCAACAGGTCGATCACCGTGCGGCGCCCGCACCGGGCACGGAAGCCGGTGCGCGCAGCCGGCCCCCCTCCGTCAGGGCGGTCTCCTCGCAGCCGATCCGCACGCGCAGCAGCACCAGGTTGAGGACGGTGAAGCCGAGCGCCGTCAGCCAGGCCGAGTGCACCAGCGGCAGCGCGGCTCCTTCCGCGACGACCGCCACGTAGTTGGGATGGCGCAGCAGCCGGTACGGGCCCCGCTCCACCAGCGGCAGCCCGGGTACGACGAGCACCCGGGTGTTCCAGCGCGGCCCGAGGGTGGCGATGCACCACCAGCGCAGGCCCTGCGCGGCGAGCACCACGGCCAGCGCGGACCAGCCCAGCGCGGGCACGAACGGCCGGTCCAGGGCCCACGGTTCGACGAGGCAGCCCGCCAGCAGGGCGGTGTGCAGGGCGACCATGGCCGGATAGTGGCCCCGGCCGTACTCGCGGCCGCCGCGGGCCAGGCTCCACGCGGTGTGGCGGCGGGCCGTGACGAGTTCGGCGAGGCGCTCGGCCACGACGAGGCCGACGAGGAGCAGGTACCAGGTCATCGAGGGGGAGAGGGCAGGGGGCAGAGAGGGCATCGGCATGTGATCACCAGTCACCGGTCACCAGCGGAGCAGGACGAGTTCGGAGGCGAAGCCCGGGCCGAAGCCGAGCATGAGCCCGACCGATCCGGGCGGCGGCCCCGCCGCCTGCACACCGCTCAGGATGTGCAGCACCGAGGCCGAGGACAGGTTGCCGGCGGTCGCCAGCGAACGCCGGGAGGCGGCGAGGGCCGCTTCGGGCAGCGACAGCGCGTCCTCGAGCACGTCGAGGATCTTCGGACCGCCGGGATGGCAGATCCAGGCGTCGACGTCCGAGGGCTTGAGGTCGTGCGCGGCGAGGAAGGACTCGACCTCCTCGGCCACGTGCAGCCGCACCAGGTCCGGGAGTTCGCGGCCGAGGACCATGCGGAAGCCCCAGTGCCCGATGTCCCAGCCGAGGAGGTGCTCGGTCCCCGGGTACAGGCGGCTGCGCGCGGCGACGACCGAAGGCCCGCGGGCCGTCGCGTACAGGGGGTGGTCGCGGCCGACCGCCAGCAGGGCGCCCGCGCCGTCGCCGAAGAGGGCCCCGGCCACCAGGTTCGCCGGTGAGGTGTCGGTGGGCTGCAGGGTGAGCGAGCAGAGCTCGGTGGACAGCAGCGCGGCGGCGTGGTCCGGCCGGCCCGTCAGCTGGTCGTGCAGGATGCCCAGCCCGGCGGCGCCGGCCGCGCAGCCGAGGCCGAAGAGCGGCATCCGCCGCACGTCGGGCCGCAGACCGGTGCGGGTGGCGAGGCGCGCCTCCAGGGAGGGGGTCGCCAGGCCGGTCACCGTGGTCGAGAGGACGAGGTCGACGTCCCGGCCCGTCAGACCGGCCTCGGCCAGGGCTTCGCCCATGGCCCGCGCGCCCAGTTCCAGGGCGGTCGCGACGAACAGGGCGTTCGTCGTGCCGAAGTCGTTCGACGGACCGTACCGCTCCAGGGGAAGCACCAGATGGCGGGCCTCCACCCGCACCGAGGCGTGGATGCGGTGCAGGAGGGCGGTATCGGAGCCGGGCGGCAGGAAGCGGGCGAGTGCTGCCGTGATCTCGGACTGCTGATGGCGGTGGGGCGGGAACACGCTGCTCACTGCCAGGACACGTGTCATTGCTTCAACATAGGGAAAAAGTGACACATCGTAAGGAATCGCGTGTACCGGGCGCGGCGCCGCATAGCGTGGCCGCGTGCCCGTGAGAAGCGCAGTGCCCCAGCCGCAGTCCCGTGCCGCCTCCCCCGGCCGCCCCGGCGCCGCCGGTGTCCTCGCGGGGCTGGCCGGGGCGTGCCACCCGCTGCCGGCCGCCGCCGTCACCGGCTTCGCGGCCGCGCTCGCCGTCGCGGCGGGCCGCGGCCTGCCGGGGGCCGCCCTCACGGCCGGGGCGGTGGCCGCCGGACAGCTCTCCGTCGGCTGGTGCAACGACCGCGCCGACCTCCGGCGCGACCTGACCACGGGCCGCCGGGACAAACCCCTGGTGGCCGGTACGGCGTCCCCCGCGGCCGTGACCCGCGCGGCGGCCCTGGCCCTGCTGCTCTGCGTTCCGCTGTCGCTGGCCTCGGGGCTCCTCGCGGGCGCCGTGCACCTGGTCGCGGTGACGGCGGCCTGGGCCTACAACCTCCGGCTCAAGAGCACGGCCGTCTCCTGGCTCCCGTACGCCGTGGCCTTCGGGCTGCTGCCCGCCTTCGTCACGCTGGGCCTGCCCGGAGCGCCCTGGCCGCCGCCGTGGCTCACGGCCGCCGCGGCCCTCATCGGCACCGGCGCGCACTTCGCCAACGTCCTGCCCGACATCGAGGACGACCTGGCCACCGGGGTCACGGGGCTGCCGCAGCGGCTCGGCGCACGCCGGTCGGCCGCCCTCGCCGGGCTGCTCGTCCTCGGCTCCACCGCGGTCCTGGTCGCCGGCCCGCCGGGGGCGGTGACGGCGTACGGCTGGGGGCTGCTGGCCGCGACGGCGCTCACGCTGCTGCTCACGGCCGGCCGGCCGGGCCGGGTCCCGTTCCTCGCCACCCTCGCCGTCGCGGGGGCGGACGTGACCCTCCTGCTGTTCCGGCTGCACGGCTGAGACGCCCGTACGTCACGCCGTGGCCGGACGCCGGGTGCGGGTCCAGGCCAGGAGGTCGTCCGCCGCCCAGGTGTTGACGACGCGCTCGGCCGGTACGCCGCACTGCACGGCCCGTTCGCAGCCGAGGATCTGCCAGTCCAGCTGGCCCGGCGCGTGCGCGTCGGTGTCGATCGCGAAGAGGGTTCCGGCCTCCACCGCGAGGCGGAGCAGCCGGCGCGGCGGATCCAGCCGCTCGGGCCTGCTGTTGATCTCCACGGCGGTGCCGGCCTCCGCGCAGGCCGCGAAGACCGCCTCCGCGTCGAACTGCGACTCGGGCCGGGTCCTGCCGGTCACCAGCCGGCCGGTGCAGTGGCCCAGCACGTCCATGAGGGGGTTGCGTACGGCTGCCAGGAGCCGGCGGGTCATCGCGGGCGACTCCATCCGCAGCTTGGAGTGGACCGAGCCCACGACGAGGTCGAGACGGTCCAGCAGCTCGGGTTCCTGGTCCAGCGACCCGTCGTCGAGGATGTCGCACTCGATGCCGGTGAGCAGCCGGAAGGGTGCCCACGTCCCGTTCAGCTCCGCGACCACCTCCAGCTGCTCGCGCAGCCGTTCGGGGGAGAGCCCCCGGGCGACCGTCAGCCGCGGCGAATGG
The DNA here is from genome assembly GCF_042716875.1 of Streptomyces sp. NPDC058646. Taxonomy (NCBI): domain Bacteria; kingdom Bacillati; phylum Actinomycetota; class Actinomycetes; order Kitasatosporales; family Streptomycetaceae; genus Streptomyces; species Streptomyces sp. NPDC058646. The sequence continues at coordinate 26,996 of NZ_JBHXRK010000005.1, read as the reverse complement.
TCGGTCAGCACGCACCAGTCGTGCCCCAGCGAGGCGGCGGCCCGCCCCATGGCCTCGATCGGGCTGCCGCCGTCGGACCAGTCCGAGTGCACGTGGCAGTCGCCGCGCAGCGCCGCCCTGAGCCCGGCGGCGGCGGGCGAGGCGGGCGGGCCCTCCGGCATCGCGGCGGCCTCGTCCTCCAGCTTCTGCAGGTATTCCGGCACGGAGCCGGTCAGAGCCTCCCGTACGACCTGGGCGGTGGTGGGGCCGATGCCCTTCAGGGACTCCAGCGAACCGGCCGTCCCGGCCCGCTCGGCCACCTCGCGCCCGCCGAGGTGCTTGAGCGTGGCCGCCGCGGTACGGAACGCCCGGACCCGGTAGGTGGGCGCCTGCGCGCGCTCCAGCAGGAAGGCGATCCGGTCCAGGGCCGCAAGCGGGTCCATCGTGTACCTCCTCGACGCCCCCCGCCCAGTGTGGCAAGGGGCGGGACCCCTTGCACGGGCAGGTGCGGCGGCGTCCGGAGCGACGGCGGCCGCGCGGTCCGAGCGGGCGACGGGACCGGGCCGCACGGGCCCTCCGGCTCAGCGGAGCGCGGCGGACCCGCGGACGGGAGCGGGGCCCGCGTCCTCAGGCCTCCTGCGGTGCGGCGGCCTCCTGCGGAGCGGCGGCGTCCAGGGCGGCGGTGAGGCGGTTCAGACGGGCCTGGAGGTCCTGGATCTCGGCGAGGTCGAAGCCGGTCGCGGTCGCGATGCGCCGGGGTACCTCGACCGCCCGGCCGCGCAGCGCGACGCCCTCCGCGGTGAGCTGTGCGTACACGGACCGCTCGTCCTCGGTGCTGCGCTCGCGGCGCACCAGACCGGCCGCCTCCAGCCGCTTGAGCAGGGGCGACAGGGTCCCGGAATCCAGCCGGAGGTGCTGCCCGAGCTGCTTGACCGGCATCGCGCCGTGCTCCCACAGCACGAGCATCACCAGGTACTGCGGATAGGTCAGGCCGAGGTCCTTCAGTACGACCCGGTAGAGACCGCCGAAGGCGCGGCTCGCCGCGTTCAGCGCGAAGCAGATCTGGCCGTCCAGGCGCAGAAAGTCCTGGTCGGGGTGGGCTGCGGTCGGCTTCTCGGTCATGACGGCCAGTGTACCCGGGGTGGATGGGCGAGGCATTTAATTGTGCACAACTTAATTGTGTGCTCTACTGGTGGGGCGCGGTCGGGAACCGGCCGCCACCCACCACTGCCAGGTCACACCCCTGCGAAAGGACCCTCCGATGGACGCGCTCTACACCGCAGTCGCCACCGCCAACGGCCGCGAAGGCCGTGCCGTCAGCTCCGACGGCCAGATCGACCTCGCACTGGCCATGCCGCCGGCGCTCGGTGGCAACGGGCAGGGCACCAACCCCGAGCAGCTCTTCGCCGCCGGCTACGCCGCCTGCTTCGCCAGCGCGCTCGGCCTGGTCGGCCGGCAGGCCCGCGTCGACACCAGCGAGGTGTCCGTCACCGCCGAGGTCTCCATCGGCAAGGACGGCGCGGGCTTCGGCCTGGCCGCGGTCCTGCGCATCGAACTCCCCGAGTCCCTGGCGGGCGAGACGGGCGCGCTGCTCGTCAAGCAGGCCCACGAGGTCTGCCCGTACTCCCGGGCCACCCGCGGCAACATCGACGTGGAGCTCGTCATCGAGTAAAGATGCCGCGGGCCCGGCGGACGCCGACGATGGAGGGGCACGGGATCCGTTCGGGGATGCACGCCCGGGAGGCGTCAGTGCCACACACCTACGCGACGGAGGTACTGGTCACGGGCGCCGGACCCGTCGGACTGACGGCGGCGGGGGAGCTCCGCAGACGGGGCGTCTCCTGCCGGATCGTCGACCGCCTGCCCGCCCGGCTCCCGTTCGCCAAAGCGGTGGGGATCCAGCCGCGCACCCTGGAGCTCTGGGACCGCACGGGACTGGTCCGCACCGCCCTGGACGCGGCCGTCCCCCTGCGCGGCCAGCTGCTCTACGTCAACGGCACCGAACAGGCCCGCATCGAACTCGCACTGCCGCCGGAGGTCCCGTACGGGTTCGCCGCACTGCCGCAGTACGAGACCGAGCGGATCCTCGACGGGTTCCTGGCCCGGTACGGCACCCGTGTCGAGCGCGGCGTCGAGCTGGTGTCGTTCACCCAGGACGCCGAGGGCGTCACCTGCCGTCTGCGCACCGCCTCCGGCGCGGAGGAAGAGCTGCGGACCCGGTACCTGGTCGGCTGCGACGGTGCGCACAGCACCGTCCGCAAGGGGCTCGGGCTCACCTACGGGGGCGGGACCTTCGCCGAGGAGTACATGCTCGCCGACGTCGCCGTCGACTGGGACCTTCCCCAGGGCTACGGCGTCCGCTCCATGCACCGCGACGCCGCCGGCGCCGTCGACGACGCCCTGGTGTGCATCCCGCTGCCGGGCCGCGGCCGCTACCGGATGTCGATGCTGGTCCCGCCCGCGCTGTCGGCCCAGGCCGCACCGGACACCGCAGCCCCGCAGGGCGCGGCGGCCGACGGGGTCGCCCACGGACTGCAGCAGAGCGCCCGGCTGCCCGGACTCCCCGACATCCAGGCCGTCCTGGACCGGCTGTCACCCCGCCCCACCAAGGCCTCCGACATGCGCTGGGCCTCGGTGTTCCGGATCAGCCACCGGATCGTGGACCGCTACGCCGTCGACCGGGTCTTCGTCGCCGGCGACGCGGCGCACATCCATCCCCCGACGGGCGCCCAGGGCATGAACACCGGCATCCAGGACGCCTGGAACCTGGCCTGGAAGCTCGCCCTCGCCCTCGACGGGCGAGCCCGCCCCGGACTCCTCGCCAGCTACGACGCCGAACGCCGGCCCGTCGGCGAAGAAGTCGTGGGCCGCACGGTGCGGCACGCCGTCCAGGGCATCGAGGCCGACCCGGACGACCCCGCCACCCTGATCCTGCGCGAGGCCCAACTGCTCGTCGGCTACCGGGGCAGCCCGATCGTGGACCCGCCCGGCGAAGGCCCCGGACCCCGACCGGGCGACAGGGCCCCGGACAGCACCGGCCTCACCCGCTCCATCGCGACCTACCCGCTGCGCCTGTACGACCTCCTGCGCGACCGCGATCACCTCCTGCTCCTGTACGTCGACGCCAAGGCCGAAGACAACCGGACCGGGACCGGGACCGCGGGCGGGACCACGGGCGGATGGATCGACGAACTCGCCCGGACGGCCGCTGAGTTCTCCGGCGGCCGGGTCGACACCTGCGTGATCCTCGCCCCCGACGCGCCGGCCGCTACCGGCGTCCAGGCCGCCTACCGCGACACCGGCGGCGAGTTCGCCCGCCTCTGGGTGGTGGACCGGACGACCGCCTTCGTCCTCCGCCCGGACGGCTACCTCGCCGCCCGCCTGACCCCGCCCGACCCCGAAGCGCTGGCCGCCCACCTCGCGGCCGCCTTCGCCCCGGGCACCCAGAACCCGGAATCCCCGGTCCGGTAGGCCCGAAAGGCGTGACGAAAGCCCTGTTTTGGATTGCCGGAAGATCCTCAATACGATCCGGCGATGATCACAAGAACACGGCTTGCGGCCGGGGCGTGCGGCCTGCTCGCCGCCCTGGCCGTCGGGCTCTTCCCGGCGAGCGCCACCGCCGCCGACGGGCCGAAGGCCAAGGAACCCCCCAAGGTCGACCTCGTCCTGGACGTCAGCGGCTCCATGCGCGCGACCGACATCGACGGCCAGTCCCGGATGGCCGCCGCGAAGCAGGCCTTCAACGAGGTCATCGACGCGGTCCCCGACGAAGTACGGCTCGGCATACGCACGCTGGGGGCCACCTACCCCGGTGACGACCGGGAACAGGGCTGCAAGGACACCAAGCAGCTCTACCCCGTCGGGCCGTTGAACCGGACCGAGGCCAAGACCGCCGTCGCGACCCTCGCCCCCACCGGCTGGACGCCCATCGGACCGGCTCTGCTCGGCGCGGCCCAGGACCTCGAAGGCGGTGAAGCGACCAAACGGATCGTCCTCATCACCGACGGCGAGGACACCTGCGCCCCCCTCGACCCCTGCGAAGTGGCCCGCGACATCGCCGCCAAGGGCATCCACCTCGTCATCGACACCCTCGGCCTGGTCCCCGACGCCAAGACCCGCGCCCAGCTCACCTGCATCGCCGAAGCCACCGGCGGCACGTACACCGCGGTGCAGCACAAGGACGAACTCTCCAGCAGGGTGAAACAGTTGGTGGACCGGGCGGCCGACCCGGCCGTCAACCCGGTGGCCACCGAAGGCGCGCAGCAGTGCGCGAACGCCCCGCAGCTGAAGCCCGGCCTCTACAGCGACCGCGAGACCTTCGGCGAGCACCGCTGGTACCGGGTCGACGTCCGCCCCGGCCAGGAACTGCGCGCCTCCGTCAGCCTCGCCGCCGACCGGGCCGTCAACAACGACTACGGCCTCCTGCTGCGGGCCACCACCCTCCACGGGCGGGAGATCGTCCGCGGCTCCGAGGCGGGCGACGGGCGCACCGACGTCATCTCGACCGGCCTGCGCTACCCGAAGGCCGGGACCGACGCCTCCGGGGAGGACGGGAACGGCGCCGGAGGCCGGGACGGCGAAGGGGCCGCGGAGACCGTCTGCATCCAGGTCAGCAACTCCTTCTCCGCACCCGCCTCCGTCAAGACCACCCCGGGCATGCCGCTGGAGCTGACCGTCGAGCTGGTCGACGGACCCGACGAGCCGTCCGACGCGGCCGCGTTCGGACTCGGGCGCGGCTGGTGGCTGCTCGCCGCCCTCGTGCTCACCGGACTGGTGGCCGGGCTGGTGTGGGGCTGGATCTCGCGCTGGCGCATCTCCGTCTGGAGGACCAACTGATGCGTACCGTACGCGTGCTGACCGCCGCCCTGCTGGCCGCGGCCGCCGCCCTCACCACCGCCGGAACGGCAGCCGCCGGCACCCCGCCGGCGAGCCCCCGCCCCACCGACGGCAAGGGTGACGCCGCCCCGACCGAGGCGGGCACCGGCTTCCGTACCGCCACACCGCTGCGACCGGGCCAGCAGGCCACCGCCGGGGCGTCCACCGGCGACTACCTCTACTGGGTGCTGCCCGTCGACGCGCAGCAGCGCGTCACGGTGAAGGCCGCGGTCACGCTGCCCGAACCGGCGCTCCGGCACGGCGCCTCGACCTGGCAGCTCGACGTGTACGACGGGCTGCGCCGCCGCCAGGCGTGCACCTACGGCGCACAGGCCCGGGCCGCCGCCAAGGATGCCCCCACGGTCGAACTGTCCTGCACCCTGCGCACCGTCCGGGCCGGCGCGGAGCCCTGGTCCAACGACCCCCTGCCGGGCAGCTACTACGTACGGCTGACGGTCCTCGACCTGCCCGAGGAGGACCTGGGCCTGCCGGTGCGCGCAGCCGTCGAGGCCACGGTGGCGGAGACCGGCGGCGCCCACGCCGTGGACGGCGCCCTCGCGGCGCCCCTGGTCCCCGCCACCGTCACCGGGGCCCTGCGCGAGCCGGAGGGCGGCTGGTCCGGCGGCTGGTGGTCCGACCGCTGGCTGTGGACCGCGGCCGGCGGAGTACTCGCCGCCCTCGCGGGCCTCTTCGGGTACTCCCTCACGCGCGGCGCGGGCCGCCCGTCCCGGGTGCCGCCGAACGTGTGACGGCTGCGCGCGGCACGAACGCGGAGACGGTCGCCGCCCCGGGGAACTCCCGGGGCGGCGACCGCCTCCGTACGGCGGGGTGGACACCCCCGAGGAGCCGCGCGGCGTTCTAGCCCAGACGCGTGATCCGCGTGCCGAAGGAGGGCTCCGCCAGGGCGCCCTGCACCGCCACGGGTATGCTCTTCGCGCCCTCCCCGTCCCCGACCGTCAGGACGCCGAGCTCGGAGCCGGCCTTCGCGGTGTGCGGGGTCGGCGAGGATCCCCCGCGCAGGGTGAGCGTCAGCTGCTGCCCCGGTACGCCGATCACGTTCAGGTCCTTCGTGGCGACGAGCGGGGTGCGGCCCCCGAGGCCGTCGTCCACGTGGCCCACGACCTGGCCCTTGCGGACCACCGGGGTCGACGCGAGGGCTCCCCGTACCGCCTCGATGATCTTCCGGCTGTTCGCCTTCACCAGCTTCAGGCTGTTCTCCGCGTTGAGGTCCGGGCCGTCCACGCGCTGCTCCATCAACGTGCCCAGGATCAGCGGGGTCTCGTCGCCCACGGACTTGTACGCCGCCCACATCAGGGCCCCGCCCGCCGGCGTGCTCGACCCCGTCTTGATGCCCCGGACGCTCAGGCCGTTGACCGTGAGCAGGTCGTTGTTGTTCTGGATGGCCTTCGGGAGTCCCTTGATCTCGGCGCTCGGCAGGGCGACGATCGCGCGGAACACCTCGTCCTTCATGACCGCCTCGGCGAGCTTCAGCTGGTCCGTGGCGGTGCTGACGGTTCCCGCGTCCAGACCGCTGGGGTCCGTGTACGTGGTGTCCTTCATGCCGAGTTCCTTCGCGGCGGCGTTCATCTTCTCGACGAAGGCGGCCTCGGAGCCGGTGCCGGTGTCCCAGCGCGCCAGCAGCCGGGCGGCGTTGTTGCCCGAAGGGATCATCAGCATCTTCAGCATGTCCTGCTGACTGAACTTGGCACCGACGGTGAGCCCTTCGATCCGGGACTCGTTCTCGGAGGTGCCCTCCTCCACGGCCTTCGCGTCGACCACGATCTGCGGGCCGGCCTCGCCCTTGCGCAGCGGGTGGCCCTTGAGGACGACGTACGCCGTCATCACCTTGGCGACGCTGGCGGTCGGTACGGGTTTCTGCTCACCGAAGGTGCCGATGTCGCCGGAGCCGGGGACCCGGACGGCGCCCTGGCCCTTGGCGGGCCACGGTACGGAGAACTGCCCGTCGACGGTGTGCGTCTGCGCGGCGGCGACGATCTGCGGGGAGGGCAGCGGACGCAGCAGCTGGGCACCGGCGGCGGCACCCGCCAGGAGGAGCAGGATCGGGGTCCACACCTTGACGCGCCGCAGGGCCGTCCGGCGCGGGGTCTCCGGCGGGGGAGCGGTGTTGGTCAGCTCGGCCAGCAGGTCCAGCGGCGGCAGCGGGGCCTCGCGGGTCGGCTCCACGACCGCCGGCCGGGCTGAGGCCGGGGCCGGGGTTCGGGTCTGAGGCGGAACCGGGGCCTTGGCGGGGGCGGGGGAGTCCAGGTCCTTGAGTGCGACGAACCGGCTGGTCCGCTCGGGGTCGTGCCCGGCGTCCCGGGCCCAGGACGGCACCCGCTGCCCCGCCGGCCCGGCCCCGGCTTCGCCGGTGCCCTCGGCGTCGGGGTCGGCCTGGGTCTTGGCCTCGGCGTCGGCCCGGCGGGGCTCGGCGTCGGTCTGGGCCTTTGCCTCGGTCTGGGTCTGGGTCTCGGGCTCGGCGTCGGCTGGGGTCTTTGCCCCGGCCTCGTCCTTGGTGTCGGCTCGGGCGGTCTCGGCGTCGGCGTCGGCCTTGGCCTGGGGCCGGGCCTCGGGCTTGGCGTCGGCCGGGCCGGTCTCGGCGTCGGCCTTCGCCTGGGGCCCGGGCTCGTCCTTGGCGTCGGCTCGCGCGGTCTCGGCGTCGGTCTTCGCCTGGGGCTCGTCTTTGGCGTCGGCTCGGCCGGTCTTGGTGTCACCGTCGGCCTTCGCCCGGGCCTCGGGCTCGGTGTCGGCCTGGTTTGTCCCGGCCTCGTCCTTGGCGTCGGCTCCGGCGGCCTTGGTGTCGCCCTCGGCCTTCGCCTGGGGCCGGGCTGCGGGTGGGGCGTCGGCCCCGGGCCTGGCCGCGGGCTCGTCCTCGGCGTCGGCCGGGCCGGTCTCGGCTTCGGCGTCCGCCTTCGTGTGGGGCTCGTCCTCGGCGTCGGCGTCGGCCTTCGCCTCGGTCGGGGTCCCGGGCTCGGCCTTCGGCTCGGCTTCGTCCGTGGCGTCGGGCGCGGCTGCGGGGGCAGCCTTGCCGGCGGTCCGGGCGTCGGGCTCCGCCTCGTCCGTGGCGTCGGCCGTGCCCTCCCGGCGGGGCGCGGCAGGGGCATCCTGGCCGGCCGCGGGGGCGGCGTCGTTCTCGTCGACCCCGGCGTCGGCCTCGGGTTCCTCGGGCGTCGCGTCGCCGGTCCCGCCCCGGGGCAGGGCGCCACCGGTGTCCGGGTCCGCGTCCGCCTCGGCTGCGGTTCCGGCTGCAGCTTCGGCGGACGGCTCCTCGGGCCCGTCGTTCTCGGCGTCCGGTGTCCCGGCCCTCTCGGGGTCGCCGGTGCCGGCCGGCGCCTCGGTCGCGTCCGGGCCGCCGCCGGCGGGGGCGGTCGTGCCCGCCGTACCGGATTCCGTCGCCGCGACCTCGGTTCCTTCCTCCTCCGGACCGTCCGGGGAACCGCCCGCCACCCTTACCGCCTTCATTCCTGCCCCGCCTTGCCGCTCACCCCAGGCAGCCGCCGCCGCACCGCACGCGCGGTGACCGGCGGCCCGCCGGTTCATGCCGATACCGTAAGGCGGGGCCCCGCAGGAACCCCGCCGCATCCCTAGAGGGACACCGTGCCCGGTCCGTTCCCCGCGGCAGATCTTGTGACCGTTCGGTCATACTCGGCCCCGGCCGCCCCCGATGCCGGGGCGACAGGTCAGGGCCGGTCGTGCCAGGCGAACGCGGTGATCCGCCAGCCCGCAGGAGTGCGCACGAACTGGATGGTCTTCGTCCCGCCGCCCTCGAAGGGCTCGCCGTCCAGGATCCCGGACTTGCGGTACTCGCCGAACCGCGAGGCGATGTCGCCCGAGATCTCGGTGCGCTCGGACGTCTCCCACTCGGAGAACTCCACCAGACGGCCGCTGGCCAGCAGCCGTTCACGGGGCTCGACGAACTCGTCGGCGGTGTAGGCCGTGAACTCCGGGCCGGTATTGACGATCACACCGCCCGGAATGAGCAGGCGGCGGATCCGGGCCACGTCGGCCGCGCGGCCGCCCCGGTTGTCGAAGGCGCCGTAGAACTCGGCGGTCACCACGTCTATTTCGGTCTTGGACATGCCGTGACGGTAACAGCGACGACATCAGCGGGTGCCGTGCGGCAGCGAGACGTGGCCCGCGACCTGCCGGTCGGTGTCCGTGTCGATGAAGGACACCACCACCGGGCTGCTGCCCGTCGGCCCGCCCGCGGTCGCCCGCAGCCGGTAGCGCTCGACGCGGACGGAGTCCCGGGCCAGCGGCGTGCCGCCCGTGAACAGAGCCTCCGGCAGGGCGTCGTTGGCGATCCTGAGGGTGGCGGATCGCCAGGAGCCCGAGGCCTGGTCGAAGCGTTCCAGCTGGAAGCCCGGCCCCGTCCCCGGCCGGTCGCCGGGTCCGCCCGGCAGGAACTCCATCTGGAAGGCGACCAGCAGGTGCCCGTACGACGCCGAGTTCCCGTTGCGCAGGGTGACGGTGAACTCCTGCGCCGGCCCGCCGCGTACGAGGGCCAGCCGCCCGCTCCTGGTCTCGACCGCCACCGTCAGCCGTGTCGGGGCCGCGGGCGCGGTCGTCACCCGTGCCGAGGACGGGGGCGCCGGCGCGGAGGCCGTGGCGCGGGGCGGCACGGACGGTGCGGCGGAAGCCGGTGCCGCCCCCGCCTGCGACGCCACCCCCGCCCCCGACGCGCTCGCGCTCGCCGGAGGCGAGGGGGAACCGGAGGGGGTGGCGGGGCCCGGCGGCCCGGGCACGGCCGCGCCCGCGGGCGCCGCCGCGCCCGTCTCGTCCCCGCAGCCGACCGGCCCCGCCAGCAGGAGCGCGGCCGTGGCCGCGGCGGTCAGGGCACGGCGGCGTCCGGCAGGCGTAGGCATGAGTTCGGTCCCCCGAGGTCGGCTGACCCGGAACCTAGCAACCACCGTTTCCGGCCACGAGACCGAGCGGGCCTCGGGGCGGCTTCGGTTCGGTCACGGCCCGCGACCGAACCCGCGGCTGCGCGGGGGCCGCTGCTCAGCCGAGGGGCTTCTCGAAGCTGAAGGCCGTCACGGACATCCGCTCGCGGAAGTAGAAGCGGTGCGCTTCGGTCCGCTGGGTTCCCGAATCGAGGGCGAGGGTCGTGCAGGAAGCGGCCCTGGCGTGGTCCTCCAAGTGGGCGAGCAGTGCGTGACCCACCCCGGTGGAGCGGGCGGCGGCGCTGGTGACCAGGTCGTCGACGTAGAGCTTGCGGACCAGGTAGGTGTTGGCGACGGTCCGCCAGCCGGCCGCGCCCACGCAGTGTCCGTCCGCGTCGTACGCGGCGGTGAAGCGCAGCCCCTGGGGGTGGCCCTCGGCGAGGACGGAGCGGAACAGGTCCTCGGTGAGGTGGGGGCGGAGTTCGCGCAGCACCGGGAGCAGGTCGCCGATCAGGCGGGGGTCGCCGGGCTCAAGGTCGATGATCTTCATGGGGCCAGGGTAGAGGGCCCCTTCCGGCCGGCCGAAGGCCCCCGGGTCCTCCCGCCCCGCGCTCGTCCAATCGGCTTGGTCTTGGCCGTGCCCGGCCGTGCGCCGGGACAGCGGAACGAGTCCTCTCTAGGTTCTGGGGTGCCCGTTCCCCCCCCCTCGAAAGGTGGATCCATGCGTTCCGTCCGTTCCGTGCTGTCCGTCCTCGCCGCCGGTGCCATCGTCCTCGGCGGTGCGTCCGCGGCCAGTGCCGACGTCGTGGTCTACGCCCCGGCCGAGACCTCGTACACGCTCGTCTTCGGCGACTGGCTCCAGTTCGCCGCCGACGACGTGTTCAACGCGGGGCACGACAACACCGTCGGGTCCGACAACTGACGAGACCCCGCTCCCGGCCCCGGACCTCGCGCGCCCGCCGCGCGCCGTCCGGGGCGCCGGCGGTCCGGTGCCCGGCCGAGCGGGCCCCGGTGGCCCGGCACCCGGCCGAGGGAGTCAGCGGGCCGGGAACCTGGCCCGTACGTTCAGGCCGCCCTCGGGCCGGGTCTCCGCCGTGACCGAGCCCCGGTGCGCCGCCGCGATCGAGCGGACGATCGCCAGTCCCAGCCCGTGCCCCGCGCCCACCCGGGGCCGCACCCGGTAGAAGGGCTCGAAGAGCCGCTCCATGCAAGCCCCGTCCACGCGGGGGCCGGTGTTCTCGACCTCCAGGACGATGCCGTCGCCCTGCCGGACGGCCAGCCGTACCTCACCGCCCGGGGTGTTGTGGCCGATCGCATTGTCGAGCAGGTTCGTCACCAACTGGCGCAGCAGCGCAGCGTTCCCCGGTACTTCGGCTCCCGCCGCCGCATGCACCCGTACGACCACGTCCCGCTGTCCGGCCGAGAACTCCCGCTCCCGCGCGGTCTGCCGTACCAGCGCCGTCAGGTCCACCGGATCGGGGTCGAAGGGCGCGTGCTCGGCCCCGGCCAGGTCCAGCAGGGCCCGGACCACGGCGATGTTGCGCTCGTTGGTCTCCCGCAGCATCGGGGCCAGCTCGGCCAGCTCCTCGCCGCTGCTGTCCTCGGCGGCGATCTGCAGGATCGCCCGGGTCGTGGCCAGTGGGGTGAGCAGCTCGTGCGAGGCGTTCGCGGCGAAGCGCTGGTGCGCGGCGAAGGACTCCTCCAGCCGTTCCAGCATGCCGTCGAAGGTGTCGGCCAGCTGCCGGAGTTCGTCGTCCGGCCCGTCCGCGTCGATCCGGTAGGACAGGTTCCCGTCGCGGACCTTCGCGGCGGCTCGGCTCACCTCGTGCAGGGGCGCGAGCAGCCGCCGGGACACGACCCACCCGGCGCCCAGCCCCACCGCCATGATCACCAGCACCCCGGCCGTCGAGACGCCGAGCACCGCCGCCCACACGTCCTGCTTCGTACGCACCGACTTGGTGGCGGCGGCCCCCTCGTACGGGCTGCCCTTGGCCGGTACCTGCCCGGTCTGCGGGGACTCCCGGGTCTGCGGATCCGGCCCCGAAGGGCCCTCCGACCCCTGGAACGAAGGGGGCATGGGGCCCGTGGAAGCCAGCCGCACCGGGATGTCGTACGTGGGTACGTAGCGGATGCCGACGTAGATGATGGTCACCATCAGCGCCGCGCAGACGGCGAGCGCACCCGCGAACCCGGCGAACAGCCGGCCCCGGATGCCGAGGCGGCGGGTGCGCGTGCGCGGGCCGCGCGGCCGGGGGCGGCGGCTCACGCGTCGCCGAGGTAGTAGCCGGCCCCGACCGCGGTCCGGACGAGCTGCGGCTCGCCCAGCTTCCTGCGCAGCGTGTGCACCACCAGCCGCACCGCGTTGGTCAAGGGGTCGGCGTGCGCGTCCCACGCCTTCTCCAGCAGGTACTCGGCACTCACCACCCCGCCCTCGGCACGCATCAGCAGCTCCAGCACGGCGAGTTCCTTCGGCGTGAGCCGGACCTCCGTGCCCGCCCGCGCGACGCGCCGGCGGTGGGTGTCGAAGGTGACGTCGGCGAAGGCCAGTACGGGCGCGTACGCGGCCGGGCTGCGCGGGTACAGGGCCCGCAGCCGGGCCACCAGCTCGGGAAAGTCGAAGGGTTTGGACAGGTAGTCGTCGGCCCCCAGGGACAGCCCCGCCACCTTGTCGCCCAGCCGGCCGGCCGCCGTGAGCATCAGGATCCGGCACCCCGGGTCGAGGGTCTGGAGGCGCCGGCACACCTCGTCGCCGTGCACCTCGGGCAGGTCCCGGTCGAGGACCACCGCGTCGTAGTCGTGGACGGCCAGGCGGTCGAGGGCGGCCTGCCCGTCGTGCACGACGTCGACGGCCATGGCCTCCCGGCGCAGTCCGATCTCCAGGACCCGCGCCATGTACGCCTCGTCCTCCACCACCAGTACGCGCACGCCGCAGCCCCTGTCCTTCCTCTTCCGTGTCCGACGTGGCCGTCGGCGGAACCGCGATCCTCGCCCTCGTCGTGGCCTCGAACCTGCGCGAACGCCGCAACGAGCTGGGCATCCTGCTGTCCCTCGGCGAACGGAAGCCGAAACTGCTCGCCCAGCACCTGGTGGAGGTCGCGGCCTGCGCCCTGGTGGCCGTCGGACTCGCGGCGGCGGGCGGCCAGTTCCTGTCCCAGGCCGTCGGCGACCGGCTGCTCGCCGGCGAGGTCTCCTCGGCACGGGAACAGGCCGCCTCCGAGAACCGGCGACCGGACCCCAGCGCCATCGCGGGAGGCTCCGGCTCCCCCTCCACCTCAGGCCAGGACGAGCCCGCACCCATCGACCGCATGGACATCCGCGTCGGCCCGGCCGACATCGGCCGGATCGGCGCCACCGGCCTCGCGATCGCCGCGCTCCTGCCCGGCGTCCGCGTGCTGCGCCTCCCCCCGCGACATCCTCTCGAAGGGAAACTGACCATGGCGGCGATCCTCGAACTGGCCGGCGTGAGCCACACCTACCGCTCCGGATCCGGGAAGCGCACGGTCCTCAAGAGCATCGACTACGCCTTCGAGGCGGGCCGCACGTACGCGGTGATCGGCCCCTCGGGCAGCGGCAAGACCACCCTCCTGTCACTCGCCAGCGGCCTGGACACGCCCACCGCGGGCACCGTCCGCTTCGACGGCCGTGACGTACGGGAGATCGGCCTCGGCACCTACCGCAACCAGCACGCCGCCACGGTCTTCCAGTCCCTGAACCTGCTCACGTACATGACCGCAGTCCAGAACATCACCTCCGCCATGGAGATCACCCGGGTGAAGGGGCGACGCCACAAGCAGCGCGCAGTGGAACTCCTGGACCTCCTCGGCATCGACCGGGCCGACCAGCACCGCCGCACCCTCCAGCTCTCGGGCGGCCAGCAGCAGCGCGTCGCCATCGCCCGGGCCCTGGCCTGCGAGGTGGACGTCCTCTTCGCCGACGAACCCACCGGCGCACTGGACCACGACACCGCGGCCGACATCATCGAGGTGTTCCGCAAGCTCGCGCGCGACGAGGGCAAGTGCGTCATCGTCGTCACCCACTCCCCGCACGTGGCCTCGGCCTCGGACGAGATCCTCCGGCTCAAGCGGGGCAGACTCTCCCTCCCCTAGGGGGTGTCCTGCCGGTCAGGAGCAGGGCGAAGACCTCCGGTGCGGCGGGAGCCGTACGAGGCCCACCGCACGGAGGTCCTCGCCGAACGGGTCCGTTCCGGGCGCCCGCGGACGCGTCCGCATGACGGACACCGTCCACCGCGCCCCGAGCGGCCCCCTATCCTTGATCACGTGAGCCCGACCCCTGACCATCCCGCCCCCGAGCGTCCCCTCGCCGAGATCAACTCGGACATCCGCGGGCTGTTCGCCCGCGCCGAGGGCCGTCTGTCCGACGCCGAGCGCGTCCGGCACGCGATGCTGCTGGAGGAATGGGCCGCGGCGATAAGGGTCTCGGTGGTCCCGGCGGCCTGAGGCCCTGCCGCCCGGGCCCGCGCGGGCGCCCCTCAGGCCGCCGGGCGCCCCATCACCCCACAGCACCGGGCCGCCTCCCGGCAGCCGCAGATCCCGGATGGTGTCCGCGTCGGGAACGGCCGCGGGCCAGGGGGCGACCGATCGGCGGAGCATCGTCGGGAGTTGCCGTATGCAGCGTGTTCGTCGTGGTCGTACGGGTCATTCCGCTCCGGATGATCTTGAACGGTGGGGTGGGGGACCGGTGCGCCACGGGGGCAAGGAGGCGGCTGGGCACGGAAGTTCGGGCGGCCGCCCGCCGAGGCGGGACCGGGGCGGCTGTCGTGGAGACGCGGCCGCGGGTCCGTCCGGCGGACGCCGCGTCGCGGCCGTGTCGTACCGGTGAACGGGGGCCGCGGCGGCAGTCTTCTCCTACGACGTCCCGCGCCGGTCCCCTCCCGGCGCGTCCCGTACGCACGAGAAGGTGGACCATGAGCGAGCTGCGCAGTCTCCTTGAGGCCTGGGTCATCGACGGGACGGTGCCCGGCGCGGTGGCACTGATCGCCCGCGGCGACGAGGTCGAAGCCGCCGCGGTCGGCTCGCTCGACACGGCCGGCACCGCGCCCATGGCCCGCGACTCCCACTTCCGGGTCGCCTCGCTCACCAAGCCGGTGACCGCGGCGGCCACGATGATGCTGATCGAGGACGGGCTCCTCGCCCTCGACGCGCCCGTGGCGCGCTGGCTGCCGGAACTCGCCGCACCGGTGGTCGTCCGTACGCCGTCCTCACTCGTCGACGACGTCGTTCCCGCAGACCGCCCGATCACCGTCGCCGACCTGCTCACCTCCCGGGCCGGGTACGGCTTCCCCTCAGACTTCTCTCTGCCCGCGCTCCAGCCCCTGATCAGCGAATTGCAGCAGGGCCCGCCGCAGCCCCAGCGGATCGCGGAGCCGGACGCCTGGACGGCGACGCTGGCCCGGATCCCGCTCCTGTACCAGCCGGGCCACCAATGGCTGTACAACACCTGCTCCGACATCCTCGGGGTGCTCCTCGCGCGCGCCGCGGGCCGTTCGCTCCCGGACCTGCTGGCCGAGCGGGTCTTCGAGCCGCTCGGCATGCGCGACACCGGCTTCGCCGTGCCGCCGGCCGGACTCCACCGCTTCACCAGCTACTACCGGACAGCCCCCGACGGCAAGGCCCTGGACCTGGCCGACGCGCCCGGCGGCCAGTGGAGCTCCGTGCCCCCGTTCCCCTCCGGAGCGGGCGGGCTCGTCTCCACCGCCGACGACCTGCACGCCTTCGGCCGGCTGCTCCTCGCGGAGGGCGCGTACCCGGGCGGGCGGCTGCTCTCGGCGGACTCCGTGCGGCAGATGACCACCGACCACCTCAGCGCACCGCAGCGCGAGGCGGGCGCGCTCTTCCTGGACGGGCAGGGCTGGGGGTACGGGGGCTCCGTCGACGTGGCCCGCCTCGACCCCTGGAACGTGCCCGGACGCTACGGCTGGATCGGGGGCACCGGCACCGCCGCCCACGTGGTCCCCGCCACCGGCACGGTCACCGTCCTGCTCACCCAGCGCGAGATGGACAGCCCGCAGGCCCCCGCGCTGATGCGGGAGTTCTGGACCCACGCAGCCCGGACCTGAGCCCCCGAGGGACTTCGCCGACCCGCCTGCCGGGGGTCCGGAGCCCGGGGTCATGGGGCCATGACGCCGGTTGCCCGGATCCGGCGACAGCCCTGTGTGACCGACCTGCGGATTGCCGTCCGCGCGGACGGTGCGGGGGGCTGAACGGGTGAAGCTGCGCAACCCGCCCCGGAGTCCGCCGTTGATCAAGGCGCTCACCACCGTGCACTCGTGCAACAGAAGGACCAATGATGATCAAGAAGATGATGGCCACCGCAGCCGCCACCGCCTCCCTCGTAGGCGTGGGTGCCGCCATGGCCGCCCCGGCCATGGCCATCGGCAACGACAACGGGATCAACACGGTCAACGGCAACGGTGCCCAGCAGATCTACGGCAACCAGAAGACCCACGGCGACCTGAGCCCGCAGCTCGGCCTGGTCCAGGGCACGCTCAACAAGCCCTGCATCGGCCTTCCGGCCAAGGTCAACGCCCAGTCCCTGGTGGCGGTCCTCGCCAACATCGGCGTCCAGGACGTCAACATCCTGTCGAACCCGCAGAACCAGCAGTGCACCGAGAACTCCACCCAGGCCAAGGGTGACGAGCCGCTCTCGCACATCCTCAGCAACATCCCCGTCCTGTCCGGCAACCTCTCGGCCGGCAGCTGACGAAGTCCCCTCTGCGAGCCGGGGCCTCCGACGCCTGCGCGAGTGCCCACGGGGCCCCGGCTTGTTCCGCCCGGATCCACGGATCCGTCACGTCCGCAGGCACGCACCGGTCGCGAGGCCGGGCCCTTGGGCACCGACCCGCACGTGGCAGAGCCTTCCCCCAGCAGTCGGGCGGAAGGCTCTGTGGCGTTTCAGAAGGGTTTCGTCGGAAAGTACTTGCCGGCCAGCGTGATGACGGTGCGCTCCCCGCCCTCGGGGCCGGGGCCGGCGCCGGCCGGGCCGTACGGCTCACCGGCGCCGGCGCCACCTACGTCCACCACGACCGCGCCGCCCTGCGCTGACTCACCACCGCCGAGCGGGCCCTCGTGGACCTGACCGACCTCTCCCGGGGTTTCCTGCGCCTGGCCCTGACCCCCACCTTCACGGCGTACCTCATCGGCCCGGTCGTCGCCCGCGCGGGACTCGTACGCCCCCGGCCACAGAGCCGACCTCGTGACATTTGCCCGCCGTGCTCCCCGCCGGGCCCGACGGTTCTTGCACGGCCGCAGCGGCGGTGTCTAGCGTCGGGCCATGAGCACCGAGCCGCAGCGTTTCGAGATCCTGTTGGTACCCGAGCACGTCAAGAACCGGACCGGCGCCCCCCAGGCGGACCACCCCCTGCGGTCGGCCGTCGTCGAGGCGACCGGCGCCACGGGCGCCTCCGGCTACCCCCGCTACACCGGCGAGGGTATGGAAGCCGACATCGACCCGGAGACCCGCACGGTCGAGGCCCTGCTCGTCGACGGCTCCGAGCTGGACCCCGGCATGACCGCCCTGATCGCCCCGGAGGCCGGGAAGGGCCCCGGCAGGCGGCAGTAGGACCGCCCGCGCCGGTGTGCGCTCGCCTCCGGTGTCCTTGTGTCCGCCCGTCGGACCGAACCGAAGGAAGAGCCTCCTGATGACCGGCCTGAACCTCGACGCGCAGACCGCCCTCGTCCTGATCGACCTTCAGAAGGGGATCCTCGCCCTGCCCGTCAGCCGCCCCGCCGACGAGGTCCTCCGCCAGGGCGTCCGGCTGGCGGAAGCCTTCCGGGCCAGGAAGCTGCCCGTCGTACTCGTCAGGGTGGCCTGGTCGGCCGACGGCGGGGACCTGCCCGTCGCGGCCGCGGACCGGCCCGGTCCGGCAGCCGCGCCGCCCCCGGCCTTCTCCGAGTTCCCCGCGAAACTCCCCGCCGACGGCGACATCGTGGTGACCAAGCGCCACTGGGGCGCCTTCACCGGCACCGAGCTGGACCTCCAGTTGCGCCGGCGGGGCGTCCACCGCATCGTCCTGGCGGGCATCTCCACCAGTGCGGGCGTCGAATCCACCGCCCGGACCGCCTGGGAGCACAGCTACGAGCTGGTCTTCGCCGAGGACGCCACCGCCGACACGGACGCCGACTCGCACGCCCACACCTTCGGCAAGATCTCCCCGCGCCTCGGCAAGGTCACCACCACGGGCGAGATCCTTGCCGCCCTCGGCTCGGTCGGAGCCTGACGGAGACCGACGGGCCACGGAGTGCCCCGGGGCTCGGCGGCGGACTGCCGGTCCCGTCCGCGAGGTTGGGGTACGGGACCGGCAGCCGATGACCGTGCCACGGGTCAGCGGGACACCCCGGCGGGTCAGCGGAAGAGCACGGAGGCGTCCCCGGCCGCGGTGGTGACCGAGCCCGGACAGAGGAAGCTGCCCGAGGTCTTGGTGGCCGTGAAGGGCCGGTTGACGTATTTCCGGGTGGTCCCGTCCCTGTCCCAGACAAGGCTCGTCGCCTTGTACCGGCAGGAGATGAAGCTCTGTTTGCCGGTGATGTCGATGAGGTCGGTGGTCACCACGCCGGCGGTGTCGTCGAAGGCGAAGGCGGGGTTGTTGTTGAGGGATGCGGTGATGTTCCCGTCACAGCTGAGGTTGCCGCCGGGCTTGTTGACCGTGGTGCGGTCGACAGTGAGGGCGCTGGGCGGGGCGGCGCTGGTGCTCGCTCCGGTCCACGTGCAGGTGCTGCCCGCCACGACGATCACGCCGTCGGCCTTCTGGTCGGCCGCGGGTCCTGCCGCGGTCGCCGGCACGGTGATGGTGACGGTTGCCGCGACCACCAGTGCGGCCAGTGCGGTGAGCGTGGGGATGTGCCTCATGTCGCTCCTCCTTGTCACGTCCTTGTGGGGGTGAGGCGAGGCCCGCGGGCCTCGCGGGGAGTGCGCCACGGAGCGTGGCACAGGGACCTTGAATTGTCAGGGGCAGGTCAAAAACTGGCCTGATGACGTCCTCCCGGCGGGACGGCGCGCACCCCGTACCGCACGCCGGCGGTCGACACCGGCCGGGCATAATCGGCAACCTTGCCCGCCCGTGAGGGAAACGGAGACCTCTGTGACACGCCCGACCCTGCTCACCGCCGCCACGCTGGCCGTCGGCCTGCTCGCCCTGACCGCCTGCGGGAGCACGCGGGCTGCGGACGGGGGCGGTGCTCCGTCGGCCGTCTCCGCCACCGGGATCCCGTCCGGGTCCGCGTCCGCGTCCCGGTCCCCGGACGTCGCCGCGGACGCGGCGGTCGCCAAGGCCGCGCACGACAAAGCGTTTCCGGACATCGCGGCACGCTGCGCCGCCGAGGGGACGGCGACGGCCGCCGCTTCCGGCCCGCCGGACGCCCTGCCCACGGACCCCGAGGCGGCCAAGCACGCCGAGAACAACGCCTTCAAGAAGCAGGCCGGGTTGAAGCCCGAAGCCCGGTGCCGGGGCGAGGCGCACGCGCGCCGCATCAAGAACGCCCTGGCCGGGCCCGGTGCCGTCATGCCGGTCACCGAGGAGGGGCTGACGTCCGCGCTGACGGCGCTGGGCTACGAGATCGCCGGTGGCGACGTCTACCGCAGCGGCGGTGCGCTGGGCTTCGCCTACGCGATCAAGGGGGTCGGCCCCTGCGTCACCGGATGGCTCGGCAGCCCCGTCAAGGTCGAGGCCCACGGGGCGTACATGGAGGGCGGCTGCCGGGAACCGCGCGGCGGCCACTGAGCGCGGACGGCGGGGGTGGGCAAGCCCGGACCCAGGGGCCGGCACCCCGGCGGACTGCCGTAAGTTGTCCCCCGGCCCGGCTGGACCGGCCGACGTACGCAGCGGAACGAGCACGAGCAGAGCACGGGCGGGAGTGGGCAGGACATGGCGCGACGGGGACGTGCGGAAGCGGACCGGGACGTCACCGCTCCGCCCGCGGTCCTGGGCTCCGCGATAGCCACCGCCGCCGACGGCGGCGGGGCGACCCCGGGCTGGCTGCGCCTGGGCCGCGACGGCCGCCTCACCGCCTACGCGAGCTGCCCCGAGGGCGTGGTGCGCTGGACGGAATCGGCCCCGGGCTCCGACCGCTGGCAGGGACCGGACCTGTTCCCCGTAGAGGGCTGGACCGGCCGGTTCACGCTGGCCCAGGACGCCCAGGGCTTCGTCTGGTTCGCCGGCGTACGGCAGCGGGACGGCGCTCCGGACGGCCGCGAGTTCGTCATCGCGGCCCAGTACCAGACGGGCCGGCCGCTCAGCGACTGGCGCACGGTGGGCAATCCGTTCGCGGCGGAGGCACAGGCCCCGCCGCCGGGGGACCCGGTGGTCCTGTCCGACGGAGCGGGCTCGCTGCATGTCGTCGTCGCCCGGTTCGGAGCCGGTGTGCGCGGCCGCACCCAGTACGCCGACGGCAGGTGGGGCGACTGGGCGGACTACCAGGGCAAATGGGTGCGGGGCTCAGTCGTTCCGCTCGTGACCTCCCAGGGACGCGCGGAGTTCCTCGCCCCGTTCCGCGGCGGGGCGGCGTACTGGGGCCAGGACGTGCCGGGAGGCGACTTCCGATGGCTGGGGCGCACGGAGGCCGATGCCGTCGAGGGCACGTACAGCTGTCACGAGACGGGCCCCGGTTCCGGCACCTACTTCTGGCGCCACCCGGCGGACGGCAGTGTCATCGCCTACCGCCCGCAGGCCGCTGCCGGGCCGGGGCGCCGGCCCGCCTCTCTGGGCGGTTCAGGCGGGATCGGCCCGGTCGGCGTCGTCCGTACGCACCTCAACGGGTATGACTGCACGGTCCTGTTGCAGCGGGGCGCCGAGGGGTATCCCGAAATCGCGGCCTACCCGACGGAGGGTGAGCAGTACGGAGCCTGGTGGGCCCCCGTGGGGGAGCGGTGCGCCGGGCTCCCGGCGGTTGCGCTCGACGCCCACGGCTCGGTCGCGATCGCGATGGTCGACATGGACGGCGGACTGCGGATCGCCCGGCAGGATCTCGCCGCCCCGGGCCTCGCCTTCGGCCCCTGGCGCACGGTGGGGTGACATTCCTCACCGGGGTGCGGGTCCGAGGCGACCGGAATGCGCCCGTCGGCGCACGCGTGCCCGAACCGGTGGGAGTTGGCGGGTCGCTCACGTCCGGAACGTGGCCGCACATTCGCAGGTGTGAATATTCAAGGGGACGGCGGCTCCCCTCACACTTGCCCGCCCTTCATCAAGTGGCTTACGCTGCGCTGGCCCTGTGAGGATCGCATAAGTGTGCGGATCGCAGGCTCAGGGGTGGGGTGAGTGCGCGGGGGCGGTGTGTGGCCGGAGTCAGGGGCGGGCCGGTGGCGCGTTGCGGCAACTCGGCGCGCTCCGGCGACGAGTGTGACGATCGAGGAGTTTTCTGAGTGGCAGGTACGCCCCGCCTGAGTGTCGTCGTTCCGTTCCAGGATGTCGAGATCTACCTCGAGGAATGTCTGGAGTCGATAGCCAGGCAGACGTTCCGCGACCTCGAGGTCATCATGGTCGACGACGGCTCGACCGACTCCTCGACCGCGATCGCCGCCGACTTCTCCCGCCGCGACCCCCGTTTCAGGCTGCTGCGCCAGGAGCCGATGGGTCCGGGTCATGCTCGTAATGTCGGCATCCGCGCAGCCCATCCCCAGGCCGAGTTCCTGGCGTTCGTGGACGGCGACGACGTCATCCCCGAGTACGCCTACGAGTTGCTCGTACAGACCCTCGAAGCCTCCGGATCCGATTTCGTCTCGGGCAACGTCCAGATGATGAACTCCACCAAGCGGTGGCAGTCGCCGCTGCACAAAGCGCCCATGCAGCGCGCCAAGCGCGGGACGCACATCACCAAGCTGCCGGAGCTCATCTACGACCGGACCGTGTGGAACAAGGTGTTCCGGCGGTCCTTCTGGGACTACCACTACATGGCCTTCCCCGAGGGCGTCATGTACGAGGACTCCTGGGTCAACATGTTCGCCCACTTCCGCGCGGCCAAGGTGGACATCCTCACGGACGTCGTCTATTTCTGGCGCCGGCGCGAGGGCGGTGCCGCCCCCTCCATCACCCAGCGGCACACCGAGTTCAGCAACCTGCGGGACCGGGTCTCCGCCGTGCAGTCGGTCAGCCGCTTCCTCGCCGGACACCGCGCCCGCTCCTACAGCGAGCACAAGCGCAAGTACGACCTCGCCTGTCTGAAGTCGGACCTGATGCTGCACCTGAAGGTGCTGCCGGACGCCGACGAGGAGTACCGCGACGCGTTCATGCGCTGGGCGAACGAGTTCCTCGACGAGGCCGACGACGACATCATCGACGAGCTTCCCGCCGACGCCCGCGTCAAGTGGCTCCTGGTGCGCGAAGGCCGGCTGAAGGAACTGCTCGACGTCGTCGAGTTCGAGCGCAAGGGCGGACCGCTGCCCGTCCAGCGGCGCCTGCACCGGTACCTCAACTACCCGTACCTCGGAGACCGTTCGGTCGGCCTCGACAAGAGCGCGTACCGGCTGGACAAGGAACTGTCGCTGCACGGTTCGCTGACCGCCGCCCGCTGGGACGACTCCGGCCAACTGACCCTCGAGGGCTGCGCCTACGTCCGTTTCATCAACGTGCACAAGCGGCACATGTCGATGAAGGCGATCGCGCTGCGGAACAAGAAGCAGGGCCGCGTCCTCGTCGCCAAGGCGAAGACCACCTACTATCCGCAGGCCACCGAGCACTCCCAGCAGAACCGGTACTGCTACGACTGGTCCGGCTTCCAGGTCCGCTTCGACGTCTCCCGGCTCAAGCGCAAGGGCGAGTGGACCGAGGGCACGTGGGACGTGGCGGCCGGCGTGCTCAGCCGCGGCCTGTTCCGCTACAAGGGCATCGTCCGCGGTGGCGCGGGCAGCGCCGCGAACCCGCCCTACCACTACGTGGACAAGAACACCCGGGTGGTACCGCTCTTCCTCCAGGGCAAGCTCAAGCTCCGTGTGGAAAGGGTTCGTTGCCGCATCACCCGGCACCGGATCGCCGGCGACCACCTCGAACTGCGCGGTGTGTACCTGGGACCCAAGATGCCCGAGTGGGGCAAGTTCCGGGTGACGAGCATGGGCGGCGCCGGTCGCAACGACTCCTGGGTCCACTTCAAGCCCGGCGGCGAAGGCTGGTACACCTTCGTCACCCGCATCCCGGTCAAGGCCCTGGTCCCCGGCCACCGCACGGCGTCCACCGACGGCATCCCGCAGACCTGGAACACCGGCAGCAACGGCTGGAAGACCACCCTCCACGTCGAGGGGCGCAAGGCGGCCATCTATCCCGTGATGGCCGAGGACGCCACCGACGGCCACTACCGTCTGCCCGCGGAACTGCAGACCGACACCGGTGACCGCGAGGTGTTCGTGCACCGCAACGGCTCCGGATACGTGGTGCTGTTCGAGCGGGACACCCTGCCGCTGGCCACGTCGGCCACCTGGCACGAGGACGGCTCCCTCGAGATCGCCGTGAGCTACGCCGCGGAGGACAGGCTGAGCGCGGCCGAGTTCGCCTCCGCCCACATCGTCGTACGGTCGCGCGCCCACGGCGCCGAACGCGTCGTCCCGGTCACCTGGTACGGCCAGGAGTTCCGCTTCGTCCTGGCGCCCGCGGCCGTCCGCACCCTGGCCGGCGACATCCCGCTGGCCTCCGGCCGCTGGGACTTCTTCCTGCGCCGCCACGACCCCTCCGCGGTCGCTCCGGAGAACCGGTCCGGCGACCTCATGGTCAAGATGACGCAGGAACTGATCCCCGCGCTCCCCAGCGAACTGACCGTCGACGAGCGGCGCTACGAACTCCAGGCGGAGGCGTACGACCGGCTCTCCCTCCTGGTCCACTCGGCGATGCCGGACGAGGCCCGCGGACCGTACCGGCAGAAGCTGATGCGCACCAAGAAGTACCCGGAAGCCCGTCGCAAGCCCGTGACCCGGACCGTGCTCTTCGACGCCTTCAAGGGCACGCAGTACTCCGACAGCCCGCGCGCACTGCACGAGGAGATGGTCCGCCGGGGCGTGCCCGTCGAGCACCTGTGGGTCGTGCGTGACGACCAGGTCGCCGTGCCCCCCACCGCCCGCCCCGTCCGCATGTGGTCCCCCGAGTGGTACGAGGCCCTCGGCCGGGCGCGGTACGTCATCGCCAACAACCACCTGCCCGACTGGTTCCAGAAGCGCGAAGGCCAGATCGTCGTGCAGACCTGGCACGGCACCCCGCTCAAGAAGATCGGCCACGACATCGAGGCCGTGCACTTCGCTGACAAGCGGTACCTGGAGCGGGTGGAGAAGGAGGTGCAGAACTGGGACATGCTCGTGTCCCCGAACAGCTTCAGCACCCCGATCCTCCAGCGCGCCTTCCGCTTCCCCGGCGAGATGGTCGAGAGCGGCTACCCGCGCAACGACGTTCTGCGCCGCGCGGACTCCGGGCAGCGCGCCGCACAGGTGCGCCACCGCATCGGCCTGCCGCCGGACAAGAAGGTCATCATGTACGCGCCGACCTGGCGCGACGACCAGTTCTACGCGCCCGGCAAGTACAAGCTCGACTTCCGCATCGACCTCGAGGACGCCCGCGCGCAGCTCGGCCGGGACCACGTCCTCCTGGTACGGCGCCATCCCAACGTGGTGGACCAGGTGCCCGGTGCCGGTGACGGCTTCGTGTTCGACGTGTCCGACTACCCGGACATGGCGGACCTCTCCCTCATCACCGACGTGATGATCACGGACTACTCCTCCCTCATGTTCGACTTCGTCAACACCGGGCGGCCGATCCTCTTCTTCACGTACGACCTCGACCACTACCGGGACACCCTGCGGGGCTTCTACTTCGACTTCGAGCAGTCCGCACCCGGCCCCCTGCTGTTCAACTCCCCGGAACTGATCGGCGCGATCCGTCACCTCGACCGGGTCCAGCAGGACTACGCCGCCCGGTACCGCTGGTTCCAGCAGGAGTTCTGCGACCTCGACGACGGCCACGCCTCGGCCAGGCTGACCGACCGCATCCTGATCGCCGGAGGAGACCTCGACCCCGCGCACGCGCAGGCGCCGGTCGGCGGCGCGCCCGGACACGACAACATCGGCCAGGCCTCGCCCTGGCGTCAGCAGACCCTCGACCAGGTGCCACGGCAAGCGGTGAGAAGAATGGATTCCGAGCATGTCTAACGCAGCCCAGAACACGCGCCGCATCTTCACCGGCGTGGAGTCCTCCGGGCCGGTGCCCGTCGAATACCGGTTCTCCCACGCCAAGAACGGAAACCGGCACCTGGTCGTCGTCTTCGCCAACTTCACCGCGCCCGGCGAGTACGGATGGTCGAACGGTGTCCTCGACAAGGTCCGGTCGAACATCCTGTGGATCAGGGACCTGTTCGACGGCGCGAACAGCTACTACCTGTGCAAGGGCATGGACTTCGCCCTGGAACAGTCCGTCGCCGGACTCATCTCCCGCGTCATGAACTCCCTTTCCCTGACGCCGGACGACTGCACCATGTTCGGCAGCTCCAAGGGTGGCAGCGCGGCGATCTACTTCGGCCTGAAGTACGGCTTCCGGAACATTCTGGCCAGCGTGCCCCAGTTCCTGATCGGAACGTACGTCAAGGAGGGGATCCCCAGCGCGGCCCGCCTGATGATGGGGGAGGTGACGGAGCAGAACGTCCGCGTCCTCGACTCCGTCCTGCCCGATCTGGTGCGCAGCGGGGCCAACCCTTCGGCCAACATCTACCTGATCTCCTCGCCCCAGGACGAGCAGTACACCCGCCAGGTGGAGCCGTTCATCGGGCTGTTCCAAAGACACGAGAACTTCAACTTCGTGTACAACGACTCCTCCCTGATCACCGGTCACGGCAAGGTGACGCTGCGCAACCTCCCCGCCATCATGGGGCTGCTGAACCTCCTCGTCGACGGCATCGCCCCCCGGATCGGCATGGTCCGCAACGGCTGCGAGGAGCCGGAGCGCGACACGTCGGCCATCGACGCGTACCTCACCGAGACCTCGCAGGTACGGGGCGACTCCTTCCCCCGGCCGGTGGTCCTGAGTCCGGCCGCGAACGACCGGACGGCCCGCGACGCCATCCGCTTCGTGGGGACGGCGCCGGGAGCGGTACGGGTCAGCCTGTGGGAGGACGGCAAGTACCAGGGCGCCGCGCCCGTCGCCGCCGACGGCAGCTGGACCTGGGAGCGGGACAAGCCCTGGGCCAAGGGACGGCACGTCATCCGGCTCTTCGCGGCCGACGCGAACAACTACCAGTCCGAGCGGACCGAAGTGATCTTCACCGCCGTGGACCCGGAGACCGCGCAGGAGGCCGCGCCCGCCCCGGTCGCGGCAGCCGCCCCGGTCCAGGCGCCGATGCCCGCCCAGCCCCTCGTACTGACGGTGACGGCCCCGGCCGCCCGCCAGCAGCTGCACGGCCCCGCCGTGACCTTCTCGGGATACGCCCCGGGAGCCGTCCGCGTGGAGTTCCAGGAGGGCGGGGTCGCCCTGGGCACGTGCGGGGTCATGGCCGACGGCAGCTGGACCTGGCAGCCCGGCTGGGCCTGGAACGAGGGAGGGCACTTCGTCGAGGCGATCGCGGTGGGCGCCGCGGGCAACGCGTCCCCGTGGGTCACGGTTCCCTTCAGCCTGGGGAACGCCTACGCCGTGCCCCAGCCCGGCGCCTACTTCACCCCCGGCTACTAGGGCCTGTGTGATGTCGTGATCATTCGGTGGTCTTGATCAGGTGGTCGATCCAGATCATTGCGGCGCGGAGGTGGAGGCCGGCGAGGTAGCTGTCCGGGCTCTTGTCGCAGCGGGTGGCGATGCCTCGCCAGGCCTTCAGCTTGTTGATCAGGCGCTCGACCGTGTTTCGTTCCTTGTAGAGGTCGGCGTCGTGGCTGAAGGGTCGGCCGCCTCGTGTGCCCTTCTTCTTGCGGTTGGCGGCCTGGTCCCGCTTTTCCGGGATGACTGCCTTGATACCGCGTCTGCGCAGGTAGGAGCGGTTGCCGCGGGACGAGTAGGCCTTGTCCGCGGCGACCGCGCCGGGAGTCGTGCGGGGACGGCCGACGGGCAGGCGGACCTTCACCCGCGCGAGCACGGGAACGAACTGCGGGCTGTCCCCGGCCTGTCCGGCGGTCAGGACCAACGCGAGCGGACGGCATCTTCGGTCCGCTGCGAGATGAATCTTGCTGGTCAGGCCGCCACGGGACCTGCCGAGCAGGGCTTCCTTCAGGCGGAGTTTGTGTCTGCGCCGGATGGAGCGACGCTCGGCCTGTCCGTTCTGTGCCTCCGGGTTGCCCCCTTTTGCCGCGCTGCCTCCTGCT